>NZ_CP132911.1:2729220-3058440 GCF_036320485.1 Dyella sp. A6
CGTTGCTCAGGTCGTAGAAGCGCGGGTTCATGTTCCAGTCGCCCAGCACCCCGATCACGCGCAGCGACTGATCCCCCACATTAAGCGTCTTGCCGACACTGTCGCGGCCGCCGAACAACTGCTCGTTCAAGGCTGCCGAAATCACCGCGACGCGTTCGCGTGCGGTGTCGTCCGCGCGGCTCCAGCCATGCCCATAACGCAACGGCACGTCGAACATGGGGAAGAAATCCGCACTGGTATAGCGCGCCTCAACACTCAGAGGATCGCCCTGCGCTGTTGACACCACCATCGACCCCGCGGACATCATCGCCTGCCGGTCGCCACGCGCATCCCCCATCAGCGCAGTGGCATCGCGGCGGGTCAGGTTGTCCGGCACCTTGTCGCCCGGCTTGAAGTTGGCATCGGGAAACACGTTCATCCGCACGCGGAAAAGCTGTGCGCTTTTCTGCGGAATCGGATCGCCCGACAGCACGTGCATGACCGTCAGTGTGGTCATGCTGGTGCCGATGCCCAACGCGATCGTCAGCACCATCAGCGCCGTCAGCACCTTGTTGCGTTTCAGGCTGCGCAACGCCAGGTTGAAGTAATAAGCCAGCACTTGATGTCCCTTGCTCTCCTGGAACCCGTACAGCACACGGTTCCGTTGTCGATCCAGGCCCTGGCGGCATCCCTCGCCGCCAGAACATTCACGCCGACCGCGTCGCCACCACCGGCGGCACGTTGGATGCGCGTCGCGCCGGTGCGAATACCGCGCACTGTCCAAGCAGCAGCACCACCACGACGCCGGCCAGCACGTAGGGCACCGGCAACCGGTTCATCTCGTAGTACTTCATCAGCAGCAGGTTGAGGATGATCGCCATGCCCACGCCGGCCACGGCGCCGCCGCCCGCGATCAGCAGGTTTTCCCACTGGAAGTAATGCAGGATGTCGGACTTGCGCGCACCCAGCGCACGGCGCACGCCGATCTGGCGATGCCGCTGGCCGACCCAGAAACTGGTCAGGCCTACGATGCCCGCGGCGGTGACGCCGAGCAGGATCAGGCAGATCACGCCCATCAGGATCGCCATACCCACGTCGGCGCGGTAGGCGTGCGCGCGGATGTCCGCGAACGATTTGACGCTGTCGTCGTCCAGCACACGCATCGGGTCGGCCTTGTACAGCGCCGGCGCCACCTCGCGCATCGCCGCCTGTATCCGTCCCGGCTTGGCGCGCACCGCGTAGAGGGCGAAATTGCCATCCAGGCGGGCTGGCTCGATCACCGCATTCCAGACAGAAGCATTGGACCCGCTCCCCGTGGAGGGTGACTGCAGGCGTGCCACTTCCCCGACGATGGTGCTCGGCGTATTGCTTCCGTCCAGATAGATCGCCTTGCCGATCGCGTTGCCCTTGGGGAACACCTGGTCTGCCAGGGCCTTGGTCACGATGATGATGTTCGGCTCGGAAGTGTTGCGAAAACCCTTGTTGGCGACGTCGCCCGCATTGAAGTCGCGGCCGGCGATCAGGTGCAGGCCCATCGTCGTCACGAAGTTCTGGTCGCCGAAGAAGTAGGTGGTACGCGCCTTGATGGTTTGCAGCGTCGCACCCGGCTGCAGCGCCACCGCGCCGTTCCAGCTCGAATTGAGCAGGGGCATCGAGTTGACCGGCGACACCGAGGCCACGTCGGGCAACGAACGCAATGTGACCAGATCCTCGCGAAGCAGTGAATCCAGTTTCTGGATGCTGGCCGGGTCATCGCCGGTAGGCGCACCCACCCACTGGTTGGTCACCAGGAACAGGTCCTGTTCCTTCAGGCCGGTGGGGCGGTCCACGCGCTGGATGCGCTGGCCGATGATGAATACCGCGTTGCAGACGATCGCCAAAGTCAACGCGATCTGCAGTGCGATCAGCACCACGCCGGCCTTGTGCTTGCGCAGCGCCGCGATCATGGGATGGATGGTCATGCCCGAGTCCTCTTTCGCCTGTCGTTCCGGCGAATGCCGGAACCCCGTGCCATGGTGTGTTGATGCCGAAGCCGCCGGATCGCCGTGCAGACAGGCGTGACGACCAGGCGTGCCGTGCGGGAATGCATCAGTTGCTTTTCAGCTGCCACGCAGGCTGGACCCGCGAGGCGCGATAGGTGGGATACAACCCCGCCAGCAGGGTCGCCACGACCGCCACCAGCAGGGTCAACAGCAGCAGCGACACGTTCAGCCGGGCCAGTGCGGCGATGTCCTTCGGCAGCACCCAGCTCACGCTGGCCACACCCAGTCCGGTCAGCAGCAGACCGAGCACGCCGCCGGACAGCCCGACGATGCCCGCCTCGGTCAGGAATTGCGCATACACCGCCGCCCTCGGCGCGCCCAATGCGCGACGCACGCCGATCTCGCCGCTGCGGCGCAGGAACTTGGCCAGCAGCAGGCCGGCCGTGTTCACCAGGCAAACGATCAGCAACCCCAGCGCCACCAGCAGCGACACCTTGGTATCGCTGGGCACCACATGCTGGTAACTCAGCCACTGGGGCAGGTCGCGCAATTCGGTCTTGGGCGGCCAGGCAAAGCGCCCCGACTGTTGCTGCTGGCGCATGTAGTTCTTCAGGTAATCGCGATAGCTGCGCACCGCACCGGCGCTGTCCAGTTCGGCCATGTAGGCGATCCACACACAACTGGAATGCTGCAGGCCGACGAAGCCGGCTTCCTTCGGTATCGCGTCGCAGTTCGTGTTGCCGTTGTTGGAAAGTCCCATGTCGATGGCGGTCTGGAACGGCATGAACAGGTCTTCCGCGTCGGTATGGAAGCCGCCGGAATTCACCAGGTCGTAGAAGCGTGGCTGCGGATTCCAGTGATTGGCCACACCCACCACGCGGTAATCCTTGCCTTCGACATCGATCGTCTTGCCCACGCTGTTGGCACCGCCGAACAACTTCCGGTTGAGCTTGCTGCTGATCACCACCACATGGGCGCGTTCATGGTCTTCCTGCGCGGTCCAGCCACTGCCGTACAGGAACGGCACGTCCAGCATCGGGAAGAATTCGCTGTAGACCGCATGCCCGCTGACATGGACCGGATGCTTGGCCGCGTCGGCCGGCACCACCGAGGGCGAAATCTGATACATCGCCGACTGGTACTTCGCACGGTGATCGCGCATCAGTGCCACCGCGTCGGTGTAGTCCAGCGCATCGGGCAGATGATCGTAGCCACCCTTCTTGCGGGTCTCCGGCCCCCAGATGTCGAGCTGCGGTACGAACAGCTTCGACGACTTCCACGGTATCGGGTCGCCCGATACCGCACGGAACACCGACCAGGTGGTCATCGACGCGGCCACGCCGAAGCCGATGGCGAGCACCATCAGCACGGTGAGGCCGGGGCTGCGCTTGAGGCTGCGCAGGGCCAGATCCAGGTAATAGCCAAACATGTTTCACGCCCCCGTTGGCGAACACGATCTCGTTGCATTCGATGGACCAGCGGTCACACGGCCAAAGCTGTCCATCACGTTGTCCCGTTACGCAAACCGCCTACTGCTGTTGCTTGCCGCCTGCCTGCGCTAGGCCGTACGTGTCGCCTCGATCGGTGACACGCGCGACGCGCGCAGCGCCGGCGCCAGTACCGCACCCTGCCCCAGCAGCAACAGCACCAGCACGCCGACACCGATGTAGGCCAGCGACATGTGGTCCATCGCGAAGTGGGTGACCATCCAGAGGTTGAAGGCCAGCGCCAGCACGGTGCCCAGTGCCACACCGGCCAGGCTGATCATGAAATTCTCGGTGAGGAAATAGCCGAGGATGTCGTTGCGGGTCGCGCCCAGTGCGCGGCGCACGCCGATCTGCTTGCGCCGCTGGCCAACCCAGAAGCTGGTCAGGCCGACGATGCCCGCGGCGGTGATCGCCAGCAGCACGATGCTGATCACGCTCATCAGGATCACCATGCCGCGATCGCTGTCGAACACCTTGTGACGGATCGTGGCGTAGTCCTGGATGCTGTCCTTGAGGTCGAGGAGACGCATGCGGCTCTGCGCATACAGGGCCTTGGGCGCCTCGCGCATGGCGGTGGCAAGCTGGCCCGGTTTGGCACGCACGATGTAGAAGATGCCGCGCGAGTCGTCGGCGCGCAGCGGCCAGATCAGCGACTGCCCGGCATGCGCCTGGCTCCATTGATCCACGCCTTGCCGATGCAGTGTGTCGACGATGCCGATGATGGTGCTCGGCGTCGTACCCATTGCATAGAAACTCTTGCCCAATGCGTCGCCACCCGGAAACAAGCGGTCGGCCAGCGCCTTGCTCACGATCACCGTCGGTGGCGTGATGCTTTGCTGGGTACCCATCACCATCACATCGTCAGAGCGGAAATTGCGCCCCGCGATCAGTTTCAGGCCCAGCGTGTCAATGAAATGCGTGTCGCCGGTATAGATCGCCGCATCGGTCGTCGGCTTGGTCTGGTCGGGCGTCATCGTGACGAAATTGTCCCAACCACCGCCCTGCAAGGGATAACCGCTGGAAGGCGTGGCATCACGCACGGCGGGCAGCTGACGCAGCGCCAGCAGGTCGGCACGCACCTGCGCATCCACCTGCGTCGTCGATTGTGCGGTGTCGGCCCACCGGTTGGCGATGACGAATACGTCTGCCTCGTCCACGCCACTTGGCTGGGACACGATCGCCAACCGCTGATGGATAATGAACAGCGCGTTGCAGACGATCGCCAGAGTCAACGCGATCTGCAGCGCGATCAGCAGGGTGCCCGCCTTGTGCCGGCGCAGTGCGACGAGGATGGGTTTGATCTCGAGACTCATCGTTGTCGCCTCAGTTCGACTTCAACTGCCAGGCCGGCTGCACATGGGCCGCGCGCCAGGCCGGATAGAACGCCGCCAGCACGGTCGCGATGATCGCCACCAGCAGGGTCAGCCCCACCAGCGAGAGATCGAGGTGTGCCAGCCGGGCGATCTGCGGCGGAAACAGGATTCCCACACTGGACACGCCGGCCGCCGTGAACAGCAGCCCCAGCACGCCACCGGCCAACCCCACCGTGCCCGCCTCGATCAGGTACTGCGTGTAGATCTCCTGCCGTGTGGCGCCCAGCGCACGGCGCACACCGATTTCGCCCGAACGGCGCAGGAACTTGGCCAGCAGCAGGCCAATGGTGTTGACCAGGCAGATCACGAAGAAGCCCAGCGACACCACCAGCGAGATGCGGCTTTCCGGTGGCACCACCTGTTCGTAGTCCATCCACTGCACCACGTCACGCAGGCGTACGTTGGGCGCCCAGTTGAAGCGGCCCGCACGCTGCTGCTCGGCGGCGTAATTGGTGAGAAAACGGCGATAGCTGGCGACTTCGGCCGGGGTATCCAGTTCCACCCACGGCGTTATCCACGCGCAATTGCTTTGCAGATAGCTCTGCCAGTTAGTGAAGCTGAGCGAACCACGACAGGTGTTGCGACCATCGGGATGCATGTGCAGATCGATCGCACGGTTGAACACCATGTAGATGTCCGGCTCGTCGGCAAAACCCTGCGTACTGAACAGGTCGTAGAAACGCGGCTTCGGATTCCAGTGATGGGTTACCCCCACGACGCGGTAACCATGCCCGCCAAGATTGATCATGCGACCCACGCTGTCGGCGCCACCGAACAGTTTCTGATTGAGCGTGTCGCTGATGACCACGTCGGCCGCACGCGCATGGTCGTCCTGCGCACTCCAGCCACTGCCGTATCGGAACGGCACCTCGAACATGGTGAAGAAGTCGCTGGTGACGGCGTAACCGTTGGCATTCAACGGCAGCTCGCGGCTGCCGCCCGGCATCACCCTCATTCCCACCATGTAGAAAACGGTCTGCCGTTTCGCCGCGTGTGCATGCATCAGCGCCGTCGCATCCACATAGTCCAGCGCTTCCGCCGGTTCGTTGTGGGGCAGGTTCTGCTGCGGCCCCCAGCTGTCGATCTGCGGAGTGAACAGCTGTGCCGACTTGTCGGGGATCGGGTTGCCGGACACCGCGCGGAACACCGACCAGGTGATCATCGATGCGGCCACGCCGAAGCCGATCGCCATCACCATCAAGGCTGTCAGCATCGGGTTGCGGCGCAGGCTGCGCAGGCCGAGTTCGAGGTAATAGGCCAGCATGGCTCATGCCCTCCGTTGATGGCGTGTCGCCGTGGCGTCGATGCGATGCATGCGTGCACGGTTCATTGCAGCAACCGGTTGATCGCCTGCAGATCGGCCACGCTTATGGTGCCGGCGGCCTGCTTCAGCAGCAGTTTGTTGAGGATGAACTGGTGGCGCACCACCGTGTATTCGCTCTGCACGTTGGCCAGCGTCTCGATCGCGAACACCACGTTGGTCAGCGACTGCGTGCCGATCGAATAGCCCGCGCGCATTGAGGCCAGCGACTGCTTCGCTGCCGCGACAGATTCGCGTGCGCTGTCGACCTGGTCGATGCCGTCCACCACCAGGTTGAAGTAATTGCTGGCATCGCGTTCGGCCAGGCGGCGCTCGCTTTCCAGCGTGCCCTGGTCGGCGTCGCGCTGGTAGATGGCCTGCTTGACCCGGGCATGGGTCAGGCCACCGCTGAACAGCGGAATGCTCAGGGTCAGGCCCACCGTGGTGGTGGCCGGACCATAGGTCCCGCTGCCCGGCATGGTGTTCGTCCACTGGCCGAATTTGTTGTAGCCCACGCCCGCGGTCAGGGTCGGCAGGTGCCCGGCACGCGCGGCGAACACCCGGTGCTGGTCGGCGCGCACCGTGTAGCGCGCAGCCAGCAGGGTCGGGTTGGTCTGCATCGCGGCATCCACCCAGGCCTTCGCGTTGTCCGGCTTGGGCGGCTGCATCGGCAGATCGTCGCGCAGCTTCTTCAGCGTGCCGACCGGCTCGCCGGTGATCTGCTGCAGCGCCTTGCGCGCGTCCTTCAGGCTGTCCTGGGCGCTGATCCGCTGCGCCTTGATGTACAGGTAGTAGGCCTTCGACTGCGCCACGTCCGCCGCCATCGACAGACCGTTCTTGAAGCGCGTGCGGGTCTGGTCGAACTCCTGCTTGTAGGCGTCCTCGTAGTTGCGGTAGATCTCGACCGTGTCCTGCGCCACCAGCACGTTGAAATAGGCCCTGGCCACGCGCACGTAGAGGTTCTGCAACGCCGCGCGGTAGGTCTGTTCCTGGGCATCGCTGGCCGCGTGCGCCGCCCGCAGGTCGGCGATCGCGGCCAGGTCGATGATCGGCTGGCTGAGCGTGCCGGTCAGGCTGCGCTCCCGCGTGTGTCCGCCGCCGCTGGTGCTGACGATGTTGCCGCTGCTGTCGGTCGTCTGATTGGTTCCACCGCTGTGGATCTGGTCGAACTCCAGCCCGGCGGACAACTGCGGCAGCAGCGCGGCACGCGCGGCCGGCACGTCTTCGGCCACCAGCAGCCGCTGGGCATCGGCGGTGGCCAGCACCGGGTCGTTGGACACCGCCTGACGGTAGGCGTCCATCAGGTCCTCGCCGTGCCCCGCGAACGGGACCACGGCAAGCACGAGCAGCACGGGCAACAGCTTCATACGCATGGACGGGACTCGCAGGTAACGGACACGTGGACGGTCATGGGTGGCTCAGGCCTCGGTCACGCCACTGCGCGCCGCCATCACGCTGCTGTGGAAGCGCGGATCTTCAGCAAGGTCGACCACCTGGCCATCGATGATGTGCACGTTGCGCTGGGCGCGCGCGGCCAGTTCCGGGTCGTGGGTGACCATCACGATGGTGGCGCCCTCGCGATGGATTTCTTCCAGCAGCTCCATCACGCCGCGCGCCATCTGGGTGTCCAGGTTGCCGGTCGGTTCGTCGGCCAGCAGCAGACGCGGCGAGCCGGCCAGCGCACGGGCGATCGCCACGCGCTGTTGCTGGCCGCCGGACAGTTCGGCCGGGTAGTGCTTGTGGCGCGAAGCCAGGCCCACGCGTTCCAGCGCGTCCATGATGCGCTGCTTGCGCTCGGCCGACTTCATGCCGCGGTAGCGCAGCGGCACTTCCACGTTGTCGTACACGTTCAGGTCGGGAATCAGGTTGAACGCCTGGAAGATGAAGCCGATCTTCTCGTTGCGGATCTTCGAGCGGGCGTTGTCGTTGAGCTGGCTCACCTCGATGCCGTCGAGGTGGTATTCGCCACCGGTGAAGGTTTCGAGCAGGCCGGCGATGGTCAGGAAGGTGGTCTTGCCCGAACCGGAGGGGCCGGTGACGGCGACGAACTCGCCTTCCTTCACGTCGATGTTGAAATCGCGCAGCGCATAGGTTTCCACCACTTCGGTGCGGTAGACCTTGGACAGGTGGGTCATCTTCAGCATGGTTCACGTTCCTCGTGGCGGTGGATGGAAAGTTCAACAACGTTGCCGGAAGCCTTCCGGGCGAAACGGTCCGGTTCGAACAGGTGCGGCCATGGCCGACCGGCACCTGCCCTATGCGCTCGGGCGCGGGTGTGGGTCACGTTCAGTGACTGATCACCACGCGGTCGGCGCTCTTGAAGTTGTCGGTGCCGGAGATCACGACCTGGTCGCCGACCTTCAGGCCCTGCAGGATCTCGACCTTGTCGATGCTGGTGGCGCCGATGCGGATCGGGGTCTTGACCGCGATGCCGTCATGCACCACGTAGGCGTAGCTGCCGCCGGACTCGTCCACGAAGGAGCCACGCTGCACGGTCAGCACGTTGTCGCGGTGATCGAGCACGATGCGCACCGACAGGCGCTGGTTCTGGCGCAGTTCCTTCGGCGTGGCACCGTCGAAGCGCACCCGCGCAGCCACTTCGCCGTTGACCACTTCGGGCGAAATCGCACTGACCTTGCCCTTCCAGGTGCTGCCGTTGCCGCTGATCTCGCTGAGCATGCCGATACCCAGCGAACGGGCGAAGCTTTCCGGCACCTGCACCTGCACTTCCAGCGCGCTCAGGTCGATCACGCTGAGCAGCTTGGCGTCCTTCGCCACGGTCGCGACCGGTGCGATGAACAGCTGGCCGACCTGGCCTTCCACCGGCGACTTCACGTTGAGGTCGTCCACTTCGCGCTGCAGGTTGTCCACCACCAGCTTCTGGTTCTGCCAGGCCAGCTTCTTGGCCTGGATGTTGAAGTTCAGGCTGTCGTTGTTCATGCCCAGATCGGCCCTGGCATGCGACAGCGCGATGCGCGCCTTTTCCAAGGCGTCCTTGGACTGGTCGACTTCCACGCCGGTGGCGGCACCGGCGGCGAACGCCTTCTGTTCGCGGTCGAGGTTGGTGGCGGCGCTCTTGGCGTCGATCTGCGCGTTGTCGAACGCCTTCTGCAGGTCGCCACGCTTGGTCCGCGCATCCACCTGCGCCTGCAGCCAGTCCACCTTCAGGCCGGCAGCCTTGGACTGCGCCTGCGCCAGCTGGTTGAGCAGTTCGGGGCTGTCGATCACGGCCAGCACCTGACCCTTCTTCACGCTGTCGCCGGCGCGCACCTTCATCGTCACCGAACCGCCGTAGGTGGCATACAGCGTGGGACTGTTGGCCGCCACCACCTGACCTTCGGCGGCGATGTCGTTGATGAACGGACCGCGCTCGACCGTGGCGAAGGCCAATCGCGAGGCGCTGACCGACGATTGCGCGGAGAACAGGCGCAGGATGCCCGGCATGGTCAGCCCCAGCACCACCAGCACGGCGACACCGATGCCGATCAGCATGAAGCGGCGCTTGCGGTTGGGTTTGATTTCGACCATGCGGTCTTGAGCGGAGGTGTCGCGGATCATGACGCAGTCCCGGCCGCATACCGTGCGGCCCCTCCCCAGTTCAGCAAGCGCCGTGCCAGCGCCTCCGCAACCCGCGAATCACTTTCACATCAATCAGTTGGAAGCCTAGTCCTGCGGAACGAAAGTGTCCGCGGACACTTGGCCGGACAGTCGAGCGTTCGCCCCGGACAGGTCCCGGCGCGGCGGACAGTGCGCCTGCGTCGGCGCTGCTTCAACCGCTGACGTGTCGTGGCATCGCCACCGCCTCAGCCCTGGCGATGCGCTGTGCCACCTCATGTCCAAGCCGGGACACCGCCACGCTGCGGTCCAGCCCGAACACCGTCAGGCCGGCCAAGAGGTAGCCGTGGAAACGGGCCAGACAGGCACCGCGCGGACGGAAGTCCTGCGGCATGCCGGGTTGCGGTGCCGACACGCGTTCGCCCGCGGCCAGCAGTGCGTCCCAAGCGAGGTAATCGGTATCCGGCAACAGATACAGCCGTGCCTGCACGCGGCCCGAGTGGTCCACGCATTCCAGCCATTCGCGTGGCCCGTCGGTGTCCACCACGCCGGCAACTGCCAGCCGATGCGGACGCAGCAGAAACGCCAGTTCACGCCGCTCGGCCAGCCAGCCCGTCGGGCATGCCGGCAACGCCGCGTCCATGGCCGGGCCCGGCAGATACAGCACGTGGCCGAGTCGCATCAGGTGTTGCGCCAGCATGCCGCCGGGCATGCGCAGCCAGCGCCGCTCGGCGTGTCCGCCGTGGAAAGGGCGCCCCCATGCGGCGGGGTGCGCAGCCAGCCAACCGAACATCGCAACCTCCAGGGTTACCGAAAGGCCCGGCGGCGGCATGGGCAGGGATGGGACAGATGCACGGCCAGGCGACAGCGTCGCCCGGCCGGGTTACTTGGTCAGGATCAGCTTGTCGTTGCGGGTCAGGCGCAGGTGGTACTCGCTGCCCTGGTGCTGGATCACCAGTTCGCGTCCGCCCGCCAGCAGGGCCTGGCTGGACATGCGCCGCACCGGCGCGTCTGGTGTGGCGGCGGTTTTCTTCAGCGACAGCAGACGGAACGGACGCGGCAAGGCGACCGGCTCGGCGGGAAAGCCCAGGGTGGTGGACACGGACATGGCGGAACTCCGAATCAATCAGATGTCGGATTAGATGATAATGATTCGCATTTATTCGTCAACCCTGCCGCCATTGCCGCTGTTCAGCCCACCGCCTGCTCGATGCGCTGGCGCATCGCCGCGTCCAGTCGCGGCAGCACATCGAGCGCTGCGAGATTGTGTTCGAGCTGCTCGCGCCGGCTGGCGCCCAGCATCACCGTGGACACATGCGGGTTGAGCAGGCACCAGGCGATCGACAGCTGCGCCAGGCTCACCCCGAGCTCGTCGGCCAGCGGCTGCAGGCGGCGTACCTTGCTCAGGCGCTCGCCGCCGTTGCCCAGTATCTCGTCGCGCAACCACTCGTAACCAGTCTGCGCCAGCCGCGAATCGTCGGGCACGCCGTTGTTGTATTTGCCGGTGAGCAGGCCCGAGGCCAGCGGCGACCAGATCGTGGTACCCATGCCATAGCTTTCGTACAACGGCGCGTATTCGCGCTCCACCCGCTCACGGTGCAGCAGGTTGTACTGCGGCTGTTCCATCGTCGGCGCGATCATGTGGTTCTGCCGCGCCACCCGGTGCGCCTCGGCGATCAGCTCGGCCGGCCACTCGCTGGTGCCCCAGTACAGCACCTTGCCCTGGCGCACCAGCATGTCCATTGCTGCCACGGTTTCCTCCACCGGCGTATCCGGGTCGGGACGGTGACAGAAGTACAGGTCCAGGTGCTCCACATGCAGGCGCTGCAATGCCTGGTGGCAGGCTTCCATCACATGCTTGCGCGACAGCCCGCGCTGGGTCGGCTTCGGCTGCGCCACCGCCCCGAAGAACACCTTGCTCGACACACAGTAGCTGTCGCGCGGAAAGCGCAGGTCGGCCAGCACGTCGCCCATCAGCCGCTCGGCCTCACCGTGGTTGTACACCTCGGCGTTGTCGAAGAAATTGACGCCATGGTCGTAGGCCAGCGCCAGCAGGTCGCGCGCCTGCGAGCGGCCCACCTGCCGCCCGAACGTGACCCAGGCGCCAAACGACAGCGCGGACAATTGAAGGCCGGAACGACCCAGGCGGCGATAAAGCATCGGACCATCTCCTTAGCAGCACGGTGACCGCTGAGCATGCCGCGCTTGTGCGCAGGCGTCCACGACGGGGCATCGCCGCCAGACTATTTAGATCGATACAAACTAATCTATAGTCGGACCGTCATCCACCCCCAGCTGTGTAAACCCAGCCCGCCGCCGCGGCGGCCCACCGGAGGTACGCATGGATCGTCGCCGCTTTCTGATCGCCAGCTCCACCGCCGCAGTGCTCGGCACCGGCACCGCACGATGGTCGGACGCCACGACCGCCCAGACGACAGGAACGCCACTGTCCACGCGCCCCGAGCCCACGCCGCAGCAGTTGCGCTGGCAGCGCGAGGAACTGGCGATGTTCGTGCATTTCACCGTCAACACCTTCACCGGCAGGGAATGGGGCGACGGCACCGAGTCGCCCGCGATCTTCAACCCGCGCCATCTCGACGCGCGGCAGTGGGCACGCACCGCCAGGGAAACCGGCTTCCGCAGCATGATCCTCACCACCAAGCACCATGACGGCTTCTGCCTGTGGCCCACCGCGACCACCCGCCACTCGGTGGCCAGCAGCCCGTGGAAAAACGGCAAGGGCGACGTAGTGCGCGAGTTTGTCGATGCCTGCCATGCCGAAGGGCTGGGCGTCGGCTTCTACCTTTCGCCATGGGACCGCAACGCCAAGAGCTACGGCAGCGGCAAGGCCTATAACGACTTCTACGTGGCGCAGCTCACCGAGCTGCTGACCCACTACGGCCCGGTCGTGGAAGTGTGGTTCGACGGCGCCAACGGCGAAGGCCCGTCCGGCCCGCACCAGGCCTACGACTGGCCGCGCATCCACGCCACCGTGCGCCGGCTGCAGCCCAACGCCGTGATCTTCTCCGACGCCGGACCTGACGTGCGCTGGATCGGCAACGAAAAAGGCGCTGCCGGCCTCACCTGCTGGTCCACCGTGGACCCGGCGCGGGTGCCCTACGCCGGCTTCGACCGCCCTTGGGTCGGCGACCTGCTGGGGCACGGCGACCCCTACGGTTCGGCCTGGCGACCCGGCGAAGCCGACGTGTCGATCCGGCCCGGCTGGTTCTGGCATGCCGACGAAAACGACAAAGTGCGCAGCCCCGACAACCTGATCGAGCTGTACATGCAGTCGGTCGGTCGCAACAGCAAGCTGCTGCTCAGCGTGCCGCCCGATCGCGACGGCCTGTTCTACCCCACCGACGTGGCCGCCCTGCACGGCTTCGCCGCCCAACGCCGAACCATGTTTGCCCACGACCTGCTGCACGGCGCCCGCGTCATCGCCAGCAGCAGCGCCACCGGCCATCGCGCCGCCAACGTGCTCGACGACAACCCGGACAGCTACTGGACGCCACGCCAGAACGAGCGCGCTGCGACGCTCGACATCGAACTGCCGGCCGAGATCACGTTCGACACCCTCGACCTGCGCGAAGCGATCGCCCACGGCCAGACCATCGCCAACTACCGCGTCGACCGCTGGCACCACGGCACCTGGAAACCCATGGCCTGGGGCACCACCATCGGCCACCGCAAACTCGAACGCTTCGACCCCGTCCGCACCCGCAAGCTGCGCATCGCCCTGGAGTACGGCTTCGGCGCGCCAAAGCTGGCGAAGGTCGCGGCATACCTCGGGCCGAAGCACACCTACGGGCCGGGGCATGCGTGACGATTACGGCGACGCGTGGAGACCCCGGCTTGCAGCATGCATCCGGCAATTCAAAGCGCAAAGTTGTAGTGGTAGAAGAAGTCGTCCTGCTTCCAGCCCAGCGACTCGTACAACGTCTGCGCCTGCACGTTCGCGCGCGCAGTAGAAAGGCTCAGGCTGACTGCGCCGTGGGCGCGAGCGACCTTCATGGCCTCGGCAACCAATGCCGTCGCCACGCCCTCGCGGCGCGCCTCGGGAGCAACGAACAGGTCACCCAGTATGAACGTGCGACCGGCGTCGGCAGACGAGAAACTTGGGAAAAGCTGAGTGAAACCGACCAGCTGCCGGGACAGCCCGGCCACCAGAATCAGCGACTCCTGACGCTGGAGACGCTCCCGCAGAAATGCATGCGCAAGATCCACATCTGCATTCTTCCTGCAAAACTGCCGATAGCTATCGAACATAGGCGCAAGTTGCTCCAGATCTTCGATCGTGGCTTGGCGAACGAGTACGGACATAACCGCTTCTTCTCCTGGCATCGGTCGAAAGCCTTCGTCAAAGGCTATGGATCATCTGCAACCCGTCGCAGCCATTCGGCAGCGGAAGTGCAGCGATGGACAGGCGGGGCAAGGTTGGCGGACGCTTACCCTCATAGCAAGACTCTGTCGAACATGGGTCAATCGACATTCGACTTCCTGCCTGGACGCAACCAGAGGTTAAAACCAAGCAACACAAGTACCAGCAAAAAAATGCCCAGGAAAATATCACCCAAGAAGGCAATACCTTTGCGATAACGTTTACCATGATCAAGGCGAAAAACGTCATCATTGAAGTTCAGTGCCGACACCTCAGGATGACCAACCTCGTAGGCAATCGGAACCTCCTTATTTGTGCGTGCATAAATGACACGCGGATCATTTGAATGGTCGGCCAACTCTGCGTAGCCATGTATTGGCTTCGATACAACGCTTACCCCAGTTGATGGCGTGAATACATATTCAACATTGATGCCGCAAGACCTCCTTCCGCATATTCCACTATAGATATGGACAACATCAGCCGTGGTACGTGCGCCATTGTGTTGAATCTTAGCCTCGATGCGTGCTTCGTTATGACCTGAAATCGAGAAGCCAAAAAAAAGCACCGCAAGGACGACACCAAAGAATGTGGCGGCAAATAAAAAGACAGATTTGCTGTTACCTGAATCAACTCCCGCACTCACGCGCCTACCTAGAACCACCAACCCCATCAGCGCGATAAATATGAGCACCACCGAAGTAAGGTTGCTGTGAAGAAGAATATCGGATGCTGACGACGGATCGAGAAGCATAGGAACAACCAAGATCAAGAGCGAAAACAGACTCCCGATGAGCACCCCATGCTTGTTAAGGGTCGTTTCCTTCGGTTCAATCCGGCATGTAACTCCATCACGCAATTGATTGCGTGACTCTTCGGAGAGATTATCAGCATAGATCACCAAGGGACTGGGCGATTTTTGCGAGGTCTTTACATACGCCTTGCCACAAGAGGGGCATTGCCAATCTGGAGCCTGATCCGTCACTTTTCTTTGATAACCACAAGCCTGACATTCGGTATCCATACCACCCCCTGTACGAGTTAATCCAAAAATACTGCCATGTACACTTTGAAAAAGTTCTCGCGCTAGATCTGCCGAGACATGCATCCACGATGGCGTGATCGCTGTCAGCCGCAGCTTGTCCAAACCGCATGCCGCTCTGAACGATAGAAGGCAGGCATTAGAATGATGTTTCGAGGCACCGCAGACCGAGCTTATTGGTTCCGTCTAAGCATATCGTCGTCAGCCTGCACCATGCGTTCATGCTCGCCCTTGCAGGGAAGTCCGCGCCCCACATCCACGATACAGTCCGTTGCCGTAGGCCTTGCAGGCTCCCAACGCAGTCACGGCTGGATGGTCGAAGCAGTTCATGACGCCCTCCCTGAAGATTCCAGAGCATTCTTGACCAACAGTCGCTGGTTTGCACGCGGGAGGCGGATTCGGCACGGGACCACGGCCAACATTGGCTACTGACTAATGATGTAACACCCACTCACTCAGACGCATGTTCTGGCCTCGCTCACGCCTCCGTCCCGGCACCGCCTCCGACATAATTCTTCAACGCCGCAAAAAGATGGTCGTACACCGCGCGCACGCGGTGGCTGGTGCGCAGGTCTTCGTGCATGACCAGCCAGGTGTCGAGTTCGAGTTCGAAGGCGTCGGGCAGCAGGCGTTCCAGTTGGCGGTCGCGTCGGGCGATAGCGCACTGGCAGACGCCGATGCCGAAACCGGCGCGCAGTGCGGCCAGTTGGGTCAGATCGCTGTCAGTGCGCAGCGCGAAGTGTTCGCGTCCGAACGGCAGGCGGTGGCGGATCGCCCGCAGGGCAGGCGTCTCGTGGTCGAAGCCGATGATCGCGTGCTGCGCCAGCTCGCCTACTTTTTGTGGCCGGCCGTGCGCCTTGAGGTAGCGACGGTGCGCGTATAGCCCAAGCGGAATGCTGCCTACCCGCCGGGCCACCAGTGCGCCCTGGGTGGGGCGCACCATGCGCACGGCGATGTCGGCGTCCTTGCGCAGCAGATCCTCGACCCGGTTCGACGGCGACAACTCGATCACGATGCCGGGATAGCGCTTGCGCAGCGTCACCAGCATCGGCGGCAGCACCTCGGCACCAACCACGTCGCTGCAGCTGATCCGCACCACGCCGCGCACGTCTTGCCGGCTGCCCGACGCGGCACGGCGCAACGCCGCCGAGGCAGCATCCATCGACTGCGCGTGCGCGGCCAGCTCGTCGCCGAGCTCGGTCAGCGCCAGACCGCGCGGCGAGCGGGTGAACAGTGCCACGCCCAGCGCCACCTCCAGTTGGCGGATGTGCCGCCCCACGCTGGGCTGGGTCATGCCCAGCATGCGCGCGGCCGCCGACAGGCTGCCTTCGCGCGCCACCGCGAGGAAGGATCGGTAAAGCTCCCAGCCCGGTTCGGTCATGGCCATGCATTTATGTATAGCAGATGTTTGATGTTGGGCAATTTTCCTTTGACCTGGACGAGCCCATGCTGGGGTCGCCTTCAACCACGGAGAACGCGATGAACACGACACGCAAGGTGCTGGTACTGGGCGCCACCGGCGGCTTCGGCGGTGAGACCGCCGCCGCGCTGTTGCGTCGCGGCTGGCAGGTACGCGCACTGGTCCGCGATGCCACACGGCCGGGGCTGTCGCCGGACATCGAATGGATCGACGGCGACGCCATGCGCGCCGACGACGTGCTGGCGGCAGCACGCGGCGTGGCGGTGATCGTGCATGCGGTCAATCCGCCGGGCTATCGCCACTGGTCGACGCGGGTGCTGCCGATGATCGACCACACCATTGCTGCCGCCCGTGCCAACGGTGCGCGCATCGTGCTGCCCGGCACCGTCTACAACTACGGCCCCGATGCGCTGCCGCTGCTGCACGAGGATTCGCCGCAGCATCCACTGACCCGCAAGGGTGCGATCCGGGTGGAACTGGAGCGCCGGCTGGAACGCGCGGCCAATGAGGGTGTGCGCACGGTGATTCTGCGCTGCGGCGACTTCTTCGGCACGCGCACGGCAAGCAGCTGGTTTGCGGCGCTGGTGAAGCCGGGCCGCCCGGTGCGCGCAATGCTGTACCCGGGCCGTCGCGACCTACGCCACGCCTGGGCCTACCTGCCCGACGTCGCCGAGACCGTGGTGCGCCTGCTGGAACGCGAGTCCGCGCTGGCGGTGTTCGAGCGCGTCCACTTCGGCGGCCACTGGATCGACGGCAACGCGCTGGCCAACGCCATCCGTGCCGCGGCCAGCCAGCCGCGGCTGCGCGTGCGCGCGTTTCCATGGTGGCTGGCTACGCTGGCTGCGCCCTTCGTCACCCTGCTGCGCGAACTGCGCGAGATGCGCTACCTGTGGCAACGACCGCTGCAGTTGGACAACCGCAAGCTGGTCGCACTGCTCGGCGCCGAACCGCACACCAGGCTGGCGCAGGCGGTGGAGACCACGCTGCGCGGCATGCACTGCCTGCCGGCAGCCGATACTGCGAAACGGCCCGCACCCCTGCCTTCGCCTCGCTGACCCGACACCTGCGCCAACGCGACTCAGTGCGTACGAATGAAATCGACGAAGGCGCGCAGCGGTGCCGGCAGCTGGCGACGGCCGGGGTAATAGAGGAACGGGCCGCTGAAGGGTTGCCACCACGGTTCCAGCACCGGCTCCAGTTGCCCGCTTTCCAGGTGCGGTTTCAGCCAGTCCTCGAACAGATGGATGATGCCCAGACCGGCCAGCGCGGCATCGACCTTGAGATCCGCGCCCGCACCCAGGCGCACCAGCAGCGGACCGGTGGGGTCGACGCGGACCACCTCGCCGTCGCGCTCGAATTCCCATGTCGGCATCACGCCGCTGGCGAACTGGCCGCGCAGGCAGGCGTGTTCCAGCAGGTCGCGCGGATGCTGCGGACGCCCCCGCGCGTCGAGATAGGCCGGCGCCGCCGCAGTGGCCATGCGCTGCACGCGCGGACCGATCGGTACCGCGATCATGTCCTGCTCCAGCCGCTCGTCGTAGCGGATGCCGGCATCGCAACCGATGGCCAGCAGGTCGACGAAGCTTTCCTCGATCACGACCTCCAGGCGGATGTCGGGGTAGGTCTTGAGGAACGGAACGATGATCGGCGGCAGCACCAGCCGTGCCGCGCTGGCCGGCACATTCAGCCGCAGCGTGCCGACCGGGCGGTCGCGATAGTGGTTGACCACGTCGAGCGCGGCCTCGACCTCACCCAATGCCGGGGCCAGTCGTTCGGCCAGACGCGCACCGGCTTCCGTGGGGCTGACGCTGCGCGTGGTGCGATGAAGCAGGCGCACGCCCAGTCGTGTTTCCAGCCGACGCACCGCCTCGCTGAGGCTGGATGCCGAGCTGCCGCTGGCGCGCGCGCCCTCGCGGAAGCCGCCCGCGCGCACCACCGCCATGAAGGCAAAAAGATCCTGCAGGTCAGCTGCCATTGTTCGATATCCCGCACAGGCCGTGCCGATTTGATCGGATTATCGTAACGCCGGTGCCTGCCTATGCTGTGTGCCATCCACGACACAACACCCACGGAGACCTTCCATGACCGATATCAAGCAGGCCGGCCAGTTCCGGCTGGGCCACCGCGACGTAGCCCGCATGGGCTACGGCGCCATGCAGCTGGCCGGCCCCGGTGTGTTCGGACCGCCGAAGGACCATGCCACCGCGCTTGCCGTACTGCGCGAGGCGATCGAGGCCGGCGTCGACCATATCGACACCAGCGACTTCTACGGCCCGCACGTCACCAACAAGCTGATCCGCGAGGCACTGCATCCCTACGCCGACAACCTGTCGATCGTGACCAAGGTCGGCGCGGTGCGTGGCGCGGATGCCTCCTGGCTGCCGGCGCAACAACCCGACCAGTTGGTGAGCGCGGTGCACGACAACCTGCGCCATCTCGGTGCCGACGTGCTCGACGTGGTGAACCTGCGTGTGATGGGCGACGTGCACGCGCCCAGCGAGGGTTCCATCGAGGCGCAGTTCAGCACGCTGGCCGAACTGCAGCAGCGCGGCCTGATACGCCATCTGGGCCTGAGCAATGTCACGCCGGCACAGGTCGAGCAGGCGCAGCGCATTGGCGAAGTCGTCTGCGTGCAGAACCACTACAACCTGGTACATCGCGCGGACGACGCCTTCATCGACGCACTGGGCCGGCAAGGTATCGCCTACGTGCCGTTCTTCCCGCTGGGCGGCTTCACGCCGCTGCAGTCCAACGCCCTGTCGGCCGTGGCCGCGCGTCTCGGCGCCACGCCAATGCAGGTGGCACTGGCCTGGCTGCTGGCGCGTGCGCCGAACATCCTGCTGATTCCCGGCACATCGTCGCCTGCCCACCTGCGCGAGAACCTGGCTGCCGCAGCACTGACCCTGCAGGCGGAAGCGCTGGCCGAACTGGATGCCATCGGCCGAACGCAACCGGTCTGAGCCACACGACAACGCGCACGCGGCGCTTGAGACACCGGACCACCCGCTTTTGTTCGTCATGCCTGCGCAGGCAGGCATCCAGTGCCTTCAGGTTCAATCGCTCGAAGGCGCTGGATGACCAGCCCTGCGGCTGTTGCAAGGCACATCCAGCTTTCGCAGTCGGCATTCCGCGCGGCTCAGTCACTGAGCCGCCACCGACCATCGCGTTCAGTGCAGCGGCACCAGCGCGCAGGCCAGCACGACCGCCGCGAACACGCCGGCGATCACGTCGTCGACCATCACCCCAAGGCCGCCTTTCAGGTGCCGGTCGAACCAGCGGATCGGCCACGGCTTCCACACGTCGAACAGGCGGAACAGCGCGAAACCGGCCAGCACCGCCCACCACGGTGCCAGCAGCGCCGGCAGCAGTGCCAGCCACTGGCCGACGAACTCGTCCCAGACCAGGCTGCGGTGATCGTCCACGCCCAGCGCACGACCGGCGCGCTCGCAGGCCCACACGCCCAGCACGAAGGCCAGCACCAGCACCAGCAGATACCAGGGCAAGGACAGGTGGCGCAGCAGCAGCCAGGGCAGGATCGCCGCCAGCGAACCGAAGGTGCCCTGCGCCCTGGGTGCCAGGCCGGAACCGAAGCCGCAGGCGATCCAGCCGGATACCGAGGCGGTGAGCCGGCGACGCTGTTCGGCGGTGAGTACTTTGCGATCGGTCATGCGCCGAAATGATCCCAGCCACGCGAGGCCAACGCCAGCCATGCGCCGTCTTCGCCGCGCACGCGCACCTCGCTGCCTTCGACGATGCAACCGATGCGGGTAGCGCCGCAGCCCAGTGCGTCCAGCTCGGCACGCACCGCGTCGACCTGGTCCATCGGCAGGGTGAAACACAGCTCGTAATCGTCGCCGCCGGCAAGCGCGAAGTCGCGTGCGGCCAAGTCGCCGAACACCTCGACCAGTGCCGGCGAACGCGGCAGCAGCGCCGCATCCAGTTCCGCCCCCACGCCGCTGCATTCGCAAATGTGGCCGAGATCCGCCAGCAGGCCGTCGGACACGTCGATGCAGGCCCGCGCGCGACCGCGCAACGCCAGCCCGGCCGCCAGCCGCGGCGTCGGCCGGCGCATGCGCGACAGCAGGTGAGCGATGGCCGGATCGGCGCTGTCGCCGCGGTCCTCGCGCATTACCTGCAGGCCGGCCGCCCCATCGCCCAGCGTGCCGGTGACCATCACCGCATCGCCCGGCCTGGCACCCGAGCGCAGCAGCGCCTGCCCCGGCGGCACGAAGCCGTGCACGGCCACGCTGATGCTCAGCGGACCGCCGGTGGTGTCGCCGCCGACCAGGGCCAGTTGCTGCGGCTTCGCCAGTGCGGCGAAGCCTTCGGCGAAACCGTCGACGAAAGCGGCACGCGCCGCCGCCTCGATACCTACCGGCAGGGTGAGCGCCAGCAGCGCCCACGCCGGAGCGGCACCCATCGCGGCAAGATCGGACAGGTTCACTGCCAGCACTTTCCAGCCGATGTCGGCCGGCGCGGTACCCGGCAGGAAGTGCACGCCCTCGACCATGGTGTCGATCGCCACGGCCAGCTGCATGCCGGCCGGTACCGCCAGCAACGCGGCATCGTCGCCGATGCCGAGGGGAACATCGTCACGTTCCTGCGCGGTGCGCTCGCGGATGCGGTCGATCAGTCGGAATTCCATGGGTCGCGTACAGCCGTGGGGAGAAAACGGCCAAGCATTCCATGGATGAAGCGCGCAGGCCAGTACACGCTTGCGGCCTATGCAGCAACAGCCGGCCGTGAAACGATGTCTGCCTTGCCGCAGGAGCCCGCCATGTGCCCTCGTCCGCCCATCCGCATCCGATCGATCCTGGCCGTGGCCCTGCTGTGCCCGGCGACCGTGATGGCGCTGCCGGCCGCCCATCCGGCACAGGCCGCATTGGCCTCGGTACAAGGCTTTCTCGACGCGATGGCCCGGCATGATCCGGCCGGCATGCGCGCCCATGTGCTGCCGACCGGCAGCATGGCGCTGATGCGTCACGGCAAGCCGGTGCAACTGAGCCTGGGCGACTTCATCGGCCGACTCAAACCGGACGGCCACCGGGTCGCGGAATACATCCGGCACCCACTGGTACGGGTGGATCACGACGTGGCCATCGTGTGGGCACCCTACCGTTTCCTGCTCGACGGCAAACTGCACCACTGCGGTACCGACGCCTTCAGCATGGTGCGGGTGGACGGACACTGGCTGATCGCCTCGGTGGCCGATACCAGCCGGGCGACATGCGCGGGCGGCTGAACCGTCCCACGCACAGGGCCTCATCACGTCAATCAGCGGGGTTCAAACAGCGTCGCGCACGAACACGTGGATCTGCACGTCGAGGTAGGCCACCTCGCGCACGAAGCGGAAGCCGACGCCTGTAGCCAGCCGGACCGAGGCGGCGTTGTCCGGCTCGATGATGCAGGCGGCGCGATGCGGGCCGAAATGCTGCTGCCCCCAGGCCAGCACCGCGTCCAGCGCTTCGCGCGCGTAGCCCTTGCCATGGACGTCGCTGGCCAGCACCCAGCCCATCTCCGGCATGCCTTCCAGCGGCGGTTCGATCGCGCGCTTGAAATCGGCATAGCCGATTTCGCCGATCGGGCGTCCGCTGGCTTTGTCCTCGATGGCCCAGAAGCCGTAGCCGAGCAGCGCCCACATGCCGGGATAGCGCAGAAGGCGCATCCACGACTCCTGCGGCGTCGAGGGCTTGCCGCCGATGTAACGGACCACGTCCGCGTCGGCCCAGATCGCGGCAAACGCTTCGAAATCGTCGGCGCGATGGCCGCGTAGACGCAGCCGCGCGGTTTCCAGCACCGGCACCAGGCCGGCGGCTGCGGACACCACGCGGGTACCCGGCATCAGCCTTTCTTCTCGGCCGTGCGCAGTTCGATCGCCAGCTTGTCCAGCACGCCGTTGACGTAGCTGTGGCCGTGGTCGGCACCAAAACGCTTGGTGACCTCGATCGCCTCGTTAAGGATCACCCGGTACGGCACGTCGGGGCGGAATTCCAGCTCGTAGGCACCGAGACGCAGCGCAGCGCGCTCGATCGGATCGACCTGCTCCACCTCGCGGTCCAGGTGCGGACGCAGCCGGGCGTCCAGCGCGTCGACGTGGTCGGCCACGCCGCGCAACAGGTTCTCGAAGTAATCGAGATCGGCCACTTCCATGTCCTGCTCGTGGCGGAACTGCTCGATCACGGCGTTCATGGAACTGCCGCTCATCTGCCACGCATACAGTGCCTGCAGCGCGCGGCGACGGGCGCGCGAACGCGCGGCGGCATCGATGCCCGAATGCTGCGTGGTCATCACAGCTGCCCGTACAGGTTGACCATCTCCAGCGCGGCCAGCGCGGCGTCGACGCCCTTGTTGCCGGCCTTGGTACCCGAACGCTCGATGGCCTGCTCGATGCTGTCGGTGGTGAGCACGCCGAAGGCCACCGGCACGCCGGTGTCCAGCGCGGCCTTGGCCAGGCCCTTGGCGCACTCGCCGGCCACATAGTCGAAATGCGGGGTGCTGCCGCGGATCACCGCGCCCAGCGCGATCACCGCCGCATAGTGGCCGGAAGCGGCCAGCTTGTGCGCGGCCAGCGCGATTTCCCAGGCGCCGGGCACGCGCACCAGCTCGATGTCGTCGTCCTTCACGCCATGGCGCACCAGCGCGTCACGCGCACCGGCCACCAGCGGTTCGACGACGAAGCCGTTGAAGCGACCGGCGACGATGGCGAAGCGGCCCTTGGGCGTGGCGAAATCGCCTTCGATGATTTTCATGTCGGATATTTTCCTAGGATGGGCCGGAAACCCATGTGGGTCGGCCATTTTACGGGTTTGTGGGTCCGCCTGCTCGAAGGCCCGGATGCGGATAGCCGGAAAAGGCCAGCGTGGCGCCACCGGCCGCCGCCTGCAGCCGTGCGGGCGCCCCGAACGGCAGGGTGAGCTGGGTGTGCCCATGCCCATGCGGCAGGCCGCGCACGACCGGCACGCCGGCCACGCGCTCGATCTGCACGAATGCGGCATCGAGGTCGTAGCCGTTGTCGCGCGGTCCCGGCCGGCAGGCTGAGAAGCCGCCCAGCAGCAAGGCACGCTGACGCCCAAGGACGCCTGACAGATGCAGCTGGTACAGCAGGCGTTCGATGCGGAAGGGCGGCTCGCCGACGTCTTCCACGAACAGGATGCCGTCGTCGATGCGAGGAAAATATGGCGTGCCCAGCAGGCTGCACAGCACCGCTAGGTTGCCGCCCCAGAGCGTGCCCTGCACGTCCAGCCCGTCCGCGCCGGCCTGCGACCACGCCACGCTGCGCGATGCGGCCCCCAGCGTGCCGCGGAACTCCGTCCAGGTGGTTGCGTCCGCCGGCTCGGCGCCCAGGTCGGCCAGCAACGGACCGGCGAAACTGGTCACGCCGCACTTCGCATACAGCGCCAGCTGCAGGGCCGTGAAGTCGCTGTGGCCGACCAGGGCAAGCCCGGAGCCGGCCAGCCGCTCGCGCAGCGCGTCGTAATGCAGGTGATCGAGCAGACGCGCCGCGCCATAACCGCCGCGCGTGGCCAGGGCGATATCCGGCAGGTCGTCCAGCGTCGCCAGGGCGTTGATGTCGCCGGCCCGCTCGGCATCGCTGCCGGCAAAACGCAATTCGGTACGTTGCAGCACCTGCTCACCATCCACCGCGAAGCCCGCTTCGCGCAGGCGGGCGACGCCACGTGTCATCGCGGCGGGATCGGCGGGATAGCCGGAAGGGGCGATCAGGCGGATACGTGGCATGGATGGCTAGGATCTAGGATCTAGGAGTGAGGAGGGTGAACCGTAAGATCGAGGGGCGATGTAGAGAGTAAGCGACAGCGCGGGGAATTGGCATGGCGCCCACGAGGCGGAGCCAGGACCACCTCTCACTTCTCACTCCTTACTCCTGCCTTCAGGCGTGTTCCACCACTTCCAGCCCGAAGCCGCCCAGGCCAACCAGCTTGCGCGGCGTGCCCATCACGCGCAGCTGATGCACGCCCAGGTCGGCCAGCATCTGCGCGCCCAGGCCAAGCTGGCGCCATTCCTGCTGCTGTGCGTCTTCGGCCGACACCTGTGACGGCTGCCGCTGCAGGCGGGCAAGCAGGGCATCGGCGGTGTCTTCACCGGACAGCACCAGCAGCACGCCACGGTCCTCGTCGGCGATGCGGCGCAACGCAGCGGTGACGGTGAGCCCGAGATCGTCGCGCTGCAGATGCAGCACATCGGACAAGGTGTTGCGCACGTGCACGCGGGTGAGCACCGGCGCGCCGTCGTCCACCGTGCCGCGGACCAGGGCGAAGTGCAGTCCGCGACGGATCGCGTCGCGATAGGCGATCAGCCGGAACGGGCCAAACTCGGTCTGCACCTCTTCCTCGTGCACCCGCTCGACCGTCTTCTCGGTTTCCAGCCGGTAGCGGATCAGGTCGGCGATGGTGCCGATCTTCAGGCCATGCCGGGTGGCGAAGGCTTCCAGCTCGGGGCGACGAGCCATCGAACCATCCTCGTGCAGGATCTCGATCAGCACCGAAGACGGCTCCAGCCCGGCCAGCGCGGCCAGGTCGCAGCCCGCCTCGGTGTGGCCAGCCCGGGTCAGCACACCGCCCTGCTGCGCCGTGAGCGGAAACACATGACCGGGCTGCGAAAGGTCGTGCGGCTTCGCATCCGACTTCACCGCCACCTGAATGGTGCGTGCGCGGTCGTGCGCGGAAATGCCAGTGGTGACGCCTTCGGCCGCCTCGATCGAGACAGTGAAGTTGGTGTGGTACGGCGAGGTGTTGTCGCTGACCATCGGGCGCAGGCCGAGCTGGCGCGTGCGCTGCTCGGTCAGCGTCAGGCACAGCAGCCCGCGCGCCTCGCGCACCATGAAGTTCACGTCCTCCGGCCGCACCATCTGCGCAGCCATCACGATGTCGCCCTCGTTCTCGCGGTCCTCGTCGTCGAGGATCACGACCATGCGGCCGGCGCGGATGTCGTCGAGGATTTCGGGAATGGTGTTGAAAGGCATGGGGCGGAACCTTGGAGATTGGGATTGAGCGAGGAGCGAGGAGCGAGAAGTGAGGAACGAGAAGTGAGAAGTGAGAGAAGCCATCGGGTGTGACGCGCACTTGCTTCCTCTCACTTCTCACTCCTCTCCACTCACTCCTTGCCTTCAGGCAAAACCGTGCTGTTTGAGAAAGTCGACGTCGATGCCGGACGCCTGCCCGCCACCGATCAGCCGCTCGACGTAGCGCGCGATCACATCGACTTCGATGTTCACCGCATCGCCCGCGCGACGCGCATGGAATGCCGTGTGTTCCACCGTGTGCGGAATCAGGTTCACGCCAAAGCGCGTGCTGTTGACTTCGTTCACGGTCAGGCTGGTGCCGTCGATGCAGATCGAACCCTTGGCGGCGATGTAGCGCGCCAGCGTGGCCGGCACCTCGAAGGTCCAGCGCTGCGAACGGCCGTCCGGCGTCACCGACACCACCCTGCCCAGGCCGTCGACATGGCCGGACACCAGGTGCCCGCCCAGCCGGTCGGCCAGGCGCAGCGCCTTTTCCAGGTTCACCGGGTCGCCCGCCTTGAGCTGGCCGAGCGTGGTCAGCGACAGCGTTTCGTTGGAGACATCGGCGCTGAAACCCCGGGCCTCCAGCGTCACCGCGGTCAGGCATACACCGGAGACGGCGATGGAATCGCCCAGTTGTACGTCGGCCAGGTCGAGGTCAGCAGTGTCGACGTGCAGGCGCACATCGCCGCCGCGCGGTTCCAGCCGGGCCACGCGACCCACGGTCTGGATGATGCCAGTGAACATCAGCGCACCTCCCGGACGGGGGCGGCCGTGCTGTCTGCGAGACGGGTGATCATGAAACGTTCTCCGCGTAATGACATGCGAGAACGCCCCAAGGCATGAGGCCGACGCGCGGCATGGCCGCGCCTCGAACCGTCTTCTTTCATCCGGACTGTGAGCCGCCCCGGCAAACCGGGATGACCTGACCGTCGGCTCCGGCGTTGGACCGGATCTGCTGACCTTCCGATGGCCCGGAAGCGCTCGCGGGCTCGTGCCTTGGCACCTACCGCCGGTGGGGAATTCCACCCCGCCCTGAAGACGTCGTAATTGGTTCTGCCGGCAAGCCGGCCGACAGATTCTAGCACCACCCCTGCGCGGCGCCTGCCCGCGGTTGTCGTCGGTGGCGAAACACTGCGTTGCGCCAGACCGGGCTGCGCCGCCGCACTTACCCTTCGGCCGGCGGCAGCGGGTGCAGACGCAGCCGCCAGTCGGTCCCGACCTGGCGCTGTTCGATCACGCCCATGCGCCAGCGCCCGGCCATGGACTCCAGCGGGGGCAGTTCCAGCAGTGGCCGCGCGCGGTCGCCCAGCAGAACCGGTGCGACATAGAGCAGCAGTTCGTCCACCCAGCCACCGTCCAGCAGCGCTCCACCCAGGCGGGCACCTGCCTCCACATGCAGTTCGTTGACGGCGTAGCCGGCCAGCAGCCCGAGCACCGCCGCCAGATCCATCCGCCCCTGCCCGTCCAGCGCCACGCCCGCATGGCGCACCCCAGCGGGGGCATCCGCCGGGGCGGAACGGCCCACCGCATGGATGCGCAGGGTCGGCGCAGTGTCGTCCATCACATGGAAATGCGCCGGCACGCGCAGGTCGCGATCCAGCACCACCCGGCATGGCGGCGTGAATGCCTCGCCTTCAGGCAGGCGCACGGTAAGTCGCGGGTCATCGGCCAGCACGGTGCCACTGCCCGAGAGGATGGCCGACGCGCGCGCGCGCCAGCGCTGCACGTCCGCCCGCGCCGGCTCGCCGGTGATCCACTTCGATGCGCCGTTGGCCAGCGCGGTGCGTCCATCCAGGCTCATCGCCAGCTTCAGCCGCACGAATGGGCGACCGCGCTCGATGCGACTGAAGAAGCCGGGATTGAGCGCACGCGCCGGCTCGCGCAGCAGACCGGTTTCCACCGTGATGCCCGCGCCACGCAGCCGTGCCAGTCCGGCACCCTCGGCCTGCGAGGTATCTTCGGCCGCGATCACCACGCGGGCGATGCCGGCGGCGATCAACGCATCCGCACACGGCGGCGTGCGTCCGTGCAGGCCGCATGGTTCCAGCGTGACGTAAGCGGTGGCACCACGCGCCTGTTCGCCCGCATCGCGCAGAGCGAACACCTCGGCATGCGGGCCGCCGGCCCGCTGGTGCCAGCCCTCGCCCACCACGCGGTCACCATGGGCGATCACGCAACCGACGCGCGGATTGGGCTGGGTGGTGTAGAGCCCGCGCTCGGCCAGCGCGAGGGCACGGGCCATATGGGCGTGATCGATGGCGTCGAAAATTTTCACGCGACCTCGCCCGGCAACACGGACCACATGTCCCGCACCGGCTCCAGTTCCTGGTCCGGAAAGCGCTCGATGACGGCCTGGCGGGCACGTTCACCCAGTGCGGGATCGATCGCCTCGGCCGCCAGCTGCGCGAAGAACGCCGTGCGCGCCTCGCGCGACGGCCAACGCGCGATGGCCACCCAGCAGCCGTCGGCGTCCCTGAACAGGCTGGAACCGCCCGAGCCGGCCGCGAGGCCGAGCGCGGTGATCGCCTGCCAGTTCGCGATGAAGTCCTGCTCCAGCCCGGGATGCAAACGCCAGCGATAGATTGCTACGAACACGTCGCATGCCTCCGCGGACGCGTCATGCTCAGTCCTTCCGGCCGCGCCTGGTCGAGCTCTCACCGAGCAGCGACAACTGCAGCTTCTCCAGTTCCGGCAGGTCGCGCTCGAGCTTCTCGATTTCCTCGCGGAACGCCTGCACGTCTTCGAAGCGGCGATAGACCGAGGCGAAACGCACATAGGCAACCTGGTCGAGCTTGCCCAGCTCGCGCATCACCAACTCGCCGATGTGCCGCGACGGCACCTCGCGCTCGCCACTGCGACGCAGGTCATTGATGACCTCGCGCACCGAGTTGTCGACGTCGTGGCTGGCCACCGGCCGCTTCTGCAGCGCACGCTCGAAACTGGTGCGCAGCTTGTGCTCGTCGAAAGCTTCGCGCCGTTCGCCACTTTTCACGATCGCCGGCAGCTTCAGCTCCGCCGTTTCATAGGTGTTGAAGCGCTCGCCGCACTGCGGACATTCGCGACGGCGGCGCACGGTGGCACCGTCGTCGGTCAGACGCGAATCGATCACGCGGGTGTCTTCGTGCTGGCAGAAAGGGCAATGCATAGGGGATCAGGAGTGAGAGTCGAGAAGTGAGGAGTGAGAGGAAATCCTCAAGCCGGCCTTTCTCTCACTCCTCTTCACTCGCTTCTCGCTCAACCGTAGACCGGGAACTTCTTGCACTGCGCCTCGACCTTGGCGCGCACGGCGGCGATCACCGCCTCGTCGGCCGGTGCGTCGAGCACGTCGCAGATCCAGTTGGCCAGGTCCACGCAGTCGGCTTCCATGTAGCCACGGGTGGTGACCGCGGGAGTGCCCACGCGCAGGCCGGAGGTGACGAAGGGCTTCTGCGGATCATTCGGCACGGCGTTCTTGTTGACCGTGATGTGCGCCTTGCCCAGTGCCGCTTCCGCGTCCTTGCCGGTGACGCCCTTGCCGATCATGTCGATCAGCATCAGATGGTTCTCGGTGCCGCCGGAAACGATCTTGTAGCCGCGCTCGATGATGGTCCTGGCCATGGCCTTGGCGTTCTTCACCACCTGGTGCTGGTAGGTCTTGAACTCCGGCTCCAGCGCTTCCTTGAAGGCCACCGCCTTGGCCGCGATCACGTGCATCAGCGGACCGCCCTGGATACCGGGGAACACGATCGACTGCAGCTTCTTGGCGATCTCCTCGGCCGCCTCGCCCATGCCCTGGTTGCTGGCGACGATGATGCCGCCACGCGGGCCGCGCAGGGTCTTGTGGGTGGTGGAGGTGACCACATGGGCATGCGGCAGCGGGCTGGGGTATTCGCCCGCGGCGACCAGACCGGCGACGTGCGCCATGTCCACGAACAGGTAGGCGCCGACCTTGTCGGCGATGGCGCGGAAGCGGGCCCAGTCCATCACCTGCGAGTAGGCGCTGAAGCCAGCCACGATCATCTTCGGCTTGTGCTCCACGGCCAGGCGCTCGACCTCGTCCATGTCGACGATGCCGTTGGCGTCCACACCGTACTGCACGGCGTTGAACAGCTTGCCCGAAGCGTTGACCTTGGCGCCGTGGGTCAGGTGGCCGCCGTGGGCCAGGCTCATGCCCAGAATGGTGTCGCCCGGCTGCAGCAGGGCGAAGTACACCGCCTGGTTGGCCTGCGAGCCGGAATGCGGCTGCACGTTGGCGTAGTCGGCACCGAACAGCTGCTTCACGCGGTCGATCGCCAGCCGCTCGGCCACGTCGACGTATTCGCAGCCACCGTAGTAGCGCTTGCCCGGGTAGCCCTCGGCGTACTTGTTGGTGAGCTTGGAGCCCTGAGCCTCCATCACGCGCGGGCTGGCGTAGTTCTCCGAAGCGATCAGCTCGACGTGATCCTCCTGGCGACGGCCTTCATCGGCCATGGCCTGGGCCAGTTCGGGGTCGTAACCGGCGATCGTGCAGTCCTTCGGGAACATTCGGGGCCTCGGCAGATGGGGTTGGACAAGACCCGAAATTGTAGCGCCGGCGCCGGGTTGCAGCTACTGGCCCGGTTTCCGGCGGTGAATCGCCGAAACCATGACGTAGCTGATCACCATCAGCAGCAGCCAGGACCCCAGTTTGGCCAGCGGCACCGGATGCCAGCCCGCGCGCTGCGCCGGGTAGATCCAGGCATGGGTGTAGGTGCCCACGTTTTCGGCCAGCCAGATGAACCCGGCCACCAGCACAAAACCCAGCAGCAGTGGCATGCGCCGGTGCACACACCGGATGCGGAAGTGCACCCAGGTCGGCCCGAACAGCCAGGCCAGCACCAGGAACAGCAGCCCGCGCAGGTCCGGCAGCCAGTGGTGACTGAAGAAATTCACGTAGATCGCCACCGCCAATGCGACGCTGGACCCGAACGGCGGGTGCCGGGTGAAACGGAAGTCGAACAGCCGCCAGGCACGCGCGATATAGCTGCCCACCGAGGCATACATGAAGCCGGTGAACAGTGGCACGCCACCCATGTGCAGGTATGACGCCCCCGGGTAACTCCACGCGCCGATCCCGGTCTTGAACCATTCCATGGCCGTACCGACCACGTGGAACAGCACGATCACCCGCGCCTCTTCCAGGCTTTCCAGCCGGCTGGCCAGCAGGCCAAGCTGGATCGCCACGGCAGACACGGTCAGGAAGTCGTAGCGCGACAGCAGCGCATGGGCCGGATACCAGCGCCAGCTACCGACCAGCAGCGCTACCATCAACCCGCCAAACAGGCAGGCGGACGCCTGTTTCAGCCCGAAACAGAGAAATTCATAGACGCCGACACCGATGCGACCGCAACGGCTGGCGCAGCGGGCCAGCGTGGCATCCAGCCGAAACCACCAGCGTGCTGCACCGGCGGGGTGTGGGGTCTTCATCATGGCTCGCGCCCTCGGCGCCTGCAAAAGCCACAGCCTCGCCGCCCGCGCGGCGCCTGCCCGGGCGACGCCATGGCGGCACGCGGGCCGATCGGCGATAATCGGAGGCCTTTCCCCTTTGTTCCTCACTATGCCAGGCCGCGCCTCGACGCGGCCTGCGGACCGCCCTACGGGAGCCAGCATGCAGTACATCTACACCATGAACGGGGTGAGCAAGATCGTTCCCCCGAAGCGCCAGATCATCAAGGACATCTCGCTCAGCTTCTTCCCCGGCGCGAAGATCGGCCTGCTGGGCCTGAACGGCGCGGGCAAGTCCACGGTGCTCAGGATCATGGCCGGCGTGGATACCGACTTCCAGGGCGAAGCCCGCCCGCAGCCGGGCATCAAGGTCGGCTATCTGGCGCAGGAGCCGGAGCTGGACCCCGAGAAGACCGTACGCGAAGTGGTCGAGGAAGGCGTGTCGGTGGTGCTGGACGCGCAGAAGCGGCTGGAAGAGGTGTACGCCGCCTACGCCGAGGAAGGCGCCGACTTCGATGCGCTGGCCAAGGAACAGGAACAGCTGGAAAACCTGCTGGCCGCCAACGACGCCCACGCGCTCGAGCGTCAGCTGGAAGTGGCCGCCGATGCGCTGCGCCTGCCGCCGTGGGACGCCAAGGTGGGGCCGCTTTCCGGTGGCGAGAAGCGCCGCGTGGCGCTGTGCCGCCTCCTGCTGTCCAAGCCCGACATGCTGCTGCTGGACGAGCCGACCAACCATCTCGACGCCGAGTCGGTCGACTGGCTGGAGAAGTTCCTGCAGGACTACACCGGCACGGTGGTGGCGGTGACGCATGATCGCTACTTCCTCGACAACGCCGCCGAGTGGATCCTCGAGCTGGACCGCGGCCGCGGCATTCCCTGGAAAGGCAACTACACCGAATGGCTGGAGCAGAAGGATGCCCGCCTCAAGCAGGAAGCCCAGCAGGAGAAGTCGCGCCAGAAGGCGATCGAGAAGGAACTGGAATGGGTGCGCTCGGCCGCCAAGGGCCGCCAGTCCAAGGGCAAGGCACGCCTGAACCGCTTCGAGGAACTGAATTCGGTCGAATACCAGCGCCGTAACGAGACCAACGAGATCTTCATTCCGCCGGGCGAGCGCCTGGGCAACGAAGTGATCGAGTTCAAGGGCGTGTCCAAGTCGTTCGGCGACCGCATGCTGATCGACGACCTGTCGTTCAAGATCCCGGCCGGCGCCATCGTCGGCGTGATCGGCCCGAACGGCGCGGGCAAATCCACGTTCATGAAGATGATCATCGGCAAGGAACAGCCCGACACCGGCGAGGTGAAGCTGGGACACACCGTCAAGCTGGCCTACGTGGACCAGTCGCGCGACGCGCTGGATGCGAAGAACAACGTGTGGCAGGAAGTGTCCGGCGGCTCGGACATCCTCACCATCGGCAACTTCGAGATCCAGTCGCGCGCCTACATCGGCCGCTTCAATTTCAAGGGCACCGACCAGCAGAAGATCGTCGGCAACCTGTCCGGTGGCGAACGCGGCCGTCTGCACATGGCCAAGACCCTGCTGCAGGGCGGCAACGTGCTGCTGCTTGACGAGCCGTCCAACGACCTCGACGTGGAAACCCTGCGCGCACTGGAAGACGCGCTGCTGGAGTTCCCCGGCTGCGCGATCGTGATCTCGCATGACCGCTGGTTCCTCGACCGCATCGCCACCCACATCATCGCTTTCGAGGGCGATTCGCACGTCGAGTTCTTCCCCGGCAACTACAACGAGTACGAAGCCGACAAGAAGCGCCGCCTGGGTGACGAGGCCGCCAAGCCGCACCGGGTGAAGTACAAGAAACTGGCCTGATCGCCTGACCTCTTCCCTCCGGGGAGGAGGATGGGAGAGATACCAGGCTGGCGATCAGGCCAGCTGCCGGAGCATCCGGCAAGAACGTGCCTGCACCTGCGACGGCCGTTGGCGCAGCAGGTGCAGGCCGAATCCGATCACGGTTTGCGTGCTGTCATGGATGGCGGCGCGTCAGCCGGTGCCGCACCCCAGGCCTTGTTCGGCCGCGGCCCCATCGTCAGCACCAGCCTGGCGCCGCCGGCAATGTCGGCCTGGCTGAACCAGGGGCGGTTCCATGGCTTGCCGTTGAGGGTGGCCGACTGGATGTACTTGTTCCGCGCCGAATTGTTGCGCGCGTCGATCTCCAGAACCCGGCCATGTCCCATGCGCAGACGGACCCGGTCGAAGATCGGGCTTCCCAGAATGTAGTCGGGGCTGGACGGATCGACGGGATAGAAGCCCATCGCACTCAGCACATACCACGACGAGGTCGATCCCTGATCGTCCATGCCGGGGTAGGCATAGCCGCTGGCATCGCTGCCGTAGAGCTGGACCAGAATGCGGCGTACCAGTGCCTGCGTCTTCCACGGCTCGCCGCTCCACGCGTACAGGTAGGCCGCCTGCTGGTCGGGCTGGTTGCCCTGTACGTACTCACCGATCAGGCCGGTGCAGTCGCGACAGATGCCCTTGGCGCGGTACGGCGTCGAGAAGAAAGCGTCGAGCTTGGCATTGAACGCGGCACGCCCGCCCAGCAGGTCGATCAGACCCTGCACGTCCTGCGGCACCAGCCATAGCGTGGACCAGCCCGAAGCCTCCTTCATCATGAAGTTGTAGTACGGCTCGCCCGGATCGAAGGGCGATATCCACTTGCCGTCGGCAGTGCGTCCGCGCATGAAGCCTACCGACGGATCGAACACGTGACGGTAGTTCGCCGCACGGGCGAGAAACATCCGTGCATCGGCCGTCTTGCCAAGCCGCCGTGCCATGTCGGCCAGCGCGTGGTCGTCCCAGGCGTATTCCAGCGTGGTGGCGACACCGGCCTTGCCGCCGGCATACGGCGGACTGGGATTGCCCGGCGGAACGATGTCGGAGATCCAGCCGTTCTTCATGTATTCGGCCAGGTAGGGGCGCGGCCCGTCGGGATCGGTCGCGTTCCTGCGCAGCCACGGATAGACCGAGGCGTAGTCGAACCGGATGCCTCGCCGCCAGGCACCGTCGTACATCAGCACGGCATGGTCGCCATGAAACGAGGTGTCCATGTAACCGCGCTCACGCGCCCGGTCCAGCTCGGACCGCATGATGTCCTGCACCACCTTAGGTTCCAGCAGCATCAGCAGCACGATCTGATTGCGCCCGGTGTCCCAGAACGGCACCGGTCCGTAGTGGTCGTAGCTGGCAACGTGCGTCTGGCCGTGGGCATCGGTGAACGACTGGCCTTTGCGCGCGACCAGTCGCGGGCTGGCAAAGGAATGGTAGAGCGTTGAGTAGAACAGCATGCGCTGCTTCGGCGTGCCGCCGCTGACCTGGACACGGCCAAGCAGTTGCGCCCATGCCTTGCGCGCCCGGGCATGTACACGTGCGAAGTCGCCGTGCGGGTCCTCCTCGCGCAACCGCTGTTCTGCTTCTGCCAGGCTGTGGCCATGGGCGATGCGAACCAGCACCTGCTCGCCTGCATGCGTATCGAACGTGACGTAAGCACCCGCATAGCTGCCGGACACGCTGCGCCGGCCGGCCTTCACGTCCTTGTCGCCGAGATTCCAGCCGTCCCGCTGCGGTAGCGCGTGGAAGGTACCGAAGCGAGCAAAAGGACGCGAGAATTCAGCGACGAACCAGGGACCGTCGATCGAGTTCGCGGCATCCTTGCCTGCCGCCATGCCGCGGATGGTGTGGTTGTCGACCACCTCCACCTGGCCGCCGCGGCGACGCAGGTTGATCACGACATGCGAACGCCGGCTCGCCGGGAAGGTGAACCGCATCAGGCTGGTCCACTGCGTCGCGGTCAGCTCGACCCGGGTACGGAAGGTGTTCAGATAGACCGAGTAATAGCCGGGCGAGGCTTTCTCTCGCGACTTGTCGTAATACGACTGCGCGTAGTCCGGAGGCACGGTCCAGTCGCCCACCACCGGCATGATCATCGGCTGGGCGTTGCCGCCATAGGTCGAGCCACCGCCCCCGGTAAAGCCGATCATCGTCGGACTGCTGTAGTAGTAGGGCGTGGCGACCCCCGTGGGGTAGCTCAGATCGATGTTGACGTTGACCGGTGCCGCCTCGACCGCGCTGTGCGGCAGGATCGCGCCCGGCGAGGTCATGCCCGAGTAGAGCGGCTCGCCCGGTGGCGGCGCGTTGCCGATCAGCGACTGCCGATCCAGCGGCGCGGTGCCGACCAGCGGATTGGCCTCGTCCACGGCCTGTGTCGCAACTGATGCCGCCTGGTCGCCCCTGGCATGGACAACGGCCATGCCGGCCAGCATGGTGACGAGAAGTGCGATCGCCGTGAATCCCTGTCGCACCGAGACCGGCAAGGCGCAGCAGCAAAGACGTACAGCAGATCTAACCATGATGCTTTCCGGAAAGATGAGGGCGCACCCTCGATGTGCGGACGCGAACCCGACGCGTGGCAGCAGCGACTAGCGTGCCGGGACAAGGTTGCCGGGACGGGGAGATCGCCCTCCCCGTCCCGCGGTCCATGCTCAGTCGCCGGAGCCGAACTTGTAGGTCAGCCCCAGGTAGTACTGACGACCCGCATACTCCAACTGGCTGAGTCGTGCGGTGGTGTCTCCACCCAGGTACGAGCGTGGCATCGAGCGGGTCAGGTTGATGATCGACGCGGTCACCATCAGGTGCTTGTTGAACTTGTAGTCACCGTTCAGATCCAGCTCGTGATAGGGCCGCGTGTACACCGGAAGACCCGATGCCAGCCCCTGCATGGTGCGGCCGGTCCAGTTGTTGGTCACGCGCAGCAGCAGACCGTGCTTCTCATAGAACAACGACACGTTCGCCGCATATTTGGCACTGCCGATCAGCTCCGACTTGCCGACCTGCGTGTCGCCCAGCGACACGGCGGTCTCGTTGGTCTTGTTCAAGGTGTAGTTGGCGATATAGCCGAAACCCATGTCGTAGGTGTGCTGCGTGTAGAGCTCCAGCCCCTTCGACGTACCCGAACGACCGTTGGCATTGGTGCTGTACTGCATGAACTGCTGCTGCGTGCCGCCGACATCCACGTTGATGTTGTTGACGGTGACAGGCACCACGAAGTTCTTCACCTTCTTCTGGAACAGGTCCAGGCCGACCACCGATTCGGGTGCGTAGTACCACTCGCCCGCCAGATCGAACTGGGTGGCGGTGAACGGCTTCAGGTTGATATTGGCGCCACTGCCATACCAGCCCGGCAGCGAGGCACCGAACTGCTTGCGGTCGTTGTAGTACGCCTGCGTAACGTCGGTCAGGCTGCCAAGCTGGGCCAGGTCGGTGTAGTTGGCACGCGCCATCGCCTGCGACCCCGCCAGCCGCAACACGACGTTATCGGCCAGGGTCCATGCGATGTTGAAGCTGGGCAGCAGCTTGTTGTACCGCTTGCTGGTCGACGCATTGGTGAAGGTCTGGACGACCGACTGCTCGCGCGGCAGATACTCGAAGTCACCCGGCGCGCACGCGCCGCCACCGGCATTCACGCCACTGGCGGGACAGATCAGGATATTGCCCGCCGCGTCGTGGTAGTACACGGCGTTCAGGGTCGTGATCTCGTCGGCCACGGTGATGTTCTGCTGCGTGCTGACAAAGCGCAGGCCTACGTTGCCACGCAGCGTGCCGGTATCGAAATTCGCCTGGATGTAGGCGGCGGAAATCTTCTCCTGGATGGCGGACCGGTTTGCGGGGTGGTTATAGAGCACCCGGGTGTAGGTCGAGTTGAGATAGTTGTAGTAAGCCGGGAAATTGATCGCCGGGAACAGATTGTCGTTGTAGGCCAGCGTGTTGCCATTGAGTGAAGTCGGCAGCAGGAACCCGGCCGGCAGCTGGCCGGCATTGGGGTCACAGGTCTGGAATTGCTGCGTGGTGCCCTTGCAGTACCAGCGCAACTCGTTGCTCTGCTGCTCGGCATGGCTGTCGCGGTACTTCACGCCGAACTGCAGCGACTGCAGCCAGTCACTGTTGAAGGCCCATGTGAAGTCGGCCTGCGCGAAGTTCTGCGAGTTGCTGGTATTGACCATGCCCGAACCGGTCGAACCGAGATCCACCTGCCCTTCCCCGGCCAGCATGTTCTGCAGCACCTGGGGCGAAACCGTGATGGTCGGCCGGCCGTTGAGTGTCCAGGCCGCACCGGTGCTGCCGTCCACCCACTGGCCATTGACGAAGTTGCGCGGCTTGGCGGCCATGCCCAGTTCGATCGACGGTCCGCCGGTCGCCCAGGTCCGCCCAACATTGAAGGTGGCGCTGAGATCACCGCCGCCATCCCATTCGCCTTCCAGGTTGATGGTCTGCGATGTGGCCTTTTCGACGGAATAGTTGCCGTTGAGCCAAGGGATTTCGGTGGAACAGACATCCACCGCCTGCCGCGTCGCGCCAGTCACCGGGTTGGTCAGCGAGTTGCAGCCCGTACCTGCCGGCGGAAGGACATAGTTCGCGCCGGTGACGACCGTGTTCGAGGGGTCGAAGGTCAAGCCGTTGGGCGCCAGCAATCGGCCCTGCTGGTCGGCGTAACTGCCGGTGGGCAGCCCCCACTCAGGCACCTCGAGCGTGTTGGTGATCTGGGTCTGCTGCCGTTCGAAGCGGAAGTAGTTGCCGGTCAGCAGCAACTGATCGGTGGGCTTGAACTGCATGGTTGCCTGCAGGCCCTTGGTCTTCAGGTCAAGCTGATTCCGGCTGGTGGAGAACTGTTGCGGCATCCAGTAGCCCGAATAGCTTCTGCCGGACTGGTCGGTGACGCCGCCACCCGGCCACAGCGCGATGTTGGAGGTCACGGCGCTGCTGTAAGGCTGTCCGTTCACGTTGACCGGCGGCTCGGTACAGGTCGACTGGCTGGTGCAGTTGTTCGCCCACCAGTGCCAGCTCGTCGCATTGGCCGTGTAGTCGATGTCGCGGCGCTTCTGGTAAGACCCCGCCAGCAGAACGCCGAACGTCTGGTCCTTGTTCTTCCAGGACCACAACGCCGAAACCTGCGGCGTGATCTTGCCGCTATTGTCCGAGCCCGCCGCGTTGACCGACACGAAGCCGTCGTTGGCTTTCATCTCCAGCGGGCGACGCGTGCGCAGATCCACATTGCCGCCGATGCCGCCCTCGTCCAGCCGCGCCTGCAGGCTCTTGTAAAGCTTGATGTCCGAAAACATGTTGGCCGGCAACATCGAATAGTTGAACGAGCGCGTAAGCCCTGCGGAGGTATCGGCCGACGCGACGTAGTTGCCGTTCAGCTCGGTCAGCGTGAGTTCGGGGGCAAGGCCGCGGATACTGACCGTCTTGCCTTCGCCGGCCTCGCGGGTGATGACGACGCCCGGCACATGCGCCAGCGCATCGGCAATGTTCTTGGCCGGAAACTGCGCGATGTTCTGCGCATTGATGACCTCGACGATGGAGTTGGAATAGCGCTTGTCCTGCAGATTCTGGTCGATCGACTGACGATAGCCAGTCACCATGATCGCCTGCAGGTTGGTGGGGTGATTTCGGTCCGTCTTCTTGCCCGCCTTTTTCTTCGTTTTGCCGGTATCGGCACTGGCGGACTGCGCGGTCGCCGCAGCCGTAGCCGCAAGGGCATGAGTCGCTGGCAATCCGGTGGCAGAGGCCGCTTCGGGCATGCCCAGGACACCACCGACGGACAGCGTCGCCAGAACCAGTGCGACGTACAACGGCTTGTGCTTGGAAGCGTGTGGCAGGTAAGTCATTTCTCGCTCTCCACCTTGTGTGCGTCCTGACGGAACCGGCCCCGTGATCCCCTTCGAACACGTACAGCCGAGCGCGCGACGCTTGATGTATGGGACTTCTTCACGCCCTGAATTTAGATCGATCTAAATTTAGGGCGTACATAACCCGGTGTTTCCGGCTATTTCCGATACCCCGAAACCAGCGCTGTCGTACTGCTTGGCAGAGCGCATCCATCACGCTCCCCCCGCGTGTTTCAGATCGATCCGGCCGAACAACTTGATCGGGCTGACACGGCCAAGAAAGCCAGTCGTTGCCCATGTGGATTTGGATCGATCTAAACCCCTGACGCAAATTAATACGTCTGTGCGGGGATATGTCACGCTGCAGCGCAAAAAAGCCCGCGGGTGACGTATCGTCATGGCAGCAGCACACCACGACCCCGAGTCGACCGCCCGCAACAAAGCACGTGAGAAGGCTGCTTGGTTAGACTAGGCAGTCCTTCCCGCCCGAGATCCATGCCATGCGCTTCAACGAGACCTTGCAACGACGCTGGAGCGAGAATGACACCCTGGTCTGCGTTGGACTGGACCCGGAGCCGGCGAAGTTTCCGGCCCATCTGCGTAATCATCCCGATGCCGTTTTCGAGTTCTGCCGCGCCATCGTCGACGCGACCGCGGGGATGGCCTGCGCCTTCAAGCCGCAGATCGCGCACTTCGCCGCGCTGCGCGCCGAGGAAACCCTGGAACGGCTGATCGCACACATCCACGAGCACCACCCCAACGTACCGGTCATTCTGGATGCCAAGCGCGGCGACATTGGCTCCACCGCACAGCATTACGCCAGCGAGGCCTTCGAGCGTTACCGTGCCGACGCGGTGACGCTCAACCCCTACCTCGGCCACGATTCGATCCAGCCGTTCCTGGAACGTGCCGACAAGGGCGTGATCCTGCTCTGTCGCACGTCGAACCCGGGCGGTGCCGACTTCCAGGCCCTCGATTGCGGCGGCATGCCGCTGTACCTGCGCGTGGCCGAAACCATTGCGCGCGACTGGAACGGTCACGGCAACTGTGCCCTGGTGACCGGGGCCACCTGGCCGGAAGAGCTGGGCAAGGTGCGCGCCATCGTCGGCGACATGCCGCTGCTGGTGCCGGGCATTGGCGCCCAAGGCGGCGACGTTGCCGCGGTGCTCCGCCACGGCCTGACGGCCGCTGGCAGCGGCCTCATGATCAGTTCGTCGCGCGCGATTCTGTATGCCGGCAAGGACGAGGATTTCGCCGCTGCCGCAGGCCGCGCCGCGCACGAACTGCGCGACACGATCAACCGGCTGCGCCGCGCCTGAGCAGCGCCACCAAGCTGCAGTTGCGTTTGACGCCAGACGAACAAGGGCCGCGGATCACTCCGCGGCCCTTGTGTATTTCATAGCCGATCGGACTTATTGCACGATCGGATGTGCGATGTCGCACTGGTTGGTGTCGTTCGACCAGGTGCTCTGCATCGCGTAGCTTCCGTTGCCCATCGACACATTGGCCGACGCGCCCGTGCCGGAGCTGATCCAGGCACATTCGTCGCCGTCCTCGGCACCGTAGTTGCCGCTCTTGCGGCTCATGTTGGTCCAGCCGCCCGACGGGTTCTGGTCGGTGATCGTTTCGGCATATTCATGGCCTTCGACGATCGAGAAGCCATCGTCGAGACCCGCAGCGCCGGCATTGACGAAGTTCTGACCGCAGCTGGCACCGGCGTCGGTGACGTACGGCATGTTGGTATAGGCCACGTCGCCGTAGCTCGACGAGGTGTAGTAGTGCCAGGCGCAGAAGTTACCCTGGGCGGTATTGAAGCCATCCGGCGTCGTCCCGGTGGGCGACAGGATCACGTACTGCACGTAGCGGTTGGACGCCGCGGTGGTATTGCCGAAGTGCAATGCTGCATTCACGGCTTCCTGCGCCAGCTGCGCCTGCGTGGCCGATGCCGGCGAAGGCGCCGAATTGTCGTACCACACACCCGCCAGCACACCATTGGAGGGATAGCCCACATGCGGCGCGCCCGAAGGGCAGGACGTGGCGCCCTTAGACACCAGCGAACCGTCGCAGTACTGGGTCATGGTGCCCGACCACAGCTCGCCGCCGGTACCCAGACCTTCCAGCATGGACTGCAGGTAGGGAGCCGCGTTCGAGGGGTCATTCGAGAACACCAGGTTGCCACTGGAGTTGGTCGCCGAGCTGCCCCACTGGCTGCCGTAGAACACGACGTAGACACGGGGCGTACCGCTGGTCACACCGATGCCGTCCACGCCGCCGCCGAAGGCCAGCGTCTTCGCCGAGCTACCACCGCCGGTGGGTTTGGCTCCATGCGCTGCCCAGGCACGGGCAAGTGCCTGCGCCTCGCGGGTCGGCACGGCACCGTGACGATAGGGATGGCCATATGCGGGTGCATAAGGATTGGTTTCGGAAATGTTCTGCGAACCGGCCATCGCACCTGCGGACATGCCGAGCACAGCAGAAGCGGCCAGCAGTTGGAGCCAGCGGTTACTGAACGTGGTCATGCAAAATCTCCCCAAGATAATGAGTCGTAAGCGACTCGGTGATGTGAATGCGCATCACACGGCACACACCCCCCGTGTGCACGCCAGACCGCTGCGGAAAAAATCGCAACGGCATCGCCCACCCCCTGAAATGGGCCAGTCGACGTTAGCGGGGATAAGGGAGCGCTGCAACGTCATTTTTCATGGGCATATACGCCCGAAATCACATTTCACGAATAATCAGACACTTCCCCAACAATCAAATGAAGAAATCGACCCGGCTGCAACTGCCGGCATGCATATCAAGACGGGATTCAGTATTTTCGCGCAACGAAATGCGTCATTTCCCCGCAAGGTTTCTCTTATTTATCCGTCTTATTAACTAACGGGTCAGGCCAGTATCGCAGCAGCATTGCGCCGCTGGCTGCACGAGCCGCATTCGGGCCAATTGATTAGGCGCCATCATCCGCACGCACAAGTACCCATGATGTCCGGGCTGAGGCACAGCAAGACAGATTTCAGTCAGACCCAGTATGGGCGTGCGATGCTCACACGGTCAGCGTGCGTGGATCCAGTAAACATGGAGCTTGTTGATGCGATCGTCCTCGCGCCTGCCTTCACGCGCTTCAACGATGGTGCCCCACGTCGAACGCATCACCCCGGCCTGCACCCGGTCGATACGCACCTGCTCGCCCGCCGGGATGATGCTGGGCGTGGCGACGACCATCACGCCTTCCTGCGAATGAACCAGGCTTCCGGACTTGCCGGCGCTGGCACCCCAGCCGACGTGGATGACACAGTCGACCGGCGAGAACACACCACGGTTGTCCAGACTCCAGCCAGCGGTCTTGCTCAACAATGTCTGCAACTGCGGGTCGTTCCAGTTCACATTCGTGCCGGTGGGGTTCGGCGACTTGCTGAAATGGGTCATGGGGACATGCACCTGTCACTGCGTGTCGGGTTCGCCCTGCTTGTACGATGCCTTCCAACAGCAAACGACAAGGCACACCACCCGCTCCGCGTCATCAAATGATGGCGGGCATCGAACAAGCCATGTTTCGGCGGCATGAGGCATGTGACCATGCCAACTTATCGGCCGGGCACACAGGAACTTGAGACACGGGTCACAAAACGCGCGATTCTCTCACCCGCCGGAACCGGCACCGCATCGGCAACCGATGTCGGTGCCGATCATCGGCGGCGCCAGCCTGGACCCGTTCCGCGACGACCTCAGTCGTCGCCCAGATCCTGTCCGGGAAACAGCACGTCGGTGAAGCCGAACTTGCTGAAGTCGGTGATACGCGAGGGATAGAGCCGACCGATCAGGTGATCGCACTCGTGCTGCACCACGCGCGCATGGAAGCCATCGGCCGTGCGATCGATCGGCATCCCCTTGGGGTCGATGCCCTGATAGCGGATCAGCGTGTAGCGGTTCACCGCACCACGCAGGCCGGGCACCGACAGGCAACCCTCCCAGCCCTCCTCCATGTCCTGTGAGAGCGGCATGATCATCGGGTTCAACAGGATGGTGCGTGGTACCGCAGGCGCATCGGGATAACGCTCGGCATGCTCGAAGCCGAAGATCACCAACTGCAGGTCGATGCCGATCTGCGGCGCCGCCAGGCCCACGCCACCGGCATTGTGCATGGTGTCGAACATGTCGGCGATCAGCGCGTCCAGTTCCGCGCTGCCGATCATCGCGTCGGGTACCGGCGGGGCTACGCGCAACAGCCGCGGGTCGCCCATCTTGAGGATTTCGCGGATCATCGGAACCTCGTCACTCGCCTGTCAGGCCGTCGACTCTAGCCCGAATCATGTCTGCGCGATGTACTGACGGGTGAATACCCCGGCAAGGCGGCCTCAACGGCCGCCAAACACCTTCTTCAGCAGGTCGGTGGTGCGGGCTGCCGGGTTGTCGCGGATCGACTTCTCCTGCTCGCCGATGACGGTGAACAGGCCTGCGATGGTCTTGTCGGTGACATAACGGTCCAGGTCCAGCGGATTGGCTCCGCCGTTGTTCGCGTGGCCGCCGCGCAATGATTCCAGCGAGCCCAGCGCACCGTCCAGGGCACTTCCGCTGCCCGTGGTCAGCGCCTTGTACTTCTCGGTCACGCCGACGCGGCTGGTGGCTTTTGCCACGATCGGCTCGATACGCGCCACCAGCGCCGGGCCGGCCACGCGGCGGAAGTAATCGGTAGCGGCATGATCACCGCCCTGCAGGATGCCGCGTGCATCCTTGAGGGTCATCTTGCGGATCGCATTGCCGAAGATGTCCGCCACCTGCGGCACAGCCTTCTCGGCGGCGCGATTGAGGCTGAGTTCGAACGCATCCACCTGCGCGCCCATGCCGAACTTGCGAGCAAGCCCGGCAACCTGCTCCAGTTTGCCCGGCAACGGAATGCGTACTTTCGGGTTGTCCCAGAAACCATTGTTGCGACCCAGGCTCTTGATCGCATGCGTGGTGCCCTTGGCCAGCGCCTCCTTCAGGCCGGCCGTGATGTCGCCGATAGGCAGGTTTGCGCCCGCCTGTCCGGACGCCGGCACATGCACCGCCTGCTTCGCCTTGTCGAGCCATGCCTTGAACTGGATGCCGCCAGCCGCAGCCGGCAGGGCCACGGCACACAACAGCACGGCGGGCCAGAGTGAACGACGGTGCAGACGCATGAGACGGACTCCTTTCGGTCGGATGTCCGGCCAGTGTAAAGCCCCTGCGCCACGCCCGCCGCGCCTTGTCCGACAGCGGCATTCGACCAATGGCTAAGCCCGACGGCATTGACCCCATACGCCACGCGGCGAGACTCTTGCCGGGTCTTCCAGGGGAGATCCCTCATGCAGAGTGCGACCATAAAACCCAGCCCGGCGGGAAAGATCCTGTGGGTTGCCATTTCCATCGTAGGTGCCTGGTGTCTTGGCGTGGTGGCACTGCGCCGCGGCGAGTCGATCAATGCGATCTGGCTGGTCGCGGCATCGATGGCGGTGTTCGTCATTGGCTACCGCTTCTACGGCAAGTTCGTCGAGCACCACGTGCTGCAGATGGATCCCAGCCGCGCGCCACCCTCGGTGTTGCGCAACGACGGCCTGGACTACGTGCCCACCGACAAGTGGGTCGTGTTCGGCCACCACTTCGCCGCGATCGCCGGCGCCGGCCCACTGGTCGGCCCGGTACTGGCGGCGCAGATGGGCTATCTGCCCGGCACCCTCTGGATCCTGTTCGGCGTGGTCTTCGCCGGCGCGGTGCAGGACTTCATGGTGCTCGGCCTGTCGCTGCGACGCGACGGCCGCTCGCTGGGCAACATGCTGCGCGACGAGCTTGGGCCAGCCCCCGGTCTGGTCGCAATGTTCGGCGTGCTGGTGCTGATGATGATCGTGCTGGCCGTGCTGGCACTTGTGGTGGTCAAGGCGCTGACGCACAGCCCATGGGGCACGTTCACCGTCGCCAGCACCATCCCGATCGCGCTGCTGATGGGCGCCTACCTGCGCTGGATTCGCCCCGGCCGCATCATGGAGGTGTCGATCATCGGCCTGGTGCTGCTGCTGCTCGCCATCTGGTACGGCAAATTCGTGGCCGACTCCGCCACGCTGGGGCCGATGTTCGATTTCGACGCCAAGACCCTGGCCTGGCTGCTGATCGTCTACGGCTTCTGTGCCTCGGTGTTGCCGGTGTGGCTGCTGCTGGCACCGCGTGACTACCTGTCCACCTTCCTGAAGATCGGCACCATCGCCCTGCTGGCGCTGGCGATCTTCCTGGCCGCGCCGACCCTGCAGCTGCCAGCGGTGACCCGTTTCGTCGACGGTTCCGGCCCGGTCTTCGCCGGCAACCTGTTCCCGTTCCTGTTCATCACGATCGCCTGCGGCGCAGTCTCCGGCTGGCACTCGATCATCGCCTCGGGCACCACGCCCAAGCTGCTGGCCAACGAAGGCCAGGCGCGCCTGGTCGGCTACGGCGGCATGCTGATGGAAGCCTTCGTGGCGATCATGGCGCTGGTGGCTGCCGCCTCGCTGCACCCGGGCGTGTACTTCGCCATGAACTCGCCCAGCGCGATCATCGGCACCACCGCGGAACACGCGGCCGCCACGATCAGCCAGTGGGGCTTCGTGGTCACGCCACAGGACCTGATCCAGACCGCCAAGAACGTGGGTGAACAGAGCATCCTCAGCCGCGCCGGCGGTGCGCCGACGCTGGCGGTAGGCATGGCTCAGCTGCTGCACAACATCATTCCCGGCGACGGCATGATGGCCTTCTGGTACCACTACGCGATCCTGTTCGAAGCCCTGTTCATCCTGACCACGGTCGATGCCGGCACGCGCGTGGGCCGCTTCATGATCCAGGAGATCGCCGGCCTGGTGCACAAGCCACTGCAGGAAACCCGTTCGTGGACCGGCAACCTGCTGGCGACCGGCATCTGCGTCGCGTTGTGGGGCTACTTCCTGTACCAGGGCGCAGTCGATCCGCTGGGTGGCATCAATACGCTGTGGCCGCTGTTCGGCATTGCCAACCAGATGCTCGCCGCGATCGCACTGATGCTGTGCACCGTGGTGGTGGTGAAGCTGAAGCGCCAGCGCTTCATGTGGGTGCCCGGCATTCCGGCCATCTGGCTGATCGTCTGCACGCTGACCGCGGGCTGGGAAAAGCTCAGCGGCCCGATCAGCTTCACTGCGGCAGCCAACAAATACGCCGCCGCGATGCAGAACAACCAGATGCTGGCCCCGGCCAAGAACGTGGTCGAGATGCAGCGCATCGTCACCAACAACTATGTGGACATGACGCTGACTGCCATCTTCATGCTGTTGATCGTGGTGATGCTCGGGTTTACCCTGAATGCGATCTTCAAGGCACTGCGCGCCAGCAAACCGACCGCGCACGAAGAACCCTACGTGGCGCTGGACACGGTGCCAGCCGGTGCCACCGGGCATTGAAAGCCGGGAGGACGTCATGAGCATGAACTTCCAGTCGATACGCAAGTGGGCAGTGCAGACCGCCCGCCTGTGCTGCGGGGTGCCGGACTATGATGTCTACGTGAAACACCTGCGCGAACACCACCCCGAGCGCAAGGTTCCCAGCTACAAGGAATTCTTCCGCGAGCGTCAGGAAGCGCGTTACAAGGGAACCGGTGGCCGCTGCTGCTAGGCGGTGCCACCTGAATACGCGATACGGCCATGTCCGGCGGACATGGCCGTATCCGTTTGGGGACCGTCAACCGGCAATGGCGGTCACCTGAAAGCCGCGCCCGGCGCCACGCAGCATGGCATTGGCCAAGCGCGCCCAGCCCGGGGACAATAGGACAACGCTTCCGACAATCCGCCCATGCCCGAATCCAGTACCGCCCACGCGGCACACCCGCACCGCGCCGGCCTGCGTGTCATCGCGGTCTACGAGATCATCAAGACGACCTGTCTGGTGCTGATCGCCGCGGCTGCTTTCCATCTCGACCGCACACAGAATTTCGAGCAGCTGGTGCACTGGCTGAAGCATCTGCCGCTGACCGACAGCAGCGGACTGCGCTGGCGACTGGTATCGGCCCTGGTCGACTTCGGCCCCAGCCGATTCGTCGCCATCGGCATGGTCTCGCTGGGCTATGCCGTGCTGTTCGGCATCGAGGGTATCGGCCTGTTGATGGGCAAGTACTGGGCCGAGTGGTTTACCGTCATCGCCACCTCGTCGCTGATCCCGCTGGAGCTCTATGAAGTGCTGATGCACTTCGGCTGGCTGCAGCTGGCCGCCCTGGTCGGCAACATCGTCATCGTGATCTACCTGGTGCGGGTGGCCGTGCAGACACGCGAGGCCCGCAAGGTGCTGGCGCGCACGCATTCCCACTGAACCGATGCCGGAATGTGTCTGGCCCGAAATGGCGCACGCATGCACAATGACGTCCAGACCGTTATCCAGCGACGAGAGACGAATGTGAGCGTGGCATCGCTATTCTGGGGACTGCTGTTCGGCTGTATCGGGAGCGGCTTCTTCCTCTACGGCAGGAAGCAGCAGAGCCCCGTCCCGCTGGCCTGCGGCATCGCGCTGATCGCCTTTCCCTATTTCGTCTCCAACACCTTCGCCCTGATCGGCATCGGCGCGGTACTGATGGCGGTACCGTACTTCGTCAGGCTCTGACCTGTACTGTGACTACGCCCTGGCTGGGCATGGCATGCCCGGACCGGCTACTTACACCTCGTGATGCATGGCTTCCGCGGGCAGTCCGTCGACCGCACGCCGACGCGGTGCCAGTTCCACCAGGTACATGGCCCCGAGCACCAGCGCGCCACCGGCCAGCATTCGCCAGCTCATGACGTCACTGCCCAGAGCCACGGCGAAGACGGCGGCGAATACCGGCTCGGTCGTCATCACGATCGCCGCCCGGGTCGCCGGCAGGTGTGCCTGCGCCCAGGTCTGCACCAGCATCGCACCGGCACCGGCAATCAGCGCCATGTAGAGCACGCCGAGCCAGATCCCGGTATCCGGCGGCAGTACCGGACCGCCATGCGGCAGCGTCGCCGCTCCGCAGACCAACGCGATCGCGACCATCTGCACCGCCGACAGCCCCAGCGCATCTTCCGCCCGCGTCCAGTGCCCCAGCACCACGATGTGCAGGGCATACAGCACCGCCGATGCCAGGGTCAGCCAGACGCCGGTGCCCACCGACAAGCCGTGCAGCGAGAGCAGACCAAGACCCAGCGTGGCCAGCAGCACGGCGATCCAGATCCGGCCCGGCAACTGCTGGCGCAGCAACAGCGTGGCCAGGATCGGGGTGAATACCACATACATGCCGGTCGCGAAGCCGCTGACGCTGGGAGCGATCAGGGCCAGTCCCCAGGTCTGCAGCAGCTGCGCCACGCCGTAGATCGCGCCCAGCACCAGGCCACGCCCGATGCCCGTCGGCCCCAGCCGCCAGACACGCCGCGGAAACAGCAGCAGCATGGCCAATGCGGCCACCACGAAACGCACCGCCAGAAAATCGGCCACCGGCATGCGTGCCACGATCTCCTTGATCAGCACGAAGGTGGAACCCCAGGCGGCGGTCATCGCCAGCAGGCCCAGGGTGGCAAGAGTGCGCAGACGTGAAGTGGTCATCGGATCGAAGCGAGAAGTGAGTCGGGAGAAGTGAAGCGCGAGAGAAAGCTCGCGCCGGAGAGCGGCTCATAACGGCTGCGGATTTGCTCCACGCCTTCTCTCACTCCTCACGCCTCTTTCCGGTCTCCTTGTTCCTGCTCTTTCCCATCCACTGTCCCGGCACCTTCAGCAGGAAATGCGCCCAGATGCCCAGCCACACGATGGCGGCAGTCAACGGGTTGCGCGCGGACGGGTCGAACTTGCGGAACCAGCGCCACATGCCCCGATGCTTGTGGTAGCTGACGAATACGGGGCGGTGCCGGCTGGAACCGCCCTTGCCATGCAGGACGTGCACATCGCCTGCAAGCAGCACGCGCCAACCGGCGTCGCGTACGCGATGGCACAGGTCCAGATCCTCACAGTGCAGGAAGTAGTCTTCGTCGAAGCCGCCCACATGATCGAAAACCTCTCGCGGCAGCACCATCAAGGCACCCGACACCACCTCGGCATCGACGACGTGATCGGGCATCGCCCCCTCGATGTTCACGCCTTCGCCGCGCCTGCCGAACAGCCACGTCAGTGCGCGTCTCAGCAAGGGATCGCGCCGGTACGACGCCGGATCGGGCGTACCGGCTGCATCGCACACCACGGCGCCGACCAGGCCGACCTGCGGCGTATCGGTGCATACCTCGAGCAGCCGTTGCAGGGAACCGTCGTCGAGCATGCAGTCGGGGTTGAGCACCAGCAGCATGTCGCCCGCTGCCTGCGCCACGGCGCGGTTCACGGCCGGGCCGAAACCCAGGTTGGCGCCGTTGTAGAGCACGCGGAACCGCGGATCGCCGGCATGCTCGCGCGCGATCGCCTGCGGCACGCCATCGGCCGAGGCATTGTCGATCAGGATCAGTTCGAGCCGCGGCGTGCAGCCCAGCACATGACGCACGCAGTCGCGCAGGCTGTCGCCACTGTCGGCGGACACCACGACCACACTGAGCAACCGGGATTTGTCGGGGGAAGCGGAGGTATTCACCAGGCAAGTATGCGGGAGACGACGATGCCGGTGAATGGCGTAGATGCCAGGCGACGCCGGATCATCCTCGCGACCACGGGCGATCACGCATCGTCCTGCCCCAGCACGTAGGGCAACGGCCGTGGCGTGGACGACTCGTCCCGCACCAGCCAGGGCTGACCGTCATGCCAGCCGCTGAGCTGCCAGCCACGCAGCCGATGCCAGCGCCGGCGCTGGCGGTCCTGCATGGCCACGCCCTGTTCGTTGGGCAACGACACCGCCAGCCAGCGACCATCGACGCTGAAGCTGCAGCGCGGTTCCACGCCATCCATGCGGGTGCCGTCGGCCAGGGTCAACGCGTGCCCGCTGTACTGAAGCGAACCGCCACGCGGGTCCGGGACACCTGTGCGCGGGTCCTGCCAGCTAGGCGGCTCCAGCTCGATGATCATCGCTGGCGGACCGATCGGCGCCATCGCCAGATCCGGCCATTCCGCCGTCGACGAAGGCAGCGACGGACGCGCACGGTCGCGACCGAGCCAGCCCTCCAGCAGCATCAGCAGCGAGAAGCCGGCCAGCCCGGCCAGCAGGGTCAGCACCCAGGCCCGGGCATCGCCGCCCAGGCTCAGCAGCACGCGCGCCAGCCAGCCCGGCAGGCCCCAGCGCAGGCCCCGCCTCAGCAACACGGCATGATCGGCCAGCCAGCTTACCTCGGCCAAAAGCGCGGCGGCGAGCGCCAGCAACAGCGGCAGGCCGAGCCACCAGGGCAGCACGGCCAGCAACAACATCCAGGCGGTGGCAGGCCCTGCGTCCTGCCACCGATGAGCAGACGATGGTGGCCTCAGCCGCACCACACCCTGGCATTGCGGAACATCCGCATCCAGGGCGAGTCCTCGCCCCAGCTGTCGGGACACCAGCTCATCTGCGCGCTGCGGAACACACGTTCCGGATGCGGCATCAGGATCGTCACGCGACCGTCCGCGGCCGTGAAACCGGCCATGCCACCGGGCGAGCCGTTCGGATTGAGCGGGTAGTTCTCGGTGGGCTTGCCGCGATTGTCGACGAAGCGCACCGCACTCCCCGACTTGGACGGGCTGCATTCGTGCGGGAAACTCACCCGGCCTTCGCCGTGCGCCACCGCCACCGGAATGCGCGAACCGGCCATGCCCTTGAAGAAGATGCTGGGCGAATCGAGCACTTCCAGTGTGCACACTCGGGCTTCGTACTGCTCCGACGCGTTGCGCAGGAACTTCGGCCAGTGCTGCGCGCCGGGAATGATGTCCTTCAGCTGGCTCAGCATCTGGCAGCCGTTGCACACGCCCAGCGCGAACCTGGTCGGGTCCTCGAAGAACGCGGCGAACTGCGCGCGCAGCGCGTCGTTGTAGAGGATGGACGTGGCCCAGCCACGACCGGCACCCAGCACGTCGCCGTAGGAAAACCCGCCGCAAGCGGCAAGGCCGCGGAAATCGGCAAGCTTGATGCGACCGGAAGCAAGGTCGCTCATATGCACGTCCACCGCCTCGAACCCGGCCCGGGTGAACGCGGCGGCCATTTCGACCTGTCCGTTCACGCCCTGCTCGCGCAGGATCGCTACGCGCGGCTTCGCGGCACCGGCACTGGCGGCCTGGATCAGCGATGCGGCGATATCCTCGGCCGGATCGAAGCTCAGCTTCGGGTGGATGCCGGGGTCGCTGTCGTCCAGTCGCCACTCCAGCTCGGCATCCGCGCTGAGCGGGTTGTCGCGCCGGCGCTGCATTGCATGGCTGGTCTCGTTCCAGGCACGGAACAGCGTGCTCCAGTTCCACTTGAACACGGTTTCGTTGCCCAGGAACAACTTGATGCCCAGCTTTTCCTTGGGCCGGCCGATGCGATGGCTCATGCCGGCCAGGCTGTACTTCACCAGCAGCGCCTCGAACGCCTCGCGGTTGGCCGCGGCCACCTGCAGCACGGCGCCGAGTTCCTCGTTGAACAATGCGCGCAGGGTCGCTTCGGCCCAGCCGTCGAGATGGATTTCCAGGCCGCAGTGGCCGGCGAAGGCCATTTCCATCAGGGTGACGATGGCACCGCCATCGGAACGGTCGTGGTAGGCCAGCAGCAGACCGGCACGGTTGGCCTCCTGCACCAGCTCGAACAGCGCCTTCAGGCGACGCGCATCGTCGAGGTCGGGCGGCACGCCGCCCTTGCGGTTGAACACCTGGGTCAGCGCCGAACCGCCAAGACGGTCGCGACCCGCACCCAGATCGACCAGCCACAGGTCGGAATCGCCACGATCCATGCGCAGCTGCGGCGTCAGCGTGCGGCGCACGTCATCCACGCGGGCGAAGCCGGTGATCACCAGCGACACCGGCGATACCGTGCGCTGCGACTGCTCGCCGTCGTGCCATACGGTCTGCATGGACAACGAGTCCTTGCCCACCGGAATCGAGATATCCAGCGCCGGGCACAGTTCCATGCCCACCGCCTTGACCGCATCGAACAACGCGGCGTCCTCGCCGGGGTGATTCACCGCGGCCATCCAGTTGGCCGAGAGACGGATCTCGTCCAGGCTGCCGATCGATGCCGCCGCCATGTTGGTGATCGCCTCGCCGACCGCGAGCCGCGCCGCGTCGGCGCTGTTGAGCAGCGCCACCGGCGCCCGCTCGGCCATCGCCATCGCCTCGCCGGCATAGCCGTCGAAATCGGCCATGGTCACCGCGCAGTCGGCCACTGGCACCTGCCACGGACCGACCATCGGATCGCGATGGTTGAGGCCGCCCACGGTGCGGTCGCCGATGGTGATCAGGAAGTTCTTGCTGCCCACGGTGGGCAGCCGCAGCACACGCAGCAGCGCCTCGTCCATGGCGATGCCGTTGAGGTCCGGCAACAGGTCGACGCGCGGCTTCACCCGCTGGGTGTCGCGATGCATGCGCGGCGCCTTGCCGAACAGCACATCCATCGGCAGGTCGATCACGGTCAGGTCGCGACGCGGATCGACCACCCGCAGCGTGCGCTCAGCGGTGGCGGTGCCGACCACGGCATACGGGCAACGCTCGCGCTTGCAGTAGGCCTCGAACTCGGCCAGATCGGCCTGCGCGATGCCCAGCACGTAGCGTTCCTGCGACTCGTTGCTCCACACCTGCATCGGCGACAGCGACGGGTCGTCGCAAGGCACCTTCGACAGGTCGATGTCGCCACCCACGCCAGCATCGTTGAGCAGTTCGGGAATGGCGTTGGACAGACCACCGGCGCCGACATCGTGGATGCTGACGACGGGGTTCATGTCGCCGCGCGCCCAGCAGGCGTCGATCACCTGCTGGCAGCGCCGTTCCATCTCGGCGTTGTCGCGCTGCACCGAGGCGAAGTCGAGTTCCGCGCTGGAGGTGCCCGAGGCAACCGACGACGCCGCGCCGCCGCCGAGGCCGATCAGCATGGCTGGACCGCCCAGCACGATGACCGCATGGCCGGGCTGCAGCTCACGCTTCTGCACGTGATCGTGACGGATGTTGGCGAGCCCGCCGGCAATCATGATCGGCTTGTCGTAACCACGCCGGAAACCGGCCTCGCCAGGAAGCTCGTCCTCGAACGTACGGAAATAGCCGCCCAGGCAGGGGCGGCCGAATTCGTTGTTGAACGCGGCCGCGCCCAGCGGGCCGTCGCGCATGATCTCGAACGCGCTGGCCATGCGCGGCGGCAGCGGACGCTCCACTTCCCACGGCTGCGGATGGCCGGGAATACGCAGGTCCGACACCGAAAAACCGGTGAGCCCCGCCTTCGGCTTGGCACCGCGACCGGTGGCGCCCTCGTCGCGGATCTCGCCGCCGGCACCGGTGGCCGCGCCGGGCCATGGCGCGATCGCGGTCGGGTGATTGTGCGTCTCCACCTTGATCGCGTAGTCGATCTGTTCCGGATGCGCACGCCAGACGCCGTCGGCATCGGTGAAGAAGCGCCGGCCTTCGCTGCCCGCGATCACCGCCGCGTTGTCCTTGTAGGCGGACAGCGTGTGGGCAGGCGCATGCTGGTGGGTGTTCTTGATCATCGCGAACAGGCTCTTGTCCTGTTCTTCGCCATCGATCGTCCAGCTCGCGTTGAACACCTTGTGGCGACAGTGTTCGGAATTGGCCTGGGCGAACATGAAGAGTTCGGCGTCGGTGGGGTCGCGCCCCAGCTCGGCGTAGCGCTCGGCGAGGTAATCGATCTCGTCGTCGGCCAGCGCCAGGCCCAGCTCGGCATTCGCCTTGGCCAGCGCGGCGCGGGCATCTGCGCCCAGTGCGATGTGCACCAGCGGGCCGGGCGAACCGGCCAGGAACAGGCCCTGCGCCTGATCCAGCGAGGCAAGCACCGACTGCGTCATCGCGTCGTGGAGTACCGCCATCACCGCGTCGTGTGCGGCGTCACCCGCTTCCGGCAGACCGGCCAGCTGCCAGGCGATGCCGCGCTCGACGCGACGGATATCGAAACCGGCGCCGTGCAGGATGTCGGTGGCCTTGCTCGACCATGGCGAGATCGTGCCCAGACGCGGCACCACCCACAGGCTGGCCGGCGCCGGCGGCGCATCGTTCGCTTCCAGCACGGCCAGCAGACGCTGCCGCGCCTCGCCGTCCGGAGCCTGGGCGGCATCGATGAAATAGACGAACCACGATGCCTGTACACGGGCGCCACGATGCAGGGCATCGAGACGGGCGTTGAGGCGATCGAGGCGGAACGGCGAAAGGGCGCTCTGCCCGTCGAGTGCGATCATGCGGGGAACGGCGCTAGGCAAGTGGAAACGCGTATTCTACCTGATGCTGCAATACGGCATAAGCGGGCGCGACAACCCCGCCCGCGCAGGGCTTCCGGTGGCCGCTGGGCGGCGCCGGCCAAAGCGCCGGCAGCGGCGCCCCGCAGTCCGGCGCTCAACCCTCGCTGTGCTTGCGCACGGCCTGCAGCATCTGCACCGGCGACAGGTAGCCGCCGATCACGGTGCCGTCCTCGGCAATGATCGTGGGCGTACCGTTCACGCCCAGCTTCAGGCCTAGGTCGAACTGCGACTTCACCGGGTTCACGCAGGTGGCCGGCTTCGGCGCCGCTCCATTGATGGCCGAGGCGAACGCGGCCTTGCGGTCGGCCGCGCACCACACCGAGACCGTTTCCTGGTAGGCAGGCGTGGGACGACCGCTGGTGCTGGTCACGCCTTCGCGCGGCCAGGCCAGGTACTGCACCGCGATGCCTTCCTTGTTGTACTCGGCCATGTGCTGGTCGAGCACGCGGCAATACGGGCAGGTGACGTCAGTGAACACGGTGACGGTGTATTTCGGATGCGGCGGCGCGAAGATGATGCGCTGCGCGGCTGGCACCTTGGCCAGCTCGGACTTGCGGAACCGGGCCCAGGCCACGTCGCTGAGGCTCTTGTGACGGGCCAGGTCGACCAGATCGCCATGGAACATGTACTTGCCGTCCTGGCTCACGTAGACGAGCTGGCCGGCGGCGATGACCTGGTAGAAGCCCGGCAGCGGTGACGGCTCGACCTTGTCGATCACCAGGCCCGGCGCGAACTTTTCCAGCGCCAGGGTCACCGCTTCAGGCGCGGGAGCCGCCGCGGCACCAGCATCGGTATCGGTCGCGCCGGCCACGCCTGCGCTCAACGCGAATCCACCGACGCACGCGGCCAGCATCCATTTCTTCAGCATTATTCACCTCGATGGCCGCAGACAGGCGGTATGGGAGCCCGGATTCTCGCACAGCCCATCCTGCGGGTCGTGAACGGCGGCGCCACGCATCAACCGCGCGGATGATGCCGGGCATGCAGCCGTTTCAGGCCTTCACGCGCAACCAGGGTATAGATCTGCGTGGTACTGAGCGTGCTGTGTCCGAGCAGCATCTGCAGCGCACGCAGGTCCGCCCCGTGGTTGAGCAGGTGCGTGGCGAAGGAATGCCGCAGCACATGCGGCGAGATATGCCGGGCCTGGATGCCCACCTGCAGCGCATAGCGTTTCACCAGCACCCAGAACATCTGCCGGGTCATGCCCGCGCCACGGTTGCTGAGGAACAGGGCCGACGGCTGGCGCCCTTTCGCCAGCACCGGACGGGCGCCGGCCAGATAGGCATCGATGTGCGCCAGCGCCACCTCGCCCACCGGCACCAGCCGGTCCTTGCCGCCCTTGCCGGTGATCCGCAGCACGCCCTGGCGGGTGTTGAGCGCGGCCAGCGGCAGCTCCACCAGTTCCGACACGCGCAGGCCGGAGGCATACATCAGCTCCAGCATCGCGCGATCGCGCAGCCCCAGCGTGGTGCCGGCGTCGGGGGCGTCGAGCAGTGCCTCGATCTCGCGCTCGGCCAGCGCCTTGGGCAGGCTGCGCGGCGTTTTCGGACGCTCGATCAGGACGGTAGGGTCGTCGAAACCCGGCTCGTTGCGCACCCGGAACGCGTAGTAGCGGCGGAACGCCGACTGCCGTCGCGCCATCGAACGCACCGCCGCCGACGTGCCGGCATGGAAAGCGGACAGGTCCTCGCGTCGCGCGTCGTCCAGGCAGCGTCCACGCCCCGCCAGCCAGCGCGCCAGCGCTTCCAGGTCCTGCCGGTAGGCTTCCAGCGTGCGATCGGCCAGTCCGTCCTCGGACCATACCCGTTCCAAGAACGCCGCTATGCTGGCGGCATCGGCCGGGGCCACTTCGGTAAGATGCGTCTTCTTGTCCTGCATGTGCGCGATGCTCGCCCGCCACGCGCACCGGACGCAAGCAAGCGAGCCGCATGAACCGCCACGACATGACACCCTGTCCGCTGTGGGTACGCCTGATTGCACTGCTCTACGACCTGCTGGCGGTCACTGCGCTGGTGATGGTGGTCGGTCTGGTGTGCCAGTTGGCCACGCATGGCCGATTGATCGGCGATGGCCCGCACGGACACGTCGTCTGGTGGTACCAGCCATTGCAGGGCACCTTGGTGGCCTCGTATTTCCTGGCCTCATGGCGGCGTGGCGGACAGACCCTGGGCATGCGCCCATGGCATACTCGCGTGCGCGCGCTGGACGGTACGCCACTGCGCTGGCGACAGGCCCTGCTGCGCTTGCTGGTGGCGGCATTGCCGCTGGCCATGCTGGCCGCGGCACCCATGCTGGGCATTCCCGCCACCCTTTGGCTGATCCTGCTGGCCTGGACGATCTGGTTCACGGTCGCCCTGGTGGATCCGCGTCGTCGCGCCCTGCATGACTTGGCGGCCGGCACGATGGTCTCTCGCCACGACTGAGCACGGGCCGCACCACACCTGCATGCACCACGGGGCGCTGCATTCGCCTCAAGTACTTGACAGTACAAGCCGTTACATGTTTGTGGCACTGCAGCACGAAGTGCTCCGGCGCGCTAGAATGCAACCTTTGGTCCACCCTGGTACTACCGGCATGCTTTACCAGATCCACGAATGGCAACGCGCGTTTCTCGGCCCACTCAGCCAGTTCGCCGAGGCCAGCGCACTCACCCTGGGCGATCCGGCACAGCCATGGGCGCAATGGCCGGGTGCGCAGCGCATGGCCGCGGGTTATGAGCTGCTGCACCGACTGGGCAAGGATTACGAGAAGCCGGCCTTCAACATCCACAGTGCGCGCGCCCACGACCAGGAAATCGCGGTGATCGAGCGGGTGGCACTGGATACGCCGTTCTGCCAACTGAAGCGCTTCAAGCGCTTCAGTGACGACCCCGCCACCATCGAAGCCATGAAGACCGAGCCGGTGGTGCTGGTGGTGGCGCCGCTGTCCGGACACCACGCCACGCTGCTGCGCGACACCGTGCGCACACTGCTGCGCGATCACAAGGTGTACGTCACCGACTGGGTCGACGCACGCATGATTCCGGCGGAGGCCGGTCCATTCGGGCTGGACGATTACGTGGCACTGATCGAGCGCTTCATCCGCCACATCGGCGCCGAGTCGCTGCACGTGATTTCTGTATGCCAGCCGACCGTGCCGGTATTGGCCGCGGTGTCGTTGATGGCCGCACGCGGAGAGCCCACGCCGCGCAGCCTGACCATGATGGGCGGCCCGATCGACCCGCGCCGCAGCCCCACCAGCGTGAACAACCTGGCCACCACGCAACCACTGTCGTGGTTCAAGGGCAACGTGATCCACACCGTACCGGCCAACTATCCCGGCCACGGCCGCGAGGTATACCCGGGCTTCCTGCAGCATGCCGGGTTTATCGCGATGAACCCCAGCCGTCACCTGCAGTCGCACTGGGACTTCTACCAGAACCTGCTGCGCGGCGACCAGGAAGACGCCGAATCGCATCGCAAGTTCTACGACGAATACAACGCCGTGCTCGACATGCCTGCGGAGTTCTACCTGGACACCATCTCCACCGTGTTCCAGAACTTCCTGCTGCCGCGTGGCCTGTGGAACGTCGATGGCGAGCGGGTGAAGCCGTCGGCGATCAAGCGCAGCGCCCTGCTTACCATCGAAGGCGAGCTGGACGACATCTCCGGTCCGGGCCAGACCCAGGCCGCACAGGAACTGTGCAGCGGTATTCCGGCGAAGCGCCGCGCACACAGCGTGATCGAAGGTGCCGGCCATTACGGCATTTTCAGCGGCCGGCGCTGGCGCGAAGTGGTCTACCCGCAGGTGCGCGACTTCATCCGCAAGTTCGACGACATTCCGGCCTGACCCGCCCCGCCTGACCCGGCTTACGGCGTGACGAAGAACGAGCGGAACGCGGCCAGCGTCCGCTCGACGCCCTCGTCATCGACATCCAGATGCGTCACCAGCCGCAGCATCGGCAGATAGCCGATGCTGATGCGGATACCCGCCTCGCGCAGATGTGCGTCCAGTGCCTGCAGACGCTCCGCCGGCACGCTGACGAAAGCCATGTTGGTGTGCTGCCCCAGCGTTTCCACGCCCGGCATGCCATGCAGGCCCTCGGCCAGTCGTGCCGCACGCGCATGATCGTCAGCCAGGCGGGCCACGTGATGATCCAGCGCATGCAGCGCCGCCGCGGCAAGCATGCCGGCCTGACGCCAGCCGCCACCGGTTACCTTGCGCCAACGCCGTGCCTTGTCGATCAGCGCCGATGAGCCCACCAGCACCGAGCCCACCGGCGCTCCCAGCCCCTTCGAAAGGCATACCGACACGCTGTCGAAATAGCGTGCGATCCCGCGCGCCGGCACTCCCGAGGCGACCGCGGCATTGAACAGGCGTGCGCCGTCCAGATGCAGCGCCAGCCCCCGGTCCCGCGCGAAATCGTGCGCGGCATGCAGGTAGTTGAGCGGCAACGCACGGCCATGCCAGGTGTTTTCCAGTGCCAGCAGGCGGGTCCGCGCGAAATGCGGATCGACCGGCTTGATCGCCGCGGCGATCCGGTCCAGCGGCAGCGTGCCGTCGACGTCGTGCGGAATCGGCTGCGGCTGGATCGACCCCAGCACCGCGGCACCACCGCCCTCGAACTTGTAGGTATGCGCGTCTGCACCGACCAGGTACTCGTCGCCGCGTTCGCAGTGCGACATCAGCGCCAGCAGGTTGGATTGCGTGCCGCTGGGAACGAACAGTCCCGCCTCGAAACCGAGGTCGGCAGCCAGCCGCTGCTGCAGGGCATTGACGGTAGGATCCTCGCCGTAGACATCGTCCCCCATTTCGGCCGCCACCATCGCCGCACGCATCGCCGGCGTGGGACGGGTCACCGTGTCGCTGCGCAGATCTACCCACTCCACGGCCCACCTCGCTGTCTCGGCAAAACGCCAGCTTCGGCGATGCGCGCCGTCGCGGCAAGCCCCACGATGGTGCACTAGACCGTCGCGGGCAGGCCCCAGGGCGGCAGGATCGCGAACAGCCCCTCGCGCTCGGTGCGGCGCGCCAGCCGCAGCAGCTCGGCATCGCGACTGAACAACATGCGCGCACCGGCGGCAGCTGCCAGTTCGAGGAACTTCTGGTCGTCCGCATCGGCGCAGCGCGGCAGGCGTACCGGCAACGCCGTCGCCTGTTCGTCCGGCAGACAACGGACCACGGCATCGAATGCCTCGCGGGCACGCACCTGTCGCTCGGCGTCCAGCGCCAGTCGCGGATAAGCCAGCACGGCCAGCCATTCCGCACGGCAGTCGCCACGCGTCACGGCCTCGAACCGCTGCGCATGCAGAGCCGCCCGCAATGCGGTGCAGCGCGGGTCGTCGAACACGAACAGGTCCAGGCAGACATTGGTGTCCAGCACCACCCGCGTCACGTCGCAGGCCATCGCGATGGGCGCAGAATCAGACACGCTTGCGGAAATACAGCCAGGCCGCCATGGCCAGCAGCACCGCCGGCAGCAGGTTGGCGAGCATCGGCGGTACGCCATACACGGTGCCGAAACTGACCATCGCCTTTTGCAGGAAGTACCAGCCGATCGCCAGCAGCATGCCGATGAAGATGCGCTTGCCCAGACCACCGGAGCGCAGCGTGCCGAACGCGAACGGCATCGCGCACAGCACCAGCACCAGCGTGTTGAAGGGGTAGAACACGCGCGCCCAGAACGCGATGGCGTAGGGACCGGGGTTCTCGCCGTTGCTTTCCAGGTAACGCATGTTGCGATGCAGGTCGCGCATCGGCAGGTACTGCGGCAGGATCAGCGACTGCTCGAGGATGCGCGGATTGAGGTGCGAGTCCCACACCACGCGCGCGGCCTGCGAACTGTGTACGCCCGTGCTGTCCAGCGTGGTCGAACGCACGTTGTTGAGCACCCACTGATTATCTTCGTGTTCGGCCGTATGGGCCCAGTCGAAACGGCTCAGCTGCCCGTCCGGCGACAGGGTGAACACCCGCACATTGGCCAGCTGCACCTCGTTGTGGTCTTTCCGATGGCGCAGCAGGCTGGCCTTCGCATTGATGATGCGGTCGCCGTCGCGCGCCCACAGGCCGCTGTCGTTGGTCAGCCCGAGGTTGCCCGACTTCATGCGCACCTGCATTGCCTGCGCCTGCTGGTCGCCCCACGGCCCCACCGTCTCGCCCATCAGCACCACGGCCACCACCAGCACCGCCACCACGCCGGCGGCCGACAGGCCGATGCGCATGCGCGACAGGCTCGCCGCTCGCAGCGCAGTCAGTTCGCCGCTGGAGGCCAGCCCGCCCAGACCGAGCAGGCCACCGATCAGCGCGGCATTGGGAAACATTTCGTACATGCGACGCGGGATCGTCACCAGGATGTACACCGTGGCGTCGCCAAGCGTGTAGCCGTTCTTGCCCACATGGGCCAGCTGGCGCAGGAACTCGAACACGGCATCGAAACAGGTCAGCGCCAGCCACACCACCAGCATGGAGCCGAGCACGCTGATCGCCACCAGCCGGTCAACGCGCTTGATGCGCAGATCCATCAAGCAGCGCCCCGGCGCGGCTTGCGTACCGCGTACTGCCGCCGGAACAGCCAGGCACCCAGCAGGAAGGCCAGCGCACTGACCAGCCACAGCGACCCCGCATGGTGCCAGTGACCCTTGACGATCTGGCCGCGGCACAACGCCAGCAGCAGGTAGTAGACGTAGAAACCCAGCACTGCCAGCAACAGACGGCCAAAGCGCGGTTCGCGCGGACTCTGTCGGGCCAGCGGTACCGCCAGCATCACCAGCACCAGCGCCATCGCCGGCGCGATCGTGCGCCAGGCGAATTCGGCGCGGGCATCGGCGGTGTTGGTGCGCATCAGCCTCAGCGTATCCATGGCATGCTCGGGATCGCTGTTGTCCTCATCGTCCGACTGCACGTTCGACAGCGCGGTGTCATTGGTGGCGTATTGCATGCGCCGCCAATTGTCGGCGCCGAGCGGGATCTCGTACTGCCAGCCGTCCTGCAGTTCCAGGTAGCGATCGGTGCCGCTGCTGCCCTGGTATAGATGCCCCCTGGCACCGGTGATCAGGCGGATCTGGTGCACACCCTGCTTGGTGGTGCGGTCGGTGGCGATGAAGGTGCGGCCGAGCTGGCTGCCGTCGCGGCTGAGCGTATCCACCAGGATGATGCCGCCCTTGCCCGGCAGGTCGGTGAAGCGGCCTGCATCGAGGCCGGCGGCGATCACCGAACGGTTCGCCGCGTTCACCACCTGGTTGGACTTTGCCGCCGCCCAGGGCCCCAGCCACAGCGACACCACGCCCACCAGCAGCGCCAGCACGAACGCCAGGATGCCGATCGGACGCAGCAGCCCACGCGGCCCCATGCCCGAGGACGACAGCACGTGCATTTCGCTTTCGCGGTACATCCGGCCCAGTGCCAGCAGGATGCCGATGAAGCCCGCAAACAGCAGCAGGGTGGACAGGCTGTCCAGCATGTTCAGGCCCAGCACCTGGAACATCACGCTGGCCGGAAAGCTGCCGTTGGCCACCTGTTTGAGGACCTGTGCGAAGGTGGTGCCGGACATGATCGCCAGCAGCACAATGGCGGTAGCGGCCACGGTCTGGCCCAACTCACGCAGGAAATAGCGGTCGAGGATGCTCAGCATGCGATAGAATAAAGGGCTTCACGTCGCCGCCACGCGGCCGGCAAACCCCAAGTCTAGCCGGTTCCAACCCGCCGGCGCTCTGCAGGACACTTCCCATGACGCTTCAGTTCAGCCTCGCATCCGCGCACCCCGAAACCGTCGAGACCCCCTGCGTGGTGGTCGGCGTCTACGAGAACGGCCTGCTGACCAGCGCTGCCGCACGCATCGACAGCGCGGCAGACGGTGCGATCAAGCGACAGGTGGAAAGCGGCGACATCAACGGCAAGGCCGGCAGCACCACTGTGCTGTTCGCTCCAGCCGGGGTCACCGCGCAGCGCGTGCTGGTGGTCGGTCTGGGCTCCCAGAAGACCTTTGACGCCGCCCGCTTCCAGAAAGTGAACATCGAGGCCGCGCGTGCGCTGGGCGGGCTGCCGCTGGAAAGCGCCGTGTCCTGGCTTGCCGACATCGACGTCCCCGGTCGCGATGCATCCTGGCGCGTGCGCACCGCGGCGCTGGCCAGCGACTACGCCGCGTACCGCTACACCGCGACGGTCAAACCGCGCAATCCGGGCAAGCAGCCGCAGTTCGCGTCGCTGGCCTTCGCCGCCGGTGCCGAGGCTCAGACCGGTCTCGACCAGGCCGTGGCGATCGCCGAGGGCGTGCGCTTCGCCCGCGAACTGGCCAACCTGCCGCCGAACATCTGCAACCCGGTCTACATCGCCGAACAGGCCAAGGCCTTCGCCGACGCCCACGACAAGGTCGGCTGCCTCGTGCTCGACGAAGTGGAGATGGAAAAGCTCGGCTTCGGCTCGCTGCTCGCGGTGGGTCGCGGCTCGGCCAACAAGCCCAGGCTGATCGCCCTCGAATACCGCGGCGGTGCCGAGGACGAGAAGCCCTATGCCTTCGTCGGCAAGGGCGTGACCTTCGATGCCGGCGGCATCAGCCTCAAGCCCGGCCCGGGCATGGACGAGATGAAGTTCGACATGGGCGGCGCGGCCGGCGTGCTGGGCGGCTTCGTGTCGGCGGTGAAGATGGGACTCCCGCTGAATCTGGTCTGCGTGGTGCCCTCGGTCGAGAACATGCCCGACGGCGACAGCTACCGTCCCGGCGACGTGCTGACCAGCCTGTCCGGCCAGACCATCGAAGTGCTCAACACCGACGCGGAAGGCCGCCTGATCCTGTGCGATGCGCTTACCTGGACCGCACAGACCTTCCAGCCCAGGGCGATCATCGACGCCGCCACCCTGACCGGCGCCTGCGTCATCGCGCTGGGCAAGCACGCCAGCGGCCTGATGAGCAAGCACGACGACCTGGCCGCCGAACTGCTCGCCGCCGGCGAGGCTGCGCTCGACCGTGCCTGGCGCCTGCCGCTATGGGACGACTACCAGGTGCAGCTGGATTCGACCTTCGCCGACTTCGCCAACATCGGCGGCAAGAGCGCGGGTGCGATCACCGCCGGCTGCTTCCTGTCGCGCTTCACCGACGGCCAGCGCTGGGCTCATCTGGATATCGCCGGCACCGCCTGGGACGAAGGCCGCAAGGGCATGGCCACCGGCCGCCCGGTGGCGCTGCTGGCACAGTGGCTGATCGACCGGACCGAAAAGTAATCGCGGAGCGGCGGGGAGCGGGTTGAAGCCCGGCGTTTCGCTACCCTCCCCCGCTGCTCATCGACTCGACGACTGAATCATGCGCGCCGACTTCTACCTGATCGACAAGCCCCGCTTTCGCGAGCAGCCTTTGCTGCTGGTGTGCGAACTGGCGAAGAAGGCCTGTGCGGCACAGCAGCCCACGCTGATCCTGTGCCGCGATTTCGGCCAGGCCGAGGCAATCGACGACCTGCTGTGGTCCTTCGACGCCGACGCCTTCATCCCGCACCAGCTGGCCGGCGACGATGACGATGCCGAGACCGCAGTACTGGTGGTTCCACCCGGCATCGACACACCGGCACGGCCACTGACGATCAACCTGCGCGACGACTGCCCGGCCGATGTCGGCGAACGCGTGCTTGAAGTGGTGGCAGCCGACCCGTCGGCACGCGAAGGCTCACGCGACCGCTGGCGTGAATACCTGCGCCGCGGCTTCCAGGTGAACAAGCACGACATGTAGAGAACCGCTCTGCCGGGATGCCGGCGAAGCGATCGCTCATACAGTATCGGCCACCTCCTGTACGGGCGCGCGCGGCACCGCCACCAGCGCTTCGGCCAGTTGCGCACCCGTCAGCGGCTTGCGCAGGAAGCCGTCCATGCCCACCGCGCGGCTGCGCGCCTCCTCGTCGCCACCCGAACGCGCGGTGATCGCCACGATCCAGGTGCGTGCATGCCGACCCTGACGGATCAGTCGAGCCAGTTGCAGGCCATCGATGCGCGGCAGGTCCAGATCCAGCAAGACCACGTCGCAAGGGCCCACATCGAGCTCGGTCAGTGCCTGCAGGCCGTTGGCGGCATAGCGCACCCGGTGTCCCTGCTGTTCGAGCATGCCCCGGATGACCGCGGCGACGATGGCATCGTCCTCGACCAGCAGCACGTCCAGCCCGGGCTCGAACGGCGTCACGAGCGCAGTCCGGCGCCCGTCCTCCATGGCTGCAGGACGCGCCACCGACAACGGCAGTCTCACCGTGAACGTGCTGCCTTGCCCGAGCCGGGAATGCAGCGTGATCGTCCCCTGCATCAGCGCCACCAGTTCACGGCAGATCGCCAGCCCGAGTCCGCTGCCGGAGCGCCGCTGCGGCCCGTCGTTCTGCTCGAAGCGCTCGAACAGCCGGACCTGGCTTTCCGCCGGAATGCCCGGCCCGGTGTCGCTGACGATGCACATCAGCGCGTCGTCCTGCCAGCGCACAGCCAGCGTCACGGCCCCCTGCCGGGTGAACTTCAAGGCGTTGTTGATCAGGTTGAAGAGCACCTGCTTGATGCGCACCGCATCGCCGACCAGCCGTGCAGGCAGGCAGTCGTCCAGTTGCATGTTCAAGGTCAGCCCCTTGGCCTGAGCCTGTGCCGATTCGAGCCGGACCACGTCGTCCGCCAGCGCCCGCGGATCGAACGGCACCGGCTCCAGCTCCAGCTTGCCGGCCTCGATGCGCGCCAGGTCCAAAGCGTCGTTGACTAGCTTCAGCAGCAGCCCACCCGAGCGTTGCATGGCCTCGGTGTATTCGCGCTGCTGCGGTGTCTGCGGCGTGGCGAGCAGCAGCTCGGCCATGCCCATGACACCCGTCATCGGCGTGCGTATTTCATGACTGAGCGTAGCCAGGAACTGACTCTTCGCCGCACTGGCGTGCTCGGCTAGCGTGCGCCGCTGCTCGGCCAGCTGGATCTGGTGGCGATGCGCCATGCGCCGTCGCCAGGCCAGCAGCACGCCGGCCACGAGCAGCGCCAGCAGTCCGAGGTAGACCAGCCAGGCCCACCAGCGCAGCCATGGCGGCGACTGTACGTGGATGCGCAGCGGCGTGGCCAGATGCGACCACACCCCGTTGGCCCCACGCGCCTTGATCCTGAGTGCGTAATCGCCTGCGCGCAGGCCGCTGAACGCGCGTTCGCCGCGATTGCCCACATCGACCCAGTTCGCATCGAATCCGGTCAGCCGGAAACGGTAGTCGTTGGCCGGCGGCTCGACGTAGGACGCAAGCCTTACCTGCACCCGCAGGTCACGATCGCGCCAGCTGATCTTCAGCGGCTGGCCCGGGGTGATGCTGAGCTGCCGGACCCGACCCTGGTCGTTGACGCTCACGCTGCCCAGCGTGAGCTTCGGCGCCTGATGTGGCAGGTGCAGTTGCAGGCGATCCGGACGGAATGCCACCACGCCGCCGCTGTTGGCCGCGAACATGGTGCCGTCGGGCAGCATCGCGGTGGAGCCGTTGGTGAAGTCGGTATTCGGCAGGCCCTGCGCCACGCCGAAGCTGGCGAACTCATGGGTATGCGCGTCCATGCGCCACAGACCCGGGTTCGCGAACAGCCAGAGGTTGCCCTGCCGGTCCTCCCGGATCGCCTGCAGGTTCGGCAGGAAAGCGTACCTGCTGACATCGATCGACTGATCGCGTATTGCCACGCCACGCGCATAACGATAGTGCGCCAGGGTCGTCCCGCTGACGGCCCAGAAGCCACCCTTGTCGAACGTGAAGGCGACGATTTCGGCATGCGGCACGCCCGCCACCATCACCATGCGTCCGGCAGCCTCGTCCAGCCGCAGCAGGCCGCCTCCGCCACCCAGCCAGAGCTGGCCGTCATGCGTGGTCAGCTGGTTGGCAAGCGCCACGTTGGCGATACCCTTCGGCAACGGCACCTGTGTGATCGACAGCGTGTGCGGATCGATCGCGAAGATGCCTTCGCCCCACGACGCCACATAGACCTTGCCGTCACCCGCGGCACGGATGAACACCGGCCGCGTCATGTGCGCGCTGGCGATATCGAGCTTGTGCGGCTTGCCATGTTCGAGCACGAAAACCGCTCCGCCCTCGGTGAGCCACAACCGTCCCTGCGCATCCCGGGTGATCGAGGTGATATCGCCGTGCAGAGCGTGTTCGAGATGACGGACTTTGCCGGTGGCCACGTCCAGCTCGTCGATCCAGCCGGTAAAGCCGGCCACCAACAGCTTGCCCTCGGATGTCGCGTGAACGGTCAGCGCCGAAATGCCGGTCAGGCTGTCCGGATCGTCGGGAATATGGGTAAAGCGGGTGAAGCCGTTCCAATGTGGCGGCAGGTAGGCGATGCCACCCTGATCCAGCGCGAACCACAGCCCGCCTTCGTTGTCGCGCATGATCTGCCAGACGCGTGCACTGGGCAGCCCGCCCGGCAGCAGCGGATGACTGGCGATCGTCTGCAGTGGCCCGGTACCGTCATCCAGCAGAATGCCCTTGGCGCTGCCGATCCACAGGCGTCCACCGGCGTCGCGCACACTGGACGTGACGGATGCATCCAGCGCCGACAATCGGCCATCGTTGAACGCTCGGGCGATGCCGTCGTGCCCGATCAGCAACAACCCGTCGTTGGTCGCCACGCGGATCTCGCCGTCGTATCCCTGGATACGCCAGACCTTGCCCAGGTTGCCGTGGAAGCCGGGAGCGACCGGAACGGGGTGGATATGGCCGTTTGCCTCCCGCACGAACAACCCGCTGGCCGCTCCGATCCAAAGCCGTCCGTGCGCATCGGCCAGCAGCGCACGCACCGCCAGCCGGTTGGGGTCGTCGGCCGCCATCGCCCTGCCGCCCGACAACACCACGCGGTCGAACCCGCGCTCGTCGGGACGGAGACGATCCAGACCATGCTGGGTGGCAACCCACACGGTGCCGTCGCGGGTCTGGGCGATGCTCCAGACTTCGTTGCTGGCGAGGCTGTGCGGATCGGCAGAATCATGCACCCATGAACGGAAGCGGTGGGTGCGCTGGTCGTAGGAGAACAGACCGCTGGAATCGCCGCCGCCCCAGATCCGGTTCTGATGATCGACATACAGGGAGTAGGTCTGGTTGGCCGGCAACGAATCGGGGTCGCCCGCCACATGCTGGTAGACCTTGAAGGCCACGCCGTCGAAGCGGATCAGACCCTCGGCCGCACCGAACCACATGACGCCATTGCGGTCCTGCGCCACGGAATAGACCGCGCCCGGAGGGATACCCGCCGCTTCGCCGTAGTGACGGAACTGCGGCGTCGGCAGCAGATGGGTTGCTTGCGACACTGCCGCCGCAGCCGGGGGCGGCGATGCCACGGGTACCGTGGCCTGCGCGAACCCCAAGGACAGGGCCACGGCCAGAACGGCACACCACACGGACTTCGGCTGCATGCATTCCCCCCACGACACGTCCCCATGATGCCAAAAGCTCCTGTCGGCAGCGAATGACATCCCGTCAATAGGATTTATCCAGGTCTGTCAGGCGTCGCTGTCGGCTGCTGCCATAGCGGCAGGCCAGGCCGCCAGGGCCGCGGCCAGCTGATCGCCGGTCAGTGGTTTGCGCAGGAAGCCATCCATGCCTGCAGCCTTGCAGCGTGCCTCGTCGTTGCCACCGGTCCGCGCCGTCACCGCGATGATCACAAGATGCTCGCCGGGCACCTCATGCTGGCGGATCAGGCGAACGATCTGGAAACCGTCCAGTCCGGGCAGATCCAGATCCATCAGCACCAGGTCGTAGGTCGACTGCGACAGCTCGGCGATCGCCTCCAGCCCGTTGGCCACATGCCGTGCCGCGTGACCCATGCGTTCGAGCAGGCCGAGGATCACCGATGCCACGATGGCGTCGTCCTCGACCAGCAGAATGCGGCGCGCCTCGCCACTTGCCACGCGGGCAATCCGCGGAGCCGCCACTGCTGCTCCGGCGACCACTTGCAACGGCAGGTGCAGCCGGAACGTGCTGCCCTCTCCGAGGCGCGAATCCAGCGCGATGCGTCCGCCCATCAACAAAGCCAGTTCGCGGCAGATGGACAGCCCCAGCCCGGTGCCGGCACGTCGCTGCGGACTGGTGCTCGCACCCTGTTCGAAAGGTTCGAACAGGTGCGCCTGCACGTTCATCGGGATACCCGGGCCGGTATCGCTGACCCGGAATACCAGCTCGTCGCCGTAGCAGCCCACTGCCAGTACCACGCTCCCGTGCTCGGTGAATTTCAGTGCATTGTTGGCCAGGTTGAGGAGGATCTGGCGGATGCGGAACGCATCCCCCATGGCGCGCTGTGGAAGGTCGTTTTCGATCTCCACGTCGAACTCCAGTCCCTTCGCACGTGCGTGTCCGGTCTGCAGCCGGCCAATGTCCTGGACCAGTGCGAATGGATCGAAGGGTGCCGGTTCCAGCACCAGCTTGCCGGATTCGATGCGCGCCAGGTCCAGCGCATCGTTGAGCAGCTTCAGCAGCAGCTCGCCCGACCGCTGCATGGTCTCGGCGTAACTGTGCTGGACCGGATTGAGCGAGGTCGCGAGCAACAGCTCGGCCATTCCCAGCACCCCCGTCATCGGGGTGCGGATCTCGTGACTGAGCGTCGCCAGGAACTGGCTCTTCGCCGCACTGGCCTGCTCGGCCAGACTGCGCTGCTGCTCCACCATCAGGATCTGATGCCGATGCGTCATGCGTCGCCGCCACGCCAGCAACACCACCCACGCCAGCACCGCGGCCAGCGCAGCGTAGACCAGCCACGCCCACCAGCGCAGCCACGGAGGTGCCTGCACGTGAATGCGCAGCGGTGTGGCCAGCGTGGTCCAGTGGCCATTGGCGAACGCATGCGCATCCAGCGTGTAGTCGCCGGCTTTCAGGCCGATGAATTCGCGTATGCCACGGCTGCCGGTATCCACCCAGGCATTGTCGAAGCCTTTCAGCATGAAGCAGTAACGCGTCGCTCGCGGGTTCAGGTACGAAAATGCCCGCGCCTGCACGCTCAGATGATGGTCGCGCCAGCCCAGACGCAACACGCCGTGGTGGGCCAGTACCGCGCGGGCATCCTTGCCATGGGTCACCGTAAGCCGGGTGATCAGCAGATGCGGCCGACCCGGATCGTCGCGGACGTGATCGGGGTCGAACCCGACCACGCCGCCCAGCGTCGGCGCATACAGGTAACCACTCGGCATCAGGGCATACCCACGCGTGAAATCGCTGTCGGTCAGCCCGTCTTCCAACCCGATCGTGCGGAACTTGCCCGTCGCCGGGTCGAAGCACCACAGGCCATCGTGACCGAAGATCCAGACCCGCCCATGAACGTCCACGCGCAGGTCGACCACGCTGACCGACGGCCAGCCATGCCTGGCATCCACGCTGCGGTCGAGCACCAGCGCGCGACCCTTGAAGTGGTAATGGGTCAGTCCATCCTCGTTCGCCATCCATATTCCGTGCGGACCGAACGTGAACGCATCGACCGGGGTTCCCGCGGCAACTCCGGCCACCATCCTCAGCCGGCCCCGCGCTGCATCGGAGCGCATCATGCCGCCGTCGCTGGCGTACCAGAACACGCCGTTCTTGTAGGTCATCTGGGTACCCCAGAGCACCTTGTCGTTCGGCTCGTCCATCGGCACGGGTGTCGCGGCCAGCGTGTCCGGGTCGATCCGGAACACGCCATGGCCGAAGGTGCGCGCATACATGCTGCCGCCCGGGCCGGGTTCGACTTCCAGCGGCCGCCGTGCGCCGACAGCGGCCAGGTCGACCTGCCGGCAATGGAACGGCCGACCGGCACAGACGAACAGCGCATGCCGTACCGCCACCCACAGACGATGCCGCGCATCCTCGGTCATGCCCACCACATCACCGCCAAGACCACTGATGACGTGATCGACCTTGCCGGTGACCGGGTCGAGCCGGTCCACGCGTCCGCGCCGTTCGCCGACCCACAGATGACGGCCGTCGCGATCGTGCGCCATGGTGGTGGCCATCGCGTCGCGCAGACTGGCCGGGTCGTCCGGAATATGGGTAAAGCGGCTGAAACTGTTCCAGCCCGGCGCCAGGTAGGCCACCCCGCCATCAAGCAGCGCGATCCAGAGACCGCCCTCGCGATCGGTCATGATCTGCCATACCCAGGTCCCGGGCAGATTGCCGTACAGCACCGGGTGATTGCTCACCGGCGTGACCGGTGCGCCGGGCTTCATCTGCACGAACAGACCTTTCTGGGTACCCACCCACAGCCGGCCCGCCGCATCGCGGATGCTGGTCATCACGTTGGTCGGTGGAATCGACGGGGAACCGAAGCGATGGGCAAGACCGTCGGCACCGACGACCATCAGGCCATCGGCCGTGGCGATGCGCACCTCGTCGCCGGTGCCATCGATGCGCCGGGCCGCGATCGGCTGTTTCGTCACGGCATCCAGCACCGGATGCAGGCGACCATCCCGACCGCGCCAGAACACACCCTGGTCGCAACCGATCCACAGACGTCCCCGGCCATCGACATGCAGCGCGGTCACCGTACCGAAACCACCCGGGCCATCGCCCGGTTGCGGTCCGCGCACATGCTCGAAGTCCGAGCGCCCAGGCAGCATGCGGTCGAGTCCCGCACTGGTACCCACCCACAGACTGCCGTCGCCGGTCTGCGCCATCGCCCACACGCGATCGCTGGACAGGCTGCGCGGGTCAGCGGGGACATGCCCCCAATGGCGGAACCTACCGGTGGCGGCGTCGTAGCGGTTGATGCCTGCATTCAGGCCAGCCGCCCACAACTGTCCGCGACGGTCGATCAGCAACGCGTCGATGCCGTTGTTGTAGAGCGAGCCGGGCACGCCCTTGATATGCCTGAACACCCGGAAACGCACGCCGTCGAAACGTGCGATGCCGCCCTTGGTACCGAACCAGATCGCCCCGTCGGGCGCCTGCACCACGGCGTACACATTGGTGCTCGGCAATCCGTCGGCCGTGCCGTAGCGGCGGAACTGCGGCGTCGGCAGCGGCGCATCGGATACCGTGGCAGGCTGGACCGCGGGCAGGGAAGCCGCTGCCGTGGCGTCGACCTTCGACGTGCCAAGCAACATGGCCAAACCAAACACCAGCATCCCAGCCATGGGTCCCCTTGCCTCCCCCATCGACGACGGCCATTCCCTTAATCAAAGCCGCCATAAGCGGGTCATGATGCCAAAACCCTGTCCCACGGGCGAGTGACCACCGGCTGCCGCTACACTCCGCGCATGACCCGACGCCCGCGCCTGCTGCTTGCCGCGCTCGCCATCGCTGCCCTGCTATGGCTGCTGTTCGCCGCCGCTGAACGCGCACTGGCGCTGGCCCAGCGCTTCCTGGCCCTGCCCTCATGGCTGCAGTGGACACTGGGGAGCGTGCTGCTGGTGTTCTCCCTGGCCGGGCTCGCCGTGCTGTGGTGGCTGCTGCGGCCACGTCGCCGGCGTCGACCCGTACCGGCACCCGACCGCAACAGCCTGGAACAGCGCATCGGACAGTTGCGCGAGCGCGGTGCCGATACCTCGCCGCTCGCCACCGAACTGGCCGAACTCGACCGGCGCCGCACGGAACAGCGGGTCTACGTCGCCCTGTTCGGCGAGATATCCACCGGCAAGAGCAGCCTGATCCGGGCGCTGGCGCCCGATGCGCTGGCCGGCAGCGACGTGCGCGGCGGTACCACCCGCAGCGTGAGCCACTACGACAGCCTGTTGCCGGATGGCCGCCCGCTGGTGCTGGCCGACGTGCCCGGCAGCCGCGAAGCCGGCGGCGAAGCACACGAAGCGATGGCGCGAACCGAAGCTCTGCGCGCGCACGCGGTGATCTACCTGTGCGCCGGCGACCTCACCCGCAGCCAGATGGACGAACTGCGCTGGCTGGCGGACTTCGGCAAGCCGCTGCTGCTGGCACTGAACAAGGCCGACCAGTGGAACGACAGCGAACGCAGCCAGTTGCTAAACCGTCTGCGTCGCCAGACCCGCGACCTGGATGCCACCGTGACGGCGATCAGTGCGGGCGGCAGCGAACGTTTCCAGCGCCGGCTGGCCGATGGTGGCGTGGAGCAGGTGGAACGTCAGCGCACGCAGGACATCGCGCCGCTGCTGCAGGCGCTGGGCCGGCTGGTGGCGCCGGGGGCAAGCGGCCTGGAACCACTGCGCGAACACGCCGTGCTGGCCGGTCTGCATGAACGCACCGGCGAACTGGAAGCACGGACCCGCGCAGCCGAGGCGGAACGCATCGTGCGCAAGTATGCGCGTCGCGCCGTGGTCGGTGCGCTGGCCGCGATCGCGCCAGGCAGCGACCTGGTGATCCAGGGCGCACTCGCGGCCGCACTCACCCGCGAACTGGCCGCGCTGTACGAGGTGCGCGTCAGCGATGTCCAGGTCGAGGACTTCGTGCAACAGGCGCGGTTGACCCTGCGCACCGGCAGCTCGCTGGTACTGGCCGTGGCGGGCAATGCGCTGAAGGCGTTCCCGGGCCTGGGCACGCTTGGCGGCGGCGTGCTGCACGCCTTCGCCTACGCGCTGATCTTCGACTCGATGGGCCGCGCCCTGGCCGGCTCGCTGGCCGAGCGCAAGACGCTGGACCAGCAGGACGCCGGCAACCGGCTCAAGCAGCTGCTGACGGATGCCAGGGGCGAGCGCATGCGCGGACTGGCCACGCTGACCATGGAAGCCTGGCGTGAACGTGACCAGGACAAACAGGACCCGGGCCTGCGGCTGCGCCACGACTGATCCGCGTGGCGCATCCGTTGCGCAACCGGCATCACTCGCCACGGAACCACGATCTGGTGAACGATCCGTTCCATCGCGGCAACTGGCATCACCGGCGTGGTTCGGCCAGACTTCACGACATGCCTGCCCCACCCTTCATCCGCTGGCTGTCGCTCGCCCTGGCCGCATGGCTGCTGCCGGCCGCCGCGTGGGCGTCCATGCACACGTACCGCTACGACCTGGTGCACAGCCAGATCCTTTTCAGCATCGACCATGACGGCTACTCGCGGCCGTTCGGCCGGCTGCACATCGTGCACGGCTGGCTGCGCTTCGACGATGACGACTGGAGCCGCTCGGCCACCGTGCTCGACATCGATCTCGGCGGCGTGGACATGGGCGACGCCAAGTGGAACAAGGCGGTCTGCGGGCATGCACTGCTCGACTGCTCGCGCTACCGCTACGCGCATTTCGTCAGCACCTCGGTGATCCGCAAGGACGCCACCCACGGCGTACTGCACGGCACCCTCACCATGCACGGGGTCAGCCGACCGATCAGCATCCCGTTCCGGGTCAACCGGATCGCCCGCACCATCTTCGGCCTGCACGAGGTCGCCGGCTTCTCAGCCACCGCATCACTGGACCGCACCGACTTCGGCATCAATGCCTTTACCCATGCGATCGGTCATGGCGTGGCGATCTGGCTGGAGATCGAGGCGATCCGCGACGATCATCTCAACACCACTTCGGAAGCTTCACCATGAAACTGCGCAACGACCAGAACCAATGGGGCGCCGTCGCCAAGTTCCTCCACTGGATCATTGCGCTGGGCATTCTCGGCAATGGCATCTGGGGCCTGCTGATGACCGGCATGTCGCCGTCGATGGCCAAGATCAACGTGTTCGCACTGCACAAGTCGATCGGCCTGACCGTGCTGGCGCTGGTGCTGCTGCGCCTGGCCTGGCGCGCCGGCAACCGCGCGCCCCGCGACGAACCGATGCCGCGCTGGCAGCGCTGGGCCGCACACGCCACCCATGTGCTGCTGTACGTGCTGATCGTGGCGATCCCGCTCAGCGGCTGGTGGTTCAACTCGCTGCGCGGTTTCCCGCTGCAATGGTTCAAGCTGTTCAACCTGCCCGCACTGGCGGCCAAGAACGAGAGCATGGGACATCTGGCGCACGCGGTGCACGAGTACCTGTTCTGGCTGCTGGTCGTGGTGCTGGTGGGACACGCCGGCGCCGCCATCAAGCATCACGTGTTCGACCGCGACAACGTGCTGCGGCGCATGCTGCCATTCGTTCGCCCGCTTCCCCGCTCTTCGAATGAAGGAGACCGCTCATGACACGCCCCCGTCTGCGTACCTGGCTTGCGCTTGCCGCCTTCGCGCTGCCCTTCGCCAGCTTCGCCGGCAGCTACACGGTGCAGCAACCGGGCAGCACCCTCGGCTTCAGCGGCACCTTCCAGGGCGCCAGCTTCGATGGTCACTTCGGCAAGTGGAACGCGACCATCAGCTATGACCCCGCGCACCTGGCAAGCTCGAAGTTCGACGTCACCGTCGACCTGGCCAGCGCCAACACCGGTGACAGCGATCGCGACGGTGCCCTGCCCGGCCCGGACTTCTTCGACACCGCCAAGTATCCGCAGGCGCACTTCGTCACCACCCGCTTCCAGCAGGTCGGCGGCAAGGTGATCGCCGACGGCATGCTCACCCTGCGCGGCGTCACCAAGCCGGTCAGCCTGACGGTGAACTTCAAGCCGCAGGGCAAGGGCGCCACGCTGGACGTCAACGGCACGCTGAAACGGCTCGACTTCGGCGTGGGCGGCGGCCAGTACGCCGACACCTCGGTGATCGGCGCCGACGTCAAGGTCACCGCACACCTGGTGCTGCAGGCGAAGTAAGCCTGGCCATGGACCTCCACGCGCTGTGGCAGCGTCTGCGCGGCCGGCCGACACCGGCCGCCACGCCGGGCGCGCACACAGGCGCCGGGACGGGAACCGCGGCGACCGCCGTCGACGCACGCATGGCAGAAAGCCTGCGCAACCTGCTCGACGATCCCACCATTCCGCCCACCGTGCGCCACGAGCTGGCTGCCGATTTCGCGCGCGTGGAAAGCATGCTGGCCCGGCTCGAACGCGGCGAACTGCACGTGGCGGTGTTCGGACGCGTCTCGGCGGGCAAGTCGGCGCTGGGCAACGCCCTGCTCGGGCGCGAAGCCTTCGCCGTCGGCGTTCTGCACGGCACCACCACCGAGGCGGCGCAGGCACCGCTGGACGAAGCCGAGCATGACGGCCTGGTGCTGATCGACACGCCCGGGATCAACGAACTGGATGGCGAGACACGCGAGCGGCTCGCCTTCGAGGTCGCCGAGATCAGCGACCTGGTGGTCTTCGTCTGCGACGGCGACCTGACCCGCGACGAACTCGACGCGCTGAAAGCACTCGCGGCCACCCGCCGACCGCTGCTGCTGGCGCTGAACAAGGCCGACCGCTACGGCACTGGCGAACGCGACCGCCTGCTCGAGCAATTGCGCGAACGCACCCGCGGCATGGTGCGCGAGGCCGACGTGCTGGCGGTGGCGGCACACCCCGCACCGCTGCGCGTGATCGAGGACGACACCCGCGGCCGCAGCGTCATGCGCGAACAACCCGTGGCCCCGGATATCGCCGCACTGCGCGAACGCCTGCTGGCGATCGCCGCCAGCGAAGGCAAGACGCTGTCCGCCGTCAACGCGGGGCTCCATGCGGGCCGGCTTACCGACCAGGTCAGCGCGCGCATCGCCGAGACGCGGCGTGCGGTGGCCAGCCGGGTGATCCGCAACTACTGCCTGGCCAAGGGTGTGGCGGTGGCGCTGAACCCGATTCCGGTTGCCGACCTGCTCGCCGCCGCCGGGCTGGACGCGGCGATGGTGGTGCAGCTGTCGCGGGTCTACGGGCTGCCGCTGACACGCGCCGAATCCGGCCGGCTGGTCGCGGCGATCTCAGCCCAGCTTGCCGCACTGATGGGTGCGATCTGGGGCGTGCAACTGGTGTCCTCGGCGCTGAAAGGCGTCAGTGGGGGTCTTTCCACCGTACTGACCGCCGCAGCGCAGGGCGCGCTGGGCTGGTACGCCACGGTACTGATCGGCCGGGCGGCGGAGCGTTACCTGATCGCCGGAAAATCATGGGGCGAACAGGGCGCCAAGCGGGCCGTCGCCGACATCGTCGCCAGCCTCGATCGCGACTCGATCCTGCGCGAGGCGCGCGAGGAAATCCTCAAACTGCTGAAGTCGCGCCGCGACGGATGAAGTCGGCCACTCCGGCTGCATCGAACGGCCAGTCCAGCTCTCGTCCATCGCGCTGGTCGCGCAACACCGGCACGCGCGTACCGTAACGACGCTCCAGCGCCTCGCTGTCTTCCAGCCACACGCTTTCGAATGCCGGCATGCGAGCTTCCGCCAGCACGGCCAGCGCCATGTCGCACAGGTGGCAGTCGTCGCGTTGGTAGAGCACGAAGGGAACCGGCATGGCGCACGACGATACCCCAGCGGTGGCAACCACGGGAATCGATGTGTTGTCGAATCCTCGGCTTGATTGACGTTAATGAGAACCATTATCATATCTGGACACCCGCTCCAGCCACCGCGCCGCGACTGTCCGCGCCCCGCCTCGCCACGAGCTTCACCGCCCTCCGCGAGGATGTTCCACGATGCACATTGCCGCCCTGTCGCGCCTGCCTGCGCGACGATCCACCCTGCTCAGCCTGAACACGGCCTTCTGCCTCGCCGCACTGGCCCCGACAATTGGCCATGCCGCGACCGAAACCGCGATGACGCACGACCAGCATCACCCGGTGACGCTGAAAAGCATCAGCGTCACCGGCGTCGCGCAGGACGCCGACAGCTACACCACGCATGCCAGCGACAGCTCCACCCGCCTGCCGCTGACACTGCGCGAGACGCCGCAGTCGGTCAGCATCGTGACCCGCGCGCAGATGGACGACTTCGGCCTGGACAGCATCAACGCCGTGCTGGACGACACCAGCGGCGTGCAGGTGGAACGGGTGGAAACCGACCGCACCTATTACAGCGCCCGAGGTTTCGACATCACCAACTTCCTGGTCGACGGCGTGGGCATGCCCTTCGCCAACGGCGCGCAATGGGGCGATGTCGATACCGCCGCCTACGAACGCATTGACGTACTGCAGGGCGCCAACGGGCTGCTTTCGTTCACCGGCAACCCGTCGGCCACGGTGAACTTCGTGCGCAAGAAGCCCACCGCAAATTTCCAGGGAAGCGCCACGTTCGGCGTGGGCAGCTGGAACACGCGTCGCGGCGTGCTCGACCTGTCCGGTCCGCTCGACAACGCGCGCGATCTGCGCGGCCGGGTCGTTCTGGTGGATCAGCGGGGTGACAGTTATCTCGACCGTTACCATCCGCGCAAGAAACTGTTCTACGGCACGCTCGAGGCGGATCTCGCCGACGGCACGACCCTGAGTGCCGGCATCACTGCGCAGAAAAACCAGCCGCGCGGCGTCATGTGGGGCGCGCTGCCGCTCTACAACACCGACGGCACGCCCACGCACTACAGTCGGTCCACCAGCACCGCCACCAACTGGGCCTACTGGACCACCAGCGATACGCGAAGCTTCGTCCAGCTGGACCAGGCGCTCGGGCGCGGCTGGACGCTCAAGGCCGAGCTGGACTATCGCCGTCTCACCAACGACAGCAAGCTGTTCTACGTGTACGGCACGCCAGACGCGGCTACCGGTCTGGGCCTGTATTCCTATCCTTCGCACTTCACCGGACCGGAAAAGCAGTATGTGGCCGACATCTACGCCAGTGGCCCGTTCATGCTCGGTGGACGCCAGCATGAGCTGGTGATCGGCGCCGACTGGGCACGCGACGACGACAGCCAGTTGTCCGGCTACGGCAATGACACCATCGGCGTGGCGCTGCCTTCGCTGGCGCAGTGGAACGGCAGCTTCCCGCTGACCTCGCTGGATGATTACTTCAGCAACGCACACTTCCGCACGGACCGGCAGAGCGCCTACCTCACCGCCCGCTGGAACCTGACCGATTCGCTCAAGCTGATCACCGGAAGCGCCCTGGTCCATGTGCGTGCCGCCGGCGAAAGCTACGGTGTGCCGAACGCCTATGACCGCACGGGCAGCACGCCATTTGCGGGCGCGGTATACGACCTTTCGTCGCATTACTCGCTGTACGCCAGCTACGCGAAGCTGTTCAATCCGCAGACCCAGTTGGACAAGAACAACCGCATCCTCGATCCGGTGACCGGCTCCAACCTGGAAGCGGGTATCAAAGGGGCATGGTTCGGCGGCAACCTCAACGCATCCTTCGCCGTATTCCGCACGAAACAGGACCACCTTGCCGACTATGCCGGCTACAACTTGGCTACCGGCCAGGACTACTACCGCGGCATCGATGCCACGTCGAAGGGTTACGCGTTCGATATCGGCGGCCGCCTCGGCCCGAACTGGCAGCTGAGCGGTGGCTTCACCCAGCTCGGCCTGACCGATCCGCAGGGCCACAACGTACGCACGTATGTGCCGCGCCGCAGCGCGCACCTGACCACCAGCTACCGCGTGCCGGCCCTGCCCGGCCTGAAGCTGGGCGCCACCCTGCGCTGGCAGGGCGCGATCTGGCGCGACCAGGACAGCGTGGATACCCAGGGGCATGAGATCGTCACCCGCCAGGGCAGTTACGCCTTGCTCGGCCTGATGGCCGGCTACGACTTCGCACCGGGGTGGAACGCCACCCTGAATCTCGACAACGTGACCAATCGCAAATACATCAACAGCCTGTACTGGAGCCAGGGCTACTACGGTGCCCCGCGGCACTGGATGTTGAACGTGAGCTATCGCTTCTGAGCCTGCGCTGCGACGGCAGGCCTACCGTGGATGCCCGGCCCGTGCACGTCATGACGTGTACGGGCCGGGCACTCAGAGGTTACTTCGAGCTGCCGCCGGGCAGCCGCGTGAACACATCGCGGCCGAACACCGGCACGCTCTTCGCGCCGGCATAACCAAGGTAAGGCAGGCCGAACCAGTGCTCGATGCTGCGCAGGGTGGAGTAATGGTTGTACGGATGGCTGGACACGGTGCCCGGCCGGATGAACGGCGACAGCATCACTGCACCGATACGACCGCCGCCGGGTCCGTACTGACCGGGCGTCGGACCACCCGGCAGACCCTTTTCGCCACAGCAGGCCCGCGCGTCGGTGCCCTCGTCGAAGGTGATGATCAACAGGCCGTCCTTGCGGAAGGCGGGCGAGGCGGTGATCCGCGGCACCCAGGTGCGCAGGAACTTGTCGGCCGAGACCAGCCCGCCGGGCTCGCCGTTGCGGCAGGGCGCATCGTGACCGTCATGGCACAGGTCGGGGGTGATGAAAGCGAAGTTGGGCGTGGTCGCCACCGTCTGCAGGTCCTTCGTCATGTCGGCCAGCGGCACCACATGCGCATCGCAGTAGGCCTGGTCGTCGATGATCGAATGGAAGTAGACGAACGGGTCGTGCTTGTCGGCGTAGCGGTCCTTCACCGTCTCGAAGCGGGTGTCGTCATGGCTACCGATGGCCACATGCCCACACTGCGCCGCCTCGCGCGACGGGTCGCTGCCCATGCTCTCCATGTAACCCTTCCAGGACAGGCCCGCCGCATGCAGCTGATCGGCCACCGTCTTCACCTGGGTCGGAAAAATGCAGCCTTGCCCGGCCAGCTGTCCGTTGGCATCGAGCTTGCCGGTGGTCGGCTTGAATTCCTCGTAGCGTCCGCAGTCTTTCTGGGTGGCGGGGTTGGGCGCCTGGCCGCTGATCAGCGAGATGTAGTTGTCCAGGCTGTAATGGCCGGTCGCGTAGTACTGGGTCAGCAGCGCGCCCTGCTTCGGCAGCACGTGCGCCAGGTAGGGCGCCAGCGATTTCGCGCCGAAGGTGACCTTGTAGGGCTCGTTCTCCAGCACGATCAGGAACACATGGCGCACCGGCGCCACTACGGCCTTGGCCGGTGCGGCGGCCAGCGGGGCGGACATGGCCAGGGCCGGCAGCAACAGCGCCGCGGCACAGCGCCACAAAGAAAACGCAAGCGACTTCATGGGGAACTCCTGCAGGGTTTGCCGGGGAACGGGACCGCGTGAGGAACCGTACGGTCGCGAACAGACTGCTATGGCCAACAGCCGACGCGTAGAATGGCTGTTTGCTCCGACAAGTTTGACATACCACCATGGCCGTCAGCGTATTTGACCTCTTCAAGATCGGCATCGGACCGTCCTCCTCGCACACGGTGGGCCCGATGCGGGCGGCCTCGCGTTTTGCCGAGCGCTGGCTGGAGGAAAAAGGCGTGCTCGACCGTGTCGCGCGCGTGCGCGTCGAGCTGTACGGATCGCTGGCGATGACCGGCCGCGGCCATGGCACCGACACGGCGGTGCTGCTGGGGCTGGAAGGTGCGCATCCGGATACCGTCGACCCCGACGCGATCCCCGCAACGCTGGAGCGCATCCGCGGCAGCGGGCGCATCCGCCTGCTCGACAAGCATGAGATTGACTTCGAGGAAAAGCGCGACCTGGTCTTCAACAAGCGCCAGAAGCTGCCGTTCCACACCAACGGCATGCGTTTCTCCGCCTACGATGCAGAGGGCGGCGAGCTGGCCACGCGCGACTACTACTCGGTCGGCGGCGGTTTCGTGGTGAATACCGACGAAGCGGCCGAAGACCGCATCGTCGCCGACACCACCGAACAACCGTACCCGTTCAATACCGGCGAACAACTGCTGGCGCAGTGCGAGAAGCACAGCCTCAGCATCGCCCAGCTGATGCTGGCCAACGAGAGCGTGTGGCGCCCCGAAGCCGAGACCCGCGCCGGCCTGATGACCATCTGGAAGGCGATGCAGGACTGCGTGACGCGCGGCCTGCGTTCACCCGGCACCCTGCCCGGAGGCCTGCACGTGGCGCGGCGGGCTCCGGCGATGGCAGATGAACTGCGCAACCAGCCCGAAGCCTCGCTGCGCGACCCGCTCACCATCCTCGACTGGGTGAACCTGTATGCGTTGGCGGTGAACGAGGAAAACGCCGCCGGCGGACGCGTGGTCACCGCGCCCACCAATGGTGCCGCCGGCATCCTGCCCGCCGTCGGCCACTACTACCTGCGCTTCTGCCCCAAGGCGGACGAAAGCGGCATCATCGACTATCTGCTCACCGCCGCCGCCATCGGCATCCTGTACAAGGAAAATGCATCGATCTCCGGCGCCGAGGTCGGTTGCCAGGGCGAGGTCGGCGTGGCCTGCTCGATGGCTGCCGGCGGCCTTGCCGCCGCGCTGGGCGGCAACATCCACCAGATCGAGAATGCCGCCGAGATCGGCATGGAACACAACCTCGGACTAACCTGCGACCCGATCGGCGGACTGGTGCAGATTCCCTGCATCGAACGCAACGCAATGGCCTCGGTCAAGGCGATCAATGCCAGCCGCATGGCGTTGAAGAGCGACGGCAAGCATCGCGTCTCGCTCGACAAGGTAATCCGCACCATGCGCGACACCGGCCGCGACATGAAGGACAAGTACAAGGAAACCAGCCGCGGTGGCTTGGCGGTGAACGTCATCGAATGCTGAGGCACCGCCCGCCCCGGTGGGGCGGGTTCCGGATCAGCCGAACACGATGCTGGCGATCGCGCCGTTGGTCTCGGCGCGCGGCCGCATCGACACGTTCCAGCCATACAGGTCGCACAACCGGCGCACGATCGCCAGTCCCAGCCCGGCGCCGCTGCCGCCCGCGCCTTCACCGCGCACACCTCGCTGGAACAGGCGCTCGGCGTCCTCGGGCTTGATCCCGGGGCCGGTATCGATCACCTCGATGCGGTTGCCGTCCACCTCGACCTGCACTGTTCCCTCGAGCGTGTACTTGATCGCATTGCCGATCAGGTTGGTCAGTGCCACCGACAATACCGACGCCGGCGCGTTGACGCTCACCGGTTGCCTGATCTCCAGGCCGATCTCGACCGGCTTGCCGCGCAGCTGCGGACGCTGACTCTCGATCACATCGGCGGCCACCTTGCCCACGTCGGTGGTCTCGCCGCGGGTCGGCCCGCGCCGCTCGGCGCGCGACAGCAGCAGCAACGCCTCAATCAGCTCGGTGGCCTGGCGCGAGGCACGTTCGATGCGGTTGAGACGTTCGCGCAGCTTGTCGGTGAGATCGGGCGACCCCTGCAGCAGTTCCGTGGTGCTGGAGATCACCGCCAGCGGCGTACGCAGTTCGTGGCTCACGTCGGAGTTGAACTCGCGATCGCGCTCGACCATCGCGGTAAGCCGCGCGGCATATTCGTCAAGCGCCAGTGCCAGCTCGCCAACCTCGTCGTCGGCAAAGTTGTCGGCCAGCGGCTCGGCCTTGCCGGCCTTGCGGAAATCGCGCAGCCGCTGCGCCAGCTGGGTCACCGGCTTCAATACCTTGCGCGACAGCCACAGGCCGATCGCCAGCGAGAGCAGACTGAACAACACCACCGAAGCTACCAGCGAAGTGATCAGCTGGCGCTTGCTGAGGTCTTCGCGATCGATGTCGTAGCTGAGAAACGCTATCAGACCGTACTTGCGGCTGACTGCCAACTTGTAGTGGCGACGACGGCCCTGCGCATCCACGTCATGCATGTCGTAGACGCCAGTACCCAGGTTCTGCCAAGCCAGCGGCGCCTTGTAGATGGTTCGATCGCTGTAGAGCCAGGCGGAGATGAGCTGCGACTGCAACGGCTGGTCGGGATGCTCATGCTTGTTCTCCACCGCCTGATCGACGTCGTTCTGTAACGCCGACACCACCAGCTGGTCCTCGACCTTGGCGCGCACGTAAAGCGAAGCCACGGCGAACAGCGCGCTGAGGCCGAAACCGAACAGCGCGAACGAGACGACCAGCCGATACCGCAGCTTACGCCTGGACTGCATCCGGATCGACCATGCGGTAACCGATGCCGTGTCGGGTGTGGATCAGCGGCTTCTCGAACGGCTTGTCGATGGCCGCGCGCAGGCCGTGGATGTGTACCCGCAGGGAGTCGCTGTCGGGCAGCTCCTCGCCCCACACTTTCTGCTCCAGGTCCTGCCGGGTCACCACCGAGGGGCTGGCTTCCATCAGTGCCTGCAGCAGCTTCAGGCCGATCGGGTTGAGCTGGATCGACTTGCCGTCGCGGGTGACGGTGAGCGTGTCGAGGTTGTAGGTGAGATCGGCCACCTTGAGCACGCGGCTCTGCGGTCCCTTGCCGCGACGCGCCAGTACTTCCAGCCGCGCGGCGAGTTCCTGCAGCGCGAACGGCTTGGTCATGTAGTCGTCGGCGCCGGATTCGAAACCGGTGAGCTTCTGCTCCAGCGCATCGCGCGCGGTCAGCATCAGGATCGGGGTCTGCTTGTGCGCTTCGTGCCGTAGCTTGCGCGCCACGTCCAGACCATCCATGCCGGGCAGGGTCAGATCAAGCACGATCACGTCGAAATCGTGCACCACGGCCAGGTGCAGACCGGTCACGCCGTCGCCCGCGAAATCCACCACGTGGCCACGGTCCTCCAGATAATCGCCGATGTTGGTCGCGATATCGCTGTTGTCTTCAATTACCAGTACGCGCATGCGTCGCTCCGCTACGCTGCCGGCCACGGGCCAGCGGAGCCTAAAGCTTAAAGGGGGAAGGCCGCCGACGTAAGCGGCAAAGCTGAATCGTGCCGTCGAAACGCTTCCAGAACCGCCTCGGCGAGGGCGCACAGGCAACAAAAAGCCCGGACATAGGGCCAACTGGCCATATTGCCCGGGCTGAAGCTACGTGCCCCGATACCATCGCCCGCTGCCACCTTGACCTTGCGGTTGAAGTGCCAAGCAAAAACAACAGTGTGGCCTTTATAGGGGGCCATCGGTTATGCGGTGGTTAACCGCCATGTGCCAGGCGTCACGGTGTTCACATTGCGGCCGTACGACGGCCCCTAATCGCACGCGTGTTGTTCCAGATGCTGGATGATGCACGTGGATACGTCCACGCCCGTGGCCGCCTCGATGCCTTCGAGCCCAGGCGAAGCGTTCACTTCCAGCACCAGCGGGCCGCGCGCGGAGCGCAGCAGGTCCACACCGGCGATGCCCAGTCCCAGCGCGCCGGCCGCACGCACCGCGAGCTGCCTTTCCTGTTCGCTGAGTTCGACCGCATGGGCGGTACCGCCGCGATGCAGGTTGGCGCGGAACTCGCCGGCGCTGGCCTCACGCTCCATCGCCGCCACCACTTCGTTGCCGACGACAAAACAGCGCAGGTCGCAGCCCTTGGCTTCGCCGATGAATTCCTGCACCAGGAAATTGGCATAGAGGCCGCGAAAGGCTTCGACCACGCTCTGCGACGCGCTGCGCTTCTCCGCCAGCACCACGCCGGTACCCTGACTGCCTTCGTTCAACTTGATCACATGCGGCGGGTCGCCCAGCATCGCCAGCACGTCGTCGGTATCGTCCGGGTTGTCGCCGAACACGGTCACCGGCATATCCAGCCCCTGTGCGGCCAGCATCTGCAGGCAGCGCAGCTTGTCACGTGCCCGCAGCACCGCATCGGAGGAGTTGGGCGTGTACGCCCCCATCATCTCCATCTGGCGCAACACCGCGGTGCCGTAGAACGTGGTGTTGGTACCGATGCGCGGGATCACCGCATCGATGTCACGCAGCGGCTTGCCCTTGTAGCGCATCTGCACCGCACCTGGCGCGATGCGCATGTAGCAACGCAGGGGGTCGAGTACGCGCACCACGTGGTCGCGGGCACGCGCCGCCTCCACCAGCCGGCGAGTGGAGTACAGCCGTGCATTGCGCGAGAGGATGGCGATCTTCATAAGGGGTCCGCATGAATGCCGCCACGCACCGACCGCGGCCAGCCACGGCGCCGGATGGCGTCGAATCGTTGGGAATGCTTCGGAAAATGTCGGCCGATGGCACGGCTGATGGTCACCTTCATCGACACGCGCCCACGGGTCGTAACATCGAAAGCCGGTTGCCGGTGACTGCCCTGAGCGGGCGGAAGATGGAGCGGGCGATGGGAATCGAACCCACGTCAGTAGCTTGGGAAGCTACAGCTCTACCATTGAGCTACGCCCGCGCCGCCGGCGGATGGTAACCCGGGATCGTTGCGTTTTGGAATCCCGCCGTGCCGCCGCCACCGGCGCGCAGGCACCTGAACTGCGATGGTCGCCCGCGTGAATCGCCGTTGGCCAGCCTCACCGATCACTAAGTATTGGCCAGTTACAGTGTCATCGCGAGGACCGATCGCACGTTCTCGCGACCACGGTACCCAAGGACGTGATCCCCATGCGCCCACACGGAGGATGCCATGCGTAGGTCTTTCGTCTTGCCCGTCTTGCCGCGCTTCCGCGTTGCGGCACTTCTATTCCTGCTGATCGCCAGCCTGACCGGCACTGCCATGGCCCAGACCGGCGGCAATGGCACCGGCGACCCGCCCGCACGTGCCGCAAGGCTGTCTTATCTGGCCGGCGAGGTCGGACTGCTACCGGCAGGCAGCCAGAATGACTGGCGCCAGGTGGACATCAATCGCCCGCTGACCGACGGTGACCGGCTCAGCAGCACCCCCGGCGCACGGGCCGAACTGGAACTCGGCGGCGCCGCCTTGCGCATCGGCGGCGACACCCGCCTCGGCGTACTCGTGCTGGATGCCCAGCTCGGCCAGTTCAAGCTGACCCGGGGCACGCTGGAGCTCAGCGTGCGCCAGCTGGCCAGTGGACAGAGCTATGAAGTGGACACGCCCACCATCGCGCTGGTGATCGATCGACCCGGTCGCTTCCGCGTGGATGTCCGTCCGGATGGCAGTGCCACCCGGGTTACCGCCTTCGACGGCAACGCCGAGGTCTATGGGGTGGATGGTGCCCGGCAGGACATTCTTGCCGGCCGCAGCTACCGCTTCGAGGATGCCTCACTCGATCGCATGCTGATCAGCTACATCGCAGGCGGCGATGCCTTCGATGCGTGGTGTCAGGACCGGGATCGGCGTTACACCGACTCGATGGCTTCGCAGTACGTTCCGGCCGGCATGGTCGGTGCCGAGGACCTGGACAACTACGGCAGTTGGGTCGACGAACCCGATTACGGCGCCGTCTGGTTCCCGGCACAGGTCGCCGCCGGCTGGGCACCCTACCGTTTCGGCCACTGGGCATGGATCCAGCCATGGGGCTGGACCTGGGTGGACGACGCGCCATGGGGTTTCGCACCGTTCCACTACGGCCGCTGGGCGTTCATCCGCGGTGCCTGGGGCTGGCTGCCGGGAACCTATTTCGGGCCCCCGGTGTACGCACCAGCCCTGGTCGCTTTCGTCGGCGGCCGGCACTGGGACGTGTCACTGAGCCTGGGCGGTCCGATCGGCTGGTTCCCGCTGGGACCACGCGACATCTTCAATCCGTGGTACCACGCCAGCAGACGCTATTACGACCGGCTCAACCGGCAGGACCTGGACCACCACAGGGATCACGACCGACGCGACCGACGCGATATCGACGCACGCATCGCCCGCCACTACGACGCCTACCGCCGCGGTCGTGTGCAGGCGATCGACGCCGGAACGCATGGTTTTCATCCGCGCGGATTCAGTGCCGTACCGGCCCGCAACTTTGCCGCTGCGCACGACGTGCATCACCACCTTCTGCAGGTGGACCCGCAACGGCTTGCCGATGCCCGACCAAGCCTGCACGGTCCAGCGCACAGACCGCAGGCCGACCCGGCACGTCGGTACGGTCCCCGCCTGCACGCACTGCCCACCGATGGCCTGCATCGCCCGGTGGTGATGCGGCATATCCCGACTGACGGCCGGTTCCAGCGCGTCACCTGGCATGCGCCGGCCCGGCCACGCAGCTTCGCATCGACGCGACCGGCAATTCGCGCCCCCGTGCGGCCCGATGTCCGCTACGGGTCGCCCGCGATGCAGCGTGGCCAGCAGAATGCAGCGGTCCGCGACGAGATGCGTCCGGGCGTCAGCTTCATCAGTCGGGGGTCGGAACCCGGCCGTCCGACCGGACGCTTCAACGGCGGCCTTCCGCAGGTACCGCATCTGGAACCGCTGCGATCGCAAACTGCACGCAGCCCCATTTCCCGCCCCGTATCCAGGCCCGTCGCCACCGCCCCACGGCCGGCCGAGGTCCGCTTCGAGCCGGTGCGTCGGGCACCGCCGGCGGTCTTCCAGTCGCACATGGTGTCGCCGCGCGGCAATGGCTACGTCGCGCATCGGACCGAACAGGCTTATCGCCCGCCGGCATTCCGGCCGCCGCCGCGCGTCATGATGGAGCACCGGCAGGCACCCCGTGCACAAGCCCAACGCGCGCAGCCGCAGCGCAGGGCCCCGCCACCCTGGCACGGCAACGACCATCGGCACTGACCTTGCCGGTTACAATGCGCCGGCACGCACGCGTCCGGCGCCTTCGGCCCGATCCGTCGCCAGGCTGCCCATTGCCGTCCGTTGCAGCACCGCCGACGAGGCATCGCCGCACGCGACCGTTACACTTGTCGCCACTTCCCGATCTACGCACGCCGTCCCCGCTCGACCCGGGCATGGCCCGACCGCAGCACACGCCATGACCGACCATGACAGTTCCGCACATCCACGCCGCATCCGCAGCTTCGTCCTGCGCGAAGGGCGCATGACACCGGCCCAGCAACGCGCCTTCGACGCCCACTGGGCCCGCTACGGCATCGACTACAGCGGTACCGCGCAGGACTACGCGGCACGTTTCGGCCGCACGGCGCCCGTCGTCCTGGAGATCGGTTTCGGCAACGGCGAGGCACTGGCCTGGGCCAGCGAGCACGACCCCGCCCGCGATTACATCGGGGTCGAAGTCCATGGCCCCGGCGTGGGCCGACTGATGAACGCACTGGCTGCGCGTGATGCCGGCAACGTGCGGATCTACAAGCACGACGCCGTCGAGGTGCTGCAACACGAGATCGCTGCGGGCACCCTGGCCGAAGCCCGCATCTGGTTTCCCGACCCCTGGCACAAGAAGCGCCACAACAAGCGGCGCATCGTGCAAGCGGAATTCGTCGCCCTGCTGGCCTCGCGCATGGCGCCCGACGGGCTGCTGCACCTGGCCACGGACTGGCAGCCCTACGCCGAACACATGCTCGAAGTGATGGAAGCGGCGCCGGACTGGCGCAATGCCATCGCCGCCGGCAGTTACGCGGAAAAGCCCGACTGGCGCATCGAAACCCACTTCGAGCGCCGCGGCCTCAAGCTCGGGCACGGCGTGTGGGACCTGCTCTACCACCGGACCTGACCCGGCTCGCGCACAAAAAATGGCGGCAAATACGTCACGGTTCACCAGTCCTTGCATCTGGCCGCTTATACTTGCGCCCCAAACGGGGACCTGACTGCCGCAGCGTGACTGATCCACTGCACATCCGCATCGAGCCTGACCACGCATCCTGCCGGGACGACCGCTAGTGGGACTGTCGCTCACGCCCGACATGGTGCTTGTGCTTGGGCTGGTGCTCTTCACCATGCTCATGCTGGTGCTGGAGTGGATCCGTGCCGACATGGTCGCCCTGCTGGTGGTCGTCGCCATCGGCCTGACCGGCCTGATTCCCGCCGACCGCGTGTTCAACGGCTTCGCCGGCAATGCGGTGATCGCGATCATCGCCATCATGATCATGGGCGAAGGGCTGGACCGGGCCGGCGTGCTCAACCTGACCGCGCAGTTCGTGATGCGCATGGCGCGCGGCAAGGAGTCGCGCCTGGGCGTGGTGATCAACTCGGTCACCAGCTTGTTCAGCGCGGTCATTCCCAGCCAGGCGCTCGCCGCGCTGATGATCCCGGTAACCAGCCGCCTGTCCGCCCGTACCGGCGTGCCGATCTCGCGGCTGCTGCTGCCGATGGCGTTCTGCATCCTCACCGCGACGAACACCACGCTGATCGCGAACTCGCCGTTGATCATGCTGAACGACCTGATCGCCAGCGCCAACAACAACCTGCCGCCGGGGGCGCAGACGATCCCGAAATTCGGCCTGTTCAGCGTGACCCCGGTGGGTATCCTGCTGGCCATCGTGGGCGTGGTGTTTTTCCGCCTGTTCACCCACAAGCTGCTGCCCGACCGCGAGGACAGCCGGCAGAAGGTGACGCCCGGCCGCACCGAAAGCTACTTCGCCGAAACCTACGGCATCGTCGGCGAAACCGCCGAGCTGACGGTCACCGCCGAGAGCCCGCTGGTCGGCATGAGCATCGGCGAGGCCGAGCGGCTGCACGGCGCACCGCTGATCCTGGCGATAAAGAGCGGCAACGAGGCCCGCATGGCCCCGCCGATCGACCAGGTGATCTGGGTCGGCTCGGTGCTCGGCGTACTGGGTCCGCGCGAACAACTGGGCCAGTTCGCCAACAACCAGTTGTGCCGCTTGTCGCCGCGCATGCGCCAGCTGGGCGAACAGTTCAATCCCAGCCGGGCCGGCATTTCCGAGGCGGTGATCCCGCCCAATTCGCGCTGGATCAAGCAGTCCATCGGCGAGCTGCACCTGCGCAAGCGCCACGGCATCTCGGTGCTGGCGGTGACCCGCGGCGACCATGTGTACCGGGACGATGTGCGTGCGGTCAGCCTGCGCGCCGGCGACACCATGGTGCTGCACTCAAGCTGGCCGGATCTGGTCCAGGCATCGGAAGACCGCGACCTGGTGGTGGTCACCGACATCCCCCGCGAAGAACAGCGTCCCGGCAAGATCTGGCAGGCGGTGGGTTTCTTCCTGATGGCCAAGTGCCTGGCCCTGTTCACCAATCTGGACCTGTCGATCGCGATGATGTCCGGCGCCATCGGCATGCTGCTGTCCGGCGTGCTGAACATGGACGAGGCCTACAAGGCGATCAACTGGAAAACGATCTTCGTCACCGCCTGTCTGATTCCGCTGGGCTGGTCGATGGACTCCACCGGCACGGCCGCCTGGGTCGCGCAGGAAGTCCTGGCACACATGGGTGGCGCGTCGCCGTGGGTGCTGCAGGCGGCACTGGCCGTGCTCACCCTGCTGTTCTCGCAGGTGATGTCCAACGTGGGCGCCACGGTGATGATGGTGCCGGTCGCGATCAGCGTGGCGGTGGCCACCGGCGGCAATCCCTCGGCCTATGCGCTGATCGTCGCGGTGTCCTCGTCCAACACTTTCCTGATCAGCTCCGGCCACCCCGCCCTGATGATGGTGACCGGCCCTGGTGGCTACAACAGCAAAGACTTCCTGCGTGCCGGCATCCCGCTGACCCTGGTCGTGCTGGTGATCACCCTGGTGGCGATCAACCTGATGTTCCACTGAGCAATTCGACTGACACCCGGCACGGCGATCGACGTGGCAATGACTCCGCTTGCCGATCCGCAGCGGCACTCAGGCCAGCCAGACCTCATCGCTGTCCAGCCGCAACGGCACCGCATGCAGGCGATCGCCACGGCAGGGACCACCAACACAGGCACCGTTCTGGGTGCTGAAACTCGCACCATGCACTGCACACACCAGCAAGCCCTTGCTGATCAGGAACCGGCCCGGTGCCCAGTCCAGTCGGCGTCCGGCATGCGGGCAGATGTTGAGCCAGGCCCGCACCTCGCCGCCCTGTCTCAAGACGATCAGGTTCTCCTCGCCACCGGGCAGCATCGCATCCAACGCGACTGCCTCGCCCTCGGGCAATTCGTCGAACCTGCACAGCGGACGGGGCGAAATCTTTGTATCCATTGGCACTTGTCTCACGGGCCGTCAGGCCCCATCGTTGCACTCGTAAGTCGTTGATTTTAGCACACGGATTTTTAACACATGCGTTTTGTCCTGTTGCCCACGCGCCGCCCCCGCCATCCGCTGGCCCGCGCCCTGTCCCTGCTGCTGGGACTGGCCCTGGTCGGCATCCTGCTGGTGTTCGGCCTGATGGTGGCTGGCGTGCTCCTGGTCGGCGGCGGACTGCTGTTGGCCTGGCGCCATTGGCGGCATGGTCGTGCCCCGATCAGCTCCACGACCGGACCGACTCCCTCTGCGCACCGACCCGACCTGCTGGAAGGTGAGTTCGTGGTGATCCGGCAGGGGCGTCCTGCCGCACATTGAACTGCGTGCATCGAGCGGGTGCCGTGCGGCAACCCTCGTCGCATGCGCATAATCCGGATGGCCCGACGCGGCCGGCATGCCTAAGCTGGCCATGGATATTTCCACCGGCCAGGCCATGAACAAGTCCACCGAAAACGCGCTTGAACGGGTGCGCCAGCAGCTCGAAAGCGCCGACGAAGCGCCGACGCTCGACAGCCTGGCGCAGATCGCGCAACTCAGCCCCGCCCACCTGCAGCGCGTATTCCGCCGCCGCTACGGCATGAGTCCGGCCGAATACCACCGCGCACGCCGCTTCGGCCAGCTGAAGGCTGCGTTGCGCGAAGGCGCACCGGTAAGCGAGGCCGTATACGGCGCCGGCTTCGGCTCCGGCAGCCGCGTCTACGAACACAGCGACCGCCTGCTCGGCATGACCCCGGCCAGCTACCGTGCCGGCGGCGCCGGCGCCAGCATCCGCTACACCACCACGACCACTTCACTGGGCTGCCTGCTGGTCGCGGCGACCACGCGCGGTATCTGCGCGGTAACACTCGGCGTTGACGATGCCGAGCTGGAACAACGCCTGGCTGATGAATTTCCGAGAGCCGCACGCGAACGCGTGGACGCCGGCCGTGAAGAGTGGCTGGACGCGGTCATCGCCCGCATCGCCAGCGAACTTGGCTGGAGCAGCGGTAATGCGCCCGCGCTGCCGCCGCTGGACGTGGCCGCGACCGCCTTCCAGTGGCGCGTTTGGGACGCGCTGACCCGCATCCCGGCCGGCCAGACCCGCAGCTACGGCGACATCGCCGCCACGATCGGCAAGCCCGGAGCAGCACGCGCCGTGGGCAATGCCTGTGGCAACAACCGGCTCGCGCTGATCGTGCCCTGCCACCGCGTGATACGTGAAGACGGCTCGCCCGGCGGCTGGCGCTGGGGTGTGCAGCGCAAACGGCAGTTGTTGGCGCACGAACAGCAGCTTCACGGCTGACCTTGGCGTCCGCCACCAGGCTTGATCCAGGCTCAAGCCCGGCTTGCACCGTCATCACTGGCGCAGGCGGCTGCCAGGCGCCAAGATACGCGCCCGCGCCGGGTCTTGATGACGGCGAAACCTGCCCGGATCAAGACCATGAGCGACGCCTCCGCAACCACCGCCAACGACCCGACACTGGCCCCGTCGCCGCAGGCACTCGTGCCGTTCGGCCTGCTCGCCCTGTACCTGATCTGGGGTTCGACCTACCTCGCCATCCACTTCGCGCTGCAAAGCTATCCGCCCTTCCTGCTGGCCGGTCTGCGCTTCCTGTGTGCTGGCGTCCTGTTCTACGGCGTCCTGCGCCTGCGCGGCGCGGCACCACCGTCGCCACGGCAATGGCGCAACGCCGCGGTCACCGGCGTGCTGCTGCTGGGTTTCGGCAACGGCTTGGTGTGCTTCGCCGAGGAGCGGGTCAGCTCGGGCATCGCCGCGGTGGCGGTGGCCTGCATGCCGCTGTTCGCCGCCCTGTTCTCGGGCCTTTTCGGCGAGTGGCCGAACCGGCGCGAAGGGCTTGGCCTGGCGATCGGTTTTGCCGGCGTAGTCGTTCTGAATCTGGGCAGCAGCCTGTCCGGCTCGCGTCTCGGTGCACTGGCGCTGCTGACCGCCGCTGCCGCCTGGGCCTTCGGTTCGGTCTGGAGCCGACACCAGGACATGCCCAGCGGCCCGATGAACACCGCCGCGCAGATGCTCTGCGGCAGCGCGGCCCTGCTAGTGGCGGGCTTCGGCAGTGGCGAACGCCTGCCGGCGCACCCCACGCTGCACGCCACGCTTGCCGGCCTATACCTGCTGGTGTTCGGCTCGATGATCGCCTTCAGCACCTACCTGTACGTGCTGAAGCACGCGCGCCCGACCCTGGCCACCAGCTACGCGTACGTGAACCCGCCGGTGGCCGTGCTGTTCGGCGTGCTGTTCGCGGGCGAACACGTGGGGCCGATCGACCTGACCGGCATGGCGGTGATCCTCCTGGGCGTGGTGGTGATTTCGCTGGCACGCCGGAAGCGCCGGTAACGCGGAGCCCGCGAGCGAGCGCAAGACCGTCGGCCGGTCACGAACCGGCCATGGAAACTGCTAGGCTTTCGTCATGAACTACATCATCGCTCCACCCACCCCTTCCAGCCTGCCGGTTGCCGGCAGCGACCAGCGCTTTCCCGTGCGTCGCGTGTTCTGCATCGGCCGCAACTATGCCGAGCACGCGCGCGAAATGGGTGCCGCCGTCGAGCACGGCCAGCCGATGTTCTTCTGCAAGCCGGCCGACGCGGTGGTCACCGATGACACCGATGTGCCCTACCCCTCCGCCACCAGCGACCTGCATCACGAGGTGGAAATGGTGGTGGCCCTGAAGGCGGGCGGACGCGACCTTTCCCCCAGCCAGGCGAACGAGGCGGTGTTCGGGTATGGCGTGGGCCTGGACCTGACCCGGCGCGACCTGCAGGCCCAGGCCAAGGCGAAAGGCCATCCGTGGGACGTCGCCAAGGCCTTCGACCATTCCGCCCCGGTCTCGGCACTGCACCCTGCCACCGAGGTGACGCCGACAGCGGACACCGCATTGCGGCTCAGCGTGAACGGCGAGCTGCGCCAACAGGGCCGGCTGGGCGACATGATCCACGACGTGCCGGCGATCATCGCCGCCCTCTCGCGCCTGTTCGAGCTGAAGCCCGGCGACCTGATCTTCACCGGCACGCCCGCCGGCGTGGCCGCGCTGCAACGTGGCGACCGTTTCCATGCCGAGCTCGTGGGCATCGCCGAACTGGACGGCCAGATGGTCTGAGCACCGACTGGGCATATGCCCGATGCGGGCGTCGTTGCGCTGGGCTAAAGTGCTCCTGCCAACCGGCAACATCTCGGAGGAAACACGATGGGCATGATGAAGGAATTCAAGGAATTTGCGATGCGCGGCAACGTGCTCGACATGGCGGTCGGCATCGTCATCGGCGGCGCGTTCGGCAAGATCGTCACCTCGCTGGTGAACGACGTGATCATGCCACCGATCGGCATGATCACCGGCGGCATCGATTTCTCCAAGATGAAATGGGTACTCAAGCCGGCCGACGACAGCGACCCGAAGCACAAGATCGCCGAAGTGGCGATCCACTACGGCAGCTTCATCAACACCATCATCACCTTCATCATCGTCGCCTTCGCGATCTTCATCCTGATCAAGGCGATCAACCGGTTGCACAAGAAGGAAGAGGCCGCGCCCGCCGCACCGCCCGCCGACGTGGTCCTGCTCACCGAAATCCGCGACCTGCTCAAGAACAAGTAAGCCGCCGCACCGCGACGCCCCGCCAGGGGCGTCGCCCACACCGGCCATGCTTCATCAGCCGGCGCACGGAGCACATGTCGGACGTCATCAGCCTGATTGAACTCGAACGCGTTCCAGCCCCGCGTTCTGGTGCGTCGAAGCGACCTGCACCAAGGCCAGTGCATGCGGTGCAGGTGCCGTCTTAGTTGCCCGCCTCGGTCATGGGTTGCTCGGCCTCGTCCAGCGCCTGCAGGTTTTCCTTGATGCGGGTCAGCACGGCGGTCATCTGCATCATCTCCTCGCAGGAAATGCCCGTGCTGGCATCGATGCGCAGGTCTTTGGCGATGCGCTCCATGTCATCGACGACTTCGTGCGCCTGTTCGGTGGTGTAGAGACGCCAGGCGCGACGATCCTTGGGATCGGGGCGACGCTCGACGAAACCGGCCGCCTGCAGGCGGTCGATCACACGGCCAACCGCGATCGGTTCCATTTCGAGGAATTCGGCCAGTTCGGTCTGGCGCAGACCGGGGCGACGGTACAGCATCTTGGTGGCACGCCACTGCGCACGGGTCAGGCCGAACTTCACCGCTCGACGGTCGAAATGCTTCCGGAAAAGCAGTGTGACGTCGCTCAGCAGATAGCCGAATGAAATATCTTCCACATTCACCATGATGTACTGCCGTCTCCCCATCGTCTGGATGCAAGCATAAACGCATGTCGATCGTCGTGATCACCGCCGATATCGTCCAGCTGGAAGTGGACGCCATCGTGAATGCCGCCAACCCCACCCTGCTTGGCGGCGGTGGCGTGGATGGCGCCATTCACCGGGCCGCCGGACCACGTCTCTTGGCCGCCTGCCGCGCCCTGCCCGAGACCTCTCCGGGCATGCGCTGTCCAACCGGCGAGGTGCGCATCACGCCTGGCTTCGACCTGCCCGCCCGCTGGGTGATCCACACGGTCGGACCGGTCTGGCAGGACGGCAGCCATGGCGAGCCGGGGCTGTTGGCCCACTGCTACCGCGCCAGCATCGCGCTGGCCGCCGCCCATCGGCTCCATTCCATCGCCTTTCCGGCCATCAGTTGCGGCGTCTACGGCTTTCCCGCCGAACGGGCCGCAGCGGTGGCGGTGGCCGCGCTGCGCGAGGCACTGCTCCACCATGCCGACCTGCAGGTGCAGTTATGCGGGTTCGATGTGCGCATGAGTGCCATCCTGCAGCACGCCCTTGACACCCACGAACACGGTTGAACTAGCGCGAACCGAGGTCGAACGGATACAGCGGCGGCAGCGGCGAGTCGCCGGCGCCGGGACCCTCGTGCTTCCAGACAAAGCCGCGTTCGAACGCAGACCGCAGATCAGGGGCGTCTGCAGTGGGTACCGCAGCGCCATATTGCCGGCGCTGCAGCCCGGCAATCGCCGCCCGTTGCGGCTCGTATGCCAGCGCCGCCGACAGCTCGCCCAGATTATGCAGATCCGGTCGCTCGGCCCGCGCCCAGGCCAGTAGTTGCCGGGCCTGGGCAGCGACGTCGTTTCCGCGTGCAGCGTCGAGGAAAGCCTGCCGCAGGGCCTTGTCCGGAAGTGGCCTGATCACGGGATCCACCTTCGCCTGAGCCGGTGCCGGTCGCGGCGTGCGCCGGCGCAGGATCAACCAGCCCAGCAACCCAACCAGCAAGACTGCCAGGCTGCCGATTGCAAGCCAGCGCCACCAGACCGGGACCGTTGCACCGGTAGTCGCCGCCGCAGTCACTGCTGCATCCGGCTTCGATGCATGCGAGGCCGGCGCAACCGTTGCAGGTGCCGACACCGAAGCCGCGGCCGCCGGGCCCGACGCCGCGCCTGCTGCAGGAAGCACCGTGAGCGTGGTTGCCGGAATGCTCGCCGTCTCGGCCTGCCCGCTCTGCACGTTGAACCACTTCAGAGTGGTTGCCGGAATCGTCAGCGTGCCCGCCTGCTGCGGCACGATCGCAAAGGCGCGCTCGCGCTTGCCCTGTAGCCATTTGCCATCGTCGGTAGTGGTATCCACCGGGCGGTCCGGGTACACCGCGGCACCGCCCAGAGTCGGCAGGCTCGGCTCGGGCAGCGAATCGGCCGGCAATCCGCTCGCCTGGACAACCATGTGCAGGTTCAGTGCCTGGCCGACATGCACCTTGCCATCCGCCGGCAGGCCATCCAGCGAAAGCGTCAGCTGACGTGCAGGCAGCCAGTCGGTGCTGCCCCAGCCGGATGGCTGGGCTTGCACATGCAGCGTCACCGCCGGCGAAGCCGCCGATACGGCCTGCCCGACGCCGAACAGGCTCGACTGGCCAAAGAAGTTGCCCGGGTTGAACGGGTTCGACGGATCGCTGGCCGTACCCTGGAACTGCATGGAAGGCACCGTCAGCGTGCCCGCGCGCTGCGGCACCAGAGCGTAGCGTCGCTCGAGCACGTGGTATGTGTGCCCGTCGCGATTGACGTCGTAGTTGATGTCCTGCCCGATCCTGCGCACGTCGACACCGGCCAGCTGCGGTTCCTGCAGCGAACCGCTCAGGTCGACGTCGTGGTACAGCCGCACGGTGTACACCATCTGCTGGCCGACATAGCCATGGTCCGGCTCCACACCCGCTTCGATGAACACGGCCTTGCCGCTGTTGGCCGCGGCATTCGGGTCGGGGGGCGTCACGTCCAGCAGCAATGGCGCGGTATGTCCTCCCGCGATGGCCAGGGATGGGACCTTCAGCTGGCCGATGTGCTTCGGCCGCAACGCGATGCCGATGGTGTACTGCGCGCTCTGTCTGCCGTTGATGATGCTGATGCTGCTGCTGTTGGAGGTGCCCAGCACGTCGAAATCGCGCCGCAACGGATCGAGATCGGGCATGCCGACGCTGTCGCTGCCGTCCACGCTGAGGTTCAACGTGACGGTTTCGCCCAGCTGCACCTTGCTGCGGTCCAGCGAGGCACGCACGCTGCTGGCCGAGGCCAAGGCCGGCAGCAGCAAGGCAAGCAACAACAGTACGTAGCGCCCTTTCATGGTTGTCCGTTCTCCGACGAAGCGCGTTGCTGGCGCTCCAGATATTCGAGCATGAACTTGCGGCGCAGCAGCGCACCGGGGTCATCGGGCACGACCTGCAGCGTGTGACGCACATCGGCCGGCAGTTTCGACAACGGGTCGTCGTTCGCCATGGCACCCAGTTGATGGACGGGCGGTTGGGTCGTCTTCCGAGCCAGCGCCCGGTTCATCTGCTGGTGCAGCGCCTGCTGTGCCTTGGCGGTCGCTGCCTGCTGTGCGGCGCGTTGCTGCGCTGTCTGCGGCGTCGGTTTGTCCTGCCCGCCGGCCCCATGACGAGCCTGTCCGGTCTGCGCGTCCTGCGGGGACGACGATCCCTGCGATTTGGAACCCGATGGGTTGCCGGGTGGCGTGTGCTGGTCGCCATGCGGAGTCGAATCGCTCGAACTCTTGCCCTGCCCGTTGTTGCCCTGCGGCTGCTTGTCCTGCGGCTGGCCGCTTTTGTCCTTTGTGCCGGAGCCTTTGCCCTGCGACGACTGGTTGCTGCTTTTCCCGCTGCCGTTCTTGTTCTGTTTCTGCTTTTTCTGCTGTTGTTGCTGGCGTCGCATGGCTTCTTCCACGGCCTTGCGATTGGCGCGGGCATCGTCATTGTGCGGATTCATCTTCAACGCGCGGTCGTATGCCTTGATCGCTTCGGGATAGCGTCCCAGGCGCGCCAGCGCATTACCGAGGTTGTAGGCGGCATCGGCACCCTTGGCCTGCTGCAGTGCCTGCACCGCAGCGCGGTAGTTACCCGCCCGGTAAGCCGCGGCACCGCGCAAGGCCGGATCTTGCGCCAACTGCTCGGCCAGCTTCGGCTTGCCGTCGTGGAGCGCCGTGGACGCCTGCTGATCGGCACGTTGCCACCAGTCGCGCCATCCCGACGCATGCGCCGTCGATGGCAACGCCAGCGAAAACACGATCCAGGGCAGCACCAGCAGCCAGCCACGTCGGAAGCCCAAAGCCACCACGACCAGCAACGGCAGCAACAGCCACGGACCTTCGTCCTGCCAGGTGTCACCCTGCTGACCCGCCGCCACGGTCGCATGCTCCGGCGTGCGCAGCTCGCGGTGCAATGAGGCCACGTCCCGGTCGTCATTCGTCATCGGTACGTAGATGCCACCGCCGGCATTCGCCAGCGCAGCCAGGGCTGCATCGTTACGCCGGGCCAGTACCAGGTTGCCCTGCGCATCGTGCAGGAAGCTGCCATCGCCCAGCGCTACTGGGCCACCCTGTGGGGTCCCCACGCCGAGCACCGAGACCCGCACCCCTTCGGCATGTGCCTTGCGTGCTGCCGCTGTCGCTGCGGCATCCGCCGTATCGGTGATCAGCACCAGCGAGCCGTCGGCAACTTTCGCGTCTCGGATCAGCTTCACGCCCTGCGCGATGGCACGGGCGGCGTCGTTGCCATCCTCCGGCATGACATCCGGCGCCATCGCATCGAGCAGGTCGTCCAGACTGTGCGCGTCGCTGGTGAGCGGCGCGACCACGAACGACTCGCCGGCATAGCCGATCAGGCCATTGAAACCGTCGCGGTTCGCGTACATCAGGTCGTGCGCCTTGAATCTGGCGCGCTCGATCCGGCTCGGTGTGACATCGCGCGCCAGCATGCTCCTGGACAACGAGATCGCGATCACCTGGGCCGCACGGTCGGCATACAGCGGCCGCGCCACCCGATGCCAGGTCGGCCCGGCCAGCGCCAGTGTCGCCAGCAGCCAGCCCAGCGCCAGCAGGCCGGAAGGCGCGCGCCGGCTGCGCGGTCGTCCGTGCATGACATGCGGCAAGAGCTCGGGATCGACCAGCCTCGACAAGGCGCGCTGTGCGCCGTCTTCGCGCCGTCCCAGCCACAACAGCCAGGGCAGTGCGAGCAACGCCAGCAGCCAGAACGGCTGCAGGAAATGGAATGCGTGCAGGGTCGCACTCATGCGCGCGCCCTCCGCAACCGCGGCAACCAGGCCAGCAGCATCAGCAGGGCCGCGGCCAGCAGCGGCCAACGGAATAGTTCGTGGTGCAGGCGATAGCTGGGACCATGCTGGGGCATCGGTTCCAGTGCATCGATGGCGCGATAGGCATCGGCCAGCTGATGGCTGTCGGTCGCACGGAAGAAGCGGCCGCCGGTCATCTCGGCGATCCGGGTAAGCATGTGCGCGTCCAGATCGGCCGAGGGGTTGATCAGCTGGCTGCCGAAGAAACCGGACACCCGCATGCGCGTGGCACCGATGCCGATGGTGTAGATGCGCACACCGGCAGCCTTCGCCGCACGCGCCGCATCCAGCGGGGTCACGTTGCCGGCGTTGTTCACACCATCGGTCAACAACACCAGTACCCGCGCCTGCTGCGGCAGTGCGGACAGCCGCTTCACCGCCACCGCAATCGCATCGCCAATGGCGGTCTGCGTTCCGGCCAGGCCGACCGCGGCACCCTTCAGCTGTGCCCGCACGGCGCTGAGGTCATAGGTCAATGGCGTCACCAGGTAAGCCCGGCTGCCGAACAGGATCAGGCCCATTTCGTCGCCGCTGCGTCGCGCGATGAAGTCGCCGGCGATCGCCTCGACGGCACCGAAGCGACTGACCGGCTGTCCGGCCAGCGTCATGTCCTGCGTCTGCATGCTGCCGGACAGATCGACCGCAAGCATCAGTGCCCGGCCGCTGTGTTCCTGCGCATGCGGCGGCCCGAACTGCTGCGGTCGTGCTGCCGCGGTCAGCAGGCACAGCCATGCCAGTGCCAGCAGCCACGGCAATGCCCCATGCATGACCGTGGCACCTGCTTCATGCAGTTCCAGCCCCGGCTGCGGCAAATGCAGTGCACGACCCGGTGATGCGGGGCGCCACCAACGCCACAACAGCCAGGGCAGTGGCAACATCACGAACACCCATGGCCAGGCGAACTCAGGCATGGGCCTTGCTCCTATGCGTGCCCGGCATCCTCCGCCATGCCATCGACAACCAGGTGCGCGTCGCGGCCAGTGCCTGTACGCGATCGAACGCGCTGCTGGAGCGGTAGATCCGTTGTTCCAGCCCGACCAGGGTGTCCAGTACGGAAGCCTGCACCGGGACCTCTGCCAGGGTCGTGCGCCATGACTCGCCACGCGCGGTCACGGCACCGGCCGCGTAGCGCCGGGCCATGCGTCGCAGCAGTTGATGGAGCCCGTACGCCAGGGCCTCGTCGTCGTCCGCATGGCGCGTATCGAGCCGATCGACTTCGGCCAGCACCTGACGCAGTGCACGGCGACGCCGGAAACGGCGTGTCGCGAGCCATGCCAGCAACACGATCAACAGCAGCAACAACAAGGCCGACAACCACCAGCCCGGGGCCGGCGGCCACCAGGACGGCGCCGGCGGCATATGGATGTCACGCAGCACCAGCTGCGGTGGTGGTAGTTGGCCGGGCATGCCGTTCACCTCGTCCGCCCACGCGCACGCAGGAGTGCGGTGACCGCATCGCCCGGATCGACCACGGTGTCGATCCGCTCGACCGGCAGTGCCAATGTTTTCGCCAATGCCTGCAGGCGTGCCGGACCCGCCCCCATAGCGGTGCTGAAATCGCGCCGCGCACGTTCGCCAAGCAGTGCGATCTGCCGCTGTTCGCCCTCGTGTTCGATGGGATACCGGCCTGCGGGTGGCATGCCCAGCTCCAGCACATCGGCCACCACCAGGATGCGCACGGACGCATGCCGCGCCAGGTCGAGCAGTGGTCCGTGCGCCGCCGCGTCGCAACTCCAGCCGTCGCTGATCAGCAGCACCTGGCTGGCACCATGTTGCACCTGTCGTGCGCGGCGCAATGCCCTGGAAAGCGGTTCGCTGGAATGGCACGGCAGCCGGTCCCATTCCGACAGCGCACCACAGACCGACAAGGCACCACGTGCGCCGGCAGCGGGTTTAAGCAGCGACTGGTGGCCACCGAACGCCATCAGCCCGACACGTTCGCCGGCTCGCACCGCGTGCCAGCCGGCGAGTGCTGCCGCGCGCGCGGCCTGTACCGACTTGAACCGTGCACGGGTACCGAAACGCATGCCGGCATGGGTGTCCAGCAGTACCAGCAGGCGCGCCTCGCGCTCCTCCTGGAACAGTTTGGTGTGCAGCCTGCCGCTGCGCGCGGTAAGGCGCCAGTCCAGCCGGCGCACGTCGTCTCCGGGCTGATAGGCGCGCGATTCGGCGTAGTCCATGCCTCGCCCGTAAAGCCGGCTGAGGTGCTGACCGGCTCTTGCCGCATGCGTATCAAGCATCGTGTGGACCGGTCGCCCCACGCGGGTACGCAATGCGATCAGTTCGTCCAGGCTTGCCTGCGTACGGCCGTCGCCGGACACGTGTTGTGGCAGCACGACGCTCACGGCAGCGGCACGAGATCCAGCAGGCGGGCGATGACCTGGTCGCTACGGACCCCTTCCGCCTCGGCCTCGTAGCTGAGCAACACGCGATGACGCAGCACTTCGTGGACAATCGCATGCACGTCGTCCGGCAGCACGTAGTCGCGCCCTTCGAGCCAGGCATGCGCACGCGCGCAGCGATCCAGCGCGATGGTGGCGCGCGGACTGGCGCCCCAGGCGATCCAGCGCTTCATTTCCGGTCCATAGCGACCGGCATCGCGGCTGGCCAGCACCAGCTGCGTGATGTACTCCTCGAGCGCGGGCGCCATGTGCACGGCCAGCGCCGCTTCGCGCGCGGCGAATACATCGGCCTGGCTCAGCATGGCGGAGGGTTCGTCGTGCGAATGCAGGTCGCGGCGTGCCTGCTCGCGTGCAAGCCGCAGGATCGCAAGTTCGGCGGCAGCATCCGGATAAGCGATCTTCACGTGCATCACGAAGCGGTCGAGCTGCGCTTCCGGCAAGGCAAACGTGCCTTCCTGTTCAATCGGGTTCTGCGTGGCCATTACCATGAACAGCTCGGGCAGATGCCAAGTGCTTCGGCCCACCGTGATCTGCCGCTCGGCCATCGCCTCCAGTAGCGCGGACTGCACTTTGGCCGGCGCCCGGTTGATCTCGTCGGCCAGCACGATGTTGTGGAACAGCGGGCCACGCTCGAACTCGAATCCGCCGGACTGCGGGCGGAACACATCCGTGCCGGTAAGGTCGGCCGGCAGCAGGTCCGGCGTGAACTGGACCCGGTGGAAATCCGCTTCGATACGCGAGGCCAGCGCCTTGACCGCCGTGGTCTTGGCCAGTCCCGGTGCGCCTTCCACCAGCAGGTGACCGTCGGCAAGCAGCGCAACCAGCAGGCACTGGATCAGGTGCGGCTGGCCGATGATGCTGTGCTGCAGATCGTCGCGAAGCCGTGCAAATGATTTCTGCAACGCGCTCACGGGCTGATTCTCGGGCATGTCCATGGTCCTAAATCCGGTTTGCATGACGCGGTTACTGACCGCGTTTGTCCCGGAAAGTTTGCCATGGGTGTCCAACAGCCTCCGGATGTGGGTAGCGACAATGAAAAGGGCGGCACGATGGCCGCCCTTTCATGACCTTGCTGCAAGGCCTATTGCAGGTTGTCGCTGAGAATGCGCGGCGTTACAAAGATCAGCAGTTCCGCTTTGCTGTTCGTCCGCGACGTCTGGCGGAACAGGCTCCCCAGGATCGGAATGTCGCCCAGTCCCGGCACCTTCACGATCGAGTCGTTCTTGGTGATCTCGTAGATACCGCCCAGCACCACGGTCTGGCCATTGTCGACCAGTGCCGAGGTGTTCACCGAGCGCGTATCGATCAGCGGCACCTGGCCATTCGGCGTGGTGATGAACTTGTTCAGCGCGTCCTTCTTGACGTTGATCGACAGATAGATGCGGTTGTCGGCCGTGATGGTGGGCGTCACCTTCAGTTCCAGCACGGCATCCTTGAACTGCACCGAGGCCGTGGGCACGCCGCCGGCGCTGGCGGAGCCACTCTGGTAGGTCACGTAGCCGATTTCCTGACCCTGACGGATATCCGCTTCCTGCTGGTTCGCGGTGATCACGCGGGGGCTGGAGATCACCTCGCCACGACCCTCGGTCTGTGCGGCGGAAAGCTCCAGGTCCAGTGCATAGTTTTTGCCCAGAATGGCCAGGCCCAACGCGCCACCCGTGGTGGTCGACGGCAGGTTCACGTTGAACCCGCTCGGGCTTGCAATGCTGGCCGTACCGGTCCCGGTCGTCGTAGCACTGGTGAGCGGGCCACCGATCTGCAGGACCTGACCGCTAGGGTTGGTCTGCTGCCCGTTGATGCCCCACTTCACACCCAGATCGCGTTCGAAGCTGTCGGTGGCGATCACGATGCGCGACTCGATCAGCACCTGCTGCACCGGCTTGTCGAGTTCCGCTACCAGCTTGCGGATCTCGGCGGTCTTCGCGGCGGTATCGTTGAGCAGCAGGGTGTTGGTACGGTTGTCGTACGACACGCTGCCACGCGGCGACAGGAAGCCATGGCTGTTGTTGCCCGAGCTACCGCCACCGCCACCACTCTGCATGCTGCCCGTGGTCAGCAGCTTGGCGATGTCCTTGGCCTTGCCGTAGCTGATCGGGATATAGCTGGTGATCAGCGGTGCGCTGTCCTCTTCCTTGATCCGCGCCTGGGCCACGCTCTCCTCATAGGAAGCGATCTCCTTCTGCGGAGCGATCCAGATCACGTTGCCGTCGCGGCGCTTGTCCAGGCCCTTGGCGCGAAGGATCACGTCGAGTGCCTGGTCCCAGGGCACGTTCACCAGGCGCAGCGTGACGCTGCCACCCACGGAATCGGACGCCACCAGGTTGAGGCCAGACACGTCGGCCAGCAGCTGGAGCGCCGAACGGACAGGGATGTTCTGGAAATTGAAGGTGACACGATTGCCGGTATAGACGTGATGCTGCGACCCGTTGGCGATGGCCTCGGCCTTGGCATCGACCTTCTTCGGCGATATTTCGACGACGTACTGGTTACCCGTCTGGTACGACGAGGTATCCACCGAACCCCTGAACGAGATTTCCATGCGAGCACCACCCGGCGTCGCACGCGTGCTGATGTACTCCACCGGCGTGGCGAAATCCAGCACATCCAGACGCTGCGCGTCGCTGGCAGGCAGACGCACGTGCTCCAGATCCACCAGGACCTTGTCGCCTTCGCGATGCATGTTGGCATGCGCACCCGGACCGGCGAAGCTGATCAGAACCCGGCCAGAACCATTCACGCCGCGCCGGAAATCGATATTGCTTACCAACGGCCCATTGGTCGCCGAAGGCAGTACTTTCGACGGATCGATGGTTGCCGCCGCTGCCGCAGGCTGAATCGCGCTGCCGTTGTCGACAGTCAGCACCAGACTGTCACCCTCGACCTTGGTTTCATAGGTCGAGCTGCGGATCAGGTCGACCAGCACGCGTGTACGACCACCTGCAGACACCGCAGTGACGCCGGTAGTTGCACCCACGTTGAGATCCGTGTGCCGCGCGGCTCCATTGACCGTATTCGCAAAATCCACCGCGATGCGTGGCGGATTGTCCGTGGTGAAGATGCGTGGTTGCGGCACGGGGCCACCGGCGAAATCCAGATGCAGCGCCACGCGCCCACCGGGAAGCGTTTCTGCATGGATGTCCTTGAGGGTGGTCGTGGCCGCCGCGTCGGTCGCCCACACGGTGCCACCGATCAGCAGGGCCAGCATCAGGCAACGGCTTGCCAGGCGCATAACAGGGCTCCGGACGGGTTGGATTGATTTAGTCATTGCTTCAGCCCCTGTAGTCCTATTTCTCGCCTAGCGCGATGCTGGCGGGACGTTCCATCCAGCCACCATTGCCATTGGGAACCAGTTCCACCAGATCGACATGATCCGGAGCCACCTTGGTGACCCGGCCATAGTTCTGGCCCATGTATTCATCGACTGTGACGCGGTGAATCACGCCACCCGGGTCCTGAATCAGCGCCTGGATGTGCGAACCGGTGCCGATGGTTCCCACCATCTTCAGGCTGTCGAGCGCGAACATCTCCAGCGGTTGCTTCGGCCTGTTCTGGTCGGGGCGCGGACCGGAGGATGCGTTGTTCTGTTGCTCCTCGACCGGGCTTGGACCAAACGGGTCGCGCTTGTCCTGATCCTGATAGGTGAAGGTTTCGAACGTCTTGATGACAGGCAACGGCGGAATCGGCGCGCCCTTGAGTGATTTCTGATGGGCCACCCAGGCGCGCAGGTCACTCATGCCGCGTGTGCAGCCACCGAGCAGGAAAGCTGCACCCAGCATCAAGCCGATGCGGGCCAGACGGAGGGTTTTGGGAGCGTGCATGCTCATCACCGCCTCCCCCCGCGTGCAGGTTTCTTGTTGCTCTTGCTCATTTCACTGTCGTCGAGATAGCGGTAGGTTCTGACCGTACCCTGCAACACCAGTTGCTCGTTGGCGCGCGGCTCCGCCCCCTTGGCAGGCGGGTGCAGCGGCTTGAGCGACACGTCGTGCATGGTGAGGATCACCACGCGCGGCAACGAGGCCACATCACTGATGAACGTGCCGAACTGGTGGTAGGTACCGATCATCTTCAGCTTGATCGGCTTCTCGGCGTAGAAGTCCTTGGGCGTCTCCGGACCCGGCTGGAACAGCTCCGGATCGAGCCCTGCCGACAAGGCCGCTTGCGATATGTCGACCAGCAGCTCCGGCATCTCGGTCTTGCTGGGCAGCTGGCGCAGCAGCTGACGCAACATGTCCTGCATCTCGTCGAGCTGCTTCTGCAGCGCCTCAAGATTGACCGCCTTGGCCTGCTTCTGGGCAAATTCGCGCTTGAGCTGGACTTCCTTGCCCGCCAGGTTGCTCAGGTCATCCTGCTGGTTGCTGACATGCAGATACCAGCCGAAGAACACGATGACCAGGAAAACCAGCGCGGTGAAGAAGATCTTTATCGACTGCGGCCAGCCGCCGATGTTGTTGCGATCGAGATTGCGCAGTTCGTCGAAGAATTTCATGACTTGGCGCCCCCCTTGACCGCGGCATCATGTGCAGCCGGCGGATGCGCTGCCGGCTGCATCGCGCTGACCGAAACCGTCGGCTTTTCCACACTCTTGCCCTTCGTGGCAGTGGATGCGCTGCTGGCCGGCAGCTGAGCCGGCTTCATCGGTTTCATCGCCTTCGTTGCCGCTGCCTTGGTGGCGGGACCGTTGGTACCCACAGGCAGTTCAGCCTTGCTGCTGTCGGCGTCCTTGGGCCGGCTCAGGGCCACCGTCAGCCCGAAGGTGTACGGCATCCGCGTGGCCTCATGCGTGTTCTCGGTCTTGCTGAGGCTGGCCTGTCCCATCCAGGGCGATTTCTCGATGTTGCGCATGTACTCGGCAACACTCGCATTGGACTCGGCCACGCCATCGAGCGTCATCGACTGTCCGTTCTGCTTCAGTGCGGTCAGCCGTGCGCTCGACGGGATCGTCTTAACCAGTTCGTCGAACAGGTGCACCATCTGCGAACGGTTTTCCTGCAGCTGCTCGATGATCTTCTTGCGCGCCAGCAGTTCCGAGCGGACCTTTTCCAGACTGTTTATCTTGGCGATCTTCACGTCCACCTGCTTGATCTGGCCCTGCAGGTAGGCATTACGGTCGTTCTGGTTGTCGATACGCATGCCCATCCAGAACGACCACAACAGCACGAACAGGATGGCCGCCACGAAGGCGGCACCAAGCTGCATGAAGAATTCGCGTTCGCGCTGCTTGCGACGTTCGATGCGCCACGGGAGTAGATTGATGCGTGCCATCAGTCGAAGCTCCTCATGGCCAGTCCGACCGCGATCATCAGCGCCGGGGCGTCCTGTGCCAGTGCCTGCGCCTGCACGCGCGAGGAGAGCGACATGCGGGCCAGCGGATTGGCCACGATGCATGGCACACCCAGCTGTTCCTCAAGCATGCTGTCGATGCCCTCGATCGATGCGCAACCGCCTGCCAGTACCACCTGGTCGACCTTGCTGTACTCGCTGCCGGCATAGAAGAACTGCAGCAGACGGCTGATCTGCTGTACCAGTGATTCCTTGAACGGCTCCAGCGCCTCGCTCTCGTAGGACTCCGGCAAGCCGCCCTTGCGCTTGGCGCGGCCAGCCTCCTCGTACGAGAGCCCGTAACGACGCATGATTTCGTCGGTCAGCTGCTTGCCACCGAATACCTGTTCGCGGGAGTAGATCGTGCGCTGGTTGCGCAGTACCGACAGGGTGGTCATGGTCGCGCCGATATCCACCACCGCGACCAGTCCGTCGCGCCCGACGTTCAGCTGGTCGGCCAGCAAGGCGAAGGCATTCTCCATCGCGAACGCTTCGACATCGATCACCTGCGCGACCAGCCCGCCCAGATCGAGCGCGGCCACGCGCATGTCCACATTCTCGGTCCGCGAGGCGGCCAGAAGGATGTTGGTCATTTCCGGATTGTCGCGAACCGGCCCGAGCACCTCGAAATCGAGACTGACTTCATCGATCGGGTACGGGATGTACTGGTTGGCCTCGACCTGGATCTGGCCTTCGAGGTCGTCCTCGGACAACTCGCTGGCCATTGGCACGATACGCGTGATCACCGCCGAACCGGCCACGGCCGCCGCCGCATGCTTGAGCTTGGAGCCCGAGCGTGCCAATGCGCGCCGGATCGCCTCGCCCACAGCCTCGACTTCGACGATGTTCTTTTCGACCACGGCATTGGGAGGCAGTGGCTCCACCGCGTAGTGCTCCACGCGATATCGCCCGCCTGACTGACTGAGCTGCAGCAGCTTGACGGCCGTCGAACTGATATCGACGCCAACCAGCGGCGGCTTTTTGGGTGTAAAGAGACCCACGATTTTCCCCCTTGCCCCTTGCGGTTGCGGCCAGAGAAATGGCTCGCCTGCCGGGTCATTAAATCCAAAAATTAACGTAATGGCAACGGCCTACGCGATTTTTCTCGACTTTTTGGCGTGATCGTCGCCACATTATGTGCCATCGCGCTTTCCGGCCCGTGATCCGGTCGCGCCGTTCGCCTGTTCCGGTCAGGGATACTCCTACATCTATACTCTGGCGTGTTTTGACTCAGGTCTCGCTACATTCACATGATTCCATTCTTGAAGCGTTTGCTGCGCTGGCTGCTGATCCTCGGATTTTCCGGAATGCTGCTGGCCGTTGTTGCCGTTGGTGTCGCCTACTGGCTGGTCGCACCTCGCCTGCCCGCGGTGAGTGTGCTGAAGGACTATCACATGCAGGTGCCGCTGCGCGTGCTCAGCGCCGACGGCAAGCTGATCGCCACCTTCGGCGAGACCCGGCGCATCCCGGTCAGCATCGACCAGGTGCCGCCGATGCTGAAGGATGCCGTGCTGTCCGCCGAGGACGCCGACTTCTATCACCACCCCGGCATCGACTGGCGCGGCATCGTACGCGCAGGCTGGCACGTGATCCTGGCCGGCGGCCAGAAGGTGCAGGGCGGCTCGACCATCACCCAGCAGGTCGCGCGCAACTTCTTCCTCAGCCCCGAGAAGCTTTACTCGCGCAAGCTGATCGAGATGTTCACGGCGCTGCGGATGGAGAAGGAGCTGACCAAGGACCAGATCCTGGAGCTCTACCTCAACAAGATGTTCCTCGGCCACCGCGCCTATGGCGTGGCCGCTGCCGCCGAGTATTACTACGGCAAGAAGCTGGATCAGCTGACGATCGCCCAGTGCGCATCGATCGCCTCCACGTTCCAGTTGCCCTCCGCGGTCAACCCGGTGACCAACCCGAAGCGGCTGGTGGCCCGCCGCAACTGGGTGCTCGGCCAGATGCACGAGCACCACTTCATCAACAAGGCCCAGTACGAGCAGGCGATCGCCGCACCGGATGATGCCTCGCCGCACGAACAGCCCATCCAGGTACACGCCCCGTACGTCGCCGAGATGGTGCGGCAGCAGGTGCTCAAGCGCTTCGGCAACGATGCGCTGACCGAAGGCTATGTGGTGAAAACCACCATCGACAGCTCACGCCAGCAGGAGGCTGTAACCGCCCTTCGCAACGGGCTGATCGCCTATGACCGACGCCACGGCTGGCGTGGCCCCGAAGGACACCAGGATCTTCCCGCAAGCCCGTCCGCGGCGAACCTGGAACACGCCCTGGCCGGCTACAGCGCAATCGCCGGCATGGAACCCGGCATCGTCACGGCCGTCTCGTCCACCGCCGCCACGGTACACCTGGACACCGGCGACGACGTCCAGATCGGACTCGACGCCGTAAGCTGGGCACGCAAATACATCAACGACAGTCATGTCGGTCCGAAGCCGAAGGCGGTCAGCGATGTGCTGAAGCGCGGCGACATCGTCCGTCTTTCGCGCGACACCCAGGGTGACTGGCAGCTGGCACAGATTCCCAAGGCACAGTCCGCGCTGGTCTCGGTCAACCCCGAGGATGGCGCGATCCAGGCCATGGTCGGCGGCTTCAGCTTCACGCTGAGCAAGTTCAATCGCGCCACCATGGCGGCGCGCCAGCCCGGTTCGAGCTTCAAGCCCTACTTCTATTCGGCTGCATTCGACCGGGGCTTCACACCCGCCTCGATCGTCAACGACGCCCCGCTGGCCCTGCCCGACCCGTCGCGCCCGGGCGGCCTTTGGACGCCAAGCAACGACGACGACAAATTCGCCGGCCCGATGCGCCTGCGCACGGCGCTGGTCCTTTCCAAGAACCTGGTTTCGGTGCGCCTGCTCGATGCCATCGGCGTGGACTACGCCCGCACCTTCGCCACCCGTTTCGGCTTCTCGCTGGCCGCCCTGCCCGACAACCTGTCGCTGGCGCTCGGCACGGCCTCGGTCTCGCCGATGGACATGGCCCGTGGCTATGCCGTCTTCGCCAACGGCGGTTACCTGGTCACGCCGTACTTCATCAGCGAGATCGACAACCGCGACGGCAAACCGGTCTATATCGCCAACCCGGCACGCGCCTGCCGCAGTTGCGAAGAACGACTGCTGCATCCCACCCCTCCCGCACCACCTCCGACCAACATGCTGTCGACACCGGCCAACGGCGTCGCCACGGGCAGCTCCTCGCCCGCACCTGCTGCCAGTGCAGCGGAGGAAACGGAAGCCCTGCCAGCCGATGCCCATGGCGCCGGCGATCATCCGCCAGTCCTGGCACCCCACGTGCTCGGCATCCGCACCGATTACCTGATCACGTCACTCATGAAGGGAGTGATCCTTCACGGTACCGGTTCGGCCGCGGCGGCCCTGAAGCGCCCCGACCTTGCCGGCAAGACGGGGTCCAGCAGCGATTTCAGGGATGCCTGGTTCGTCGGCTTCAACGGCGACCTGTCCACCGCCGTATGGGTCGGCTTCGACAACTTCAGCTCGCTGGGCCGCTCGTATGGCGTCGGCGAGTTCGGCGCTCAGGCCGCCCTGCCGATCTGGATGAGCTACATGGGCAGCGCACTGAAGGGGCTGCCCGAGAACAGCCTGCCCATGCCGCCCGGCATCAGCACGATACTGATCAACCGCGATACCGGACTGCCGACCACGGCCAGCGACCCCAATTCGATGCCCGAAATCTTCAAGGTCGAGGACGTCGACCGCCTGCGCGCCAAGGCGGCACAGCAGCAGGACAAGGATCAGCAGCACGCATACAACATCTTCTGATGTCCATGGCATCTGTTCACGCGCCAAGCGTGAACGGATGCGTTTTTCCGTGTAGCCTGTCTGGCAAGGCTACGGAGGAACGCGCATGGCACGAGGCGAACACCACCGCATCCACGCGCACGACCGCGTCCAGCGCAACCGCCTGCGGGTTGCCCAGGAGGCGGCCCGCCTGATGAGCGAACACGGCATTCGCGATTTCCATCGGGCCAAGCTCAAGGCGGCGGAACGCTTGGGCATCCTCGATACCCAGGCACTGCCGCGCAACCACGAAATAGAACAGGCACTGCGCGAGCACCAGCGCCTGTTCCACGCCGAAAGCCAACCCCAGCTGCTGCGGCAACGACGCGAAGCAGCGGTAGAGGCCATGCGCTTCCTGCGGGCATTCGAACCCCGCCTGGTCGGCGCCGTGCTGGACGGTACTGCCGACGCCCACTCGGCGGTCTGCCTGCACGTATTCAGTGACGACGCCGAAGCCGTCGCCCTGTTCCTCCGCGAACACGGCGTGCCGTGCGAGACACAGACACGCCGCCTGCGTATTACCCGGGACACCCAGGCCGACTATCCGGTCCTGCTGTTCGCCGCCGAAGCCATCCCGTTCGACCTGACAGTGCTACCCCGCGACGCCATGCGCCAGGCGCCGCTGGACCGGATCGACGAAAAGCCAATGCGACGCGGCCACCTGGCCACAGTCCAGGCATTGCTGGACGCGCACGAGAACGCCGACTTCGAGCGCCAGCTGGCCGCCGCCCTGCGCTGAGTATGACGGCAGGCCCGATCGTGGCGCCAACCCAGACAAACAAAACGCCCCGACATGCGGGGCGTTTTGCTGTTGCGGAATACAACGCGTGGATCAGCGCTTGCCGGCCGCCACGTAGTCACGCACGTCGTGACCGGTGTAGATCTGACGCGGACGGCCAATGCGTGCACCCGGGGTTTCGTGCTGCTCGATCCAGTGTGCGATCCAGCCGGCAGTACGGGCAATGGCAAACATCACGGTGAACATCTCGGTGGGGATGCCCAGCGCCTTGTAGATGATGCCCGAGTAGAAGTCGACGTTCGGGTACAACTTGCGCTCGACGAAGTAGTCGTCCTTCAGCGCCGCTTCTTCCAGCTTCATCGCCACGTCCAGCAGCGGATCGTTGACGCCCAGCTCGGCCAGCACCTTGTGGCACATCTCGCGGATGATCTTGGCGCGCGGGTCGAAGTTCTTGTAGACGCGGTGGCCGAAGCCCATCAGGCGGAAACTGTCGTTCTTGTCCTTGGCGCGCAGCACCGCCGACTCGACGTTGTCCGGCGTACCGATCTCTTCCAGCATCTTCAGCACCGCCTCGTTGGCGCCGCCGTGGGCAGGACCCCAAAGCGCGGTGATGCCGGCGGCGATCGAGGCGTACGGATTGGCACCGGTGGAACCGACCAGACGCACAGTCGAGGTGGACGCATTCTGCTCGTGGTCGGCGTGCAGGATGAACAGCAGGTCCAGCGCCTTGGCGGCGACCGGGCTCATCTGCAGCGGCTCGCTGGGCACTTCAAACATCATGTGCAGGAAGCGATCCACGTACTCGAGGTTGTTGCGTGGGAAGCGGAACGGCCAGCCGATCGAATAGCGGTAGCAAGCGGCGGCGATGGTCGGCATCTTGGCGATCAGGCGGATCGCGGCCAGCTTGCGGTCGGCCGGATTATCCACGTCCAGATCGTCGTGGTAGAACGCCGACAGCGAGGCGACCGCGGCGGCCAGCATCGCCATCGGATGTGCGTCGTGGTGGAAGCCCTTGAAGAAGTCCTTCAACGACTCATGCATCATCGTGTGATGCGTGATCTGGTTCTCGAAGCGCGAGAACTCGTCCTGCTTCGGCAGCTCGCCGTTGAGCAGCAGGTAGGCCACCTCGAGGAAGTTGGAATGCTCGGCCAGCTGTTCGATCGGGTAGCCGCGGTACAGCAGTACGCCCTTGTCGCCATCAATGTAGGTGATCGCGCTCTTGGTGCTGGCCGTACTGCCGAAACCGACATCGTACGTGAAGTGGCCGGTGTCCTTGTACAACGTGGAGATGTCGATGCAGGCGGGGCCGAGCGTGCCGCTCAGCAGGGGCAGTTCGCTACTGCGATTGCTCGACTCGTCCACCAGTTTGACGGTCTTGGTATCGGACACGGAAACCTCCTTACGGCAAATGTCGACGCCGGCTAATGTCGATGGGGGACATCGGCCAGCGATGGGGAATGAAGTGGCGCGGGTGGGGAAACCACGCCATACAACCGACGCATTATCGCACAACAGGCACTGAACATCCGTCAGCGGATGGTCTAGATACAAGCGCAAAAAAACACGGAGCGGGCAGGGCCCGCTCCGTGTCGAATCAGCATCGGCTGGCCGCCTCAACGGCCGAGCAGATTACTTCTGCGCGTAGCGGCGACGGAACTTGTCCACGCGGCCGCCCGCGTCGATGGTCTTCTGCTTACCGGTGTAGAACGGGTGCGAGTGACTGGAGATATCCACCTTGATCAGCGGGTACTCGTTGCCGTCTTCCCACTTGACGGTTTCCTTGGACGCGATCGTCGAGCGCGTCAGGAACGCGAACTCGGACGACAGGTCCTGGAACACCACCGGGCGATAGTTCGGATGGATATCAGGCTTCATGTTCGGCTCTAAAGCGGCGGGTGAAAAGAGCGCAAGTTTACCGACGAACCGACCAGACCGTCAACCCACGCCCGGCTTGTCCGGCGATCAGGCTGCCGGGCCCGCGCCGAGCGCCGTCCGCACCATGGCGGCGAAGCGCGCCTGATCGACTTCGAGCACGATGTTGGCGTTCGCCGGATGCCCCAGACGCCCGGCCCAGTCGACCACCGTGGCACCACGGGTCAGACGGCCATCCAGCTCCACCGCCACATGACGCCGCTCGCTGCGAGTGACCATGTCCGGGTCGATCGCCACCGCCATCGCCAGCGCATCCGCCGCCACGATGCCATGCCGGTCATGCGTGGCATTGTAGGCCCGCGCGGTGCCGAACACCTTGCCGAAGAACGCTGCGCGCTTGTCTCCATCGGCCAGCCACTGATCGAACTCGGCATCCTCGAAGGCATGCCGCAACGTGGCCTCCCAGTCCACCAGATCGAAGTCGGAAAAGCTCTCGAACACCACGTGTGCCGCTTCCGGATCGAACCCGACATTGAACTCGGCCGGCACGTTGCCGGTATTGCCGTGGCCCGTCACGGCCCCACCCATCACTACCAGTCGCTTGACCCGCTGCGGCAAGGAAGGATCGAGCCGCAAGGCCAGGGCCAGATTGGTCAGCGGCGCCAGCGCGACCAGGGTCAGCTCGCCCGGGCGTTCGCGGGTCAAGCGCAACAACGCCAGGGCAGCGGACTCGTCCGATGCCTGCGCGACCGGCTCGGGAAAGCCGACATCGCCAAACCCGTCACCGCCATGCACAAAAGCCGCGTCCTCTTCCGGCTGACGTACCAGCGGGGTCGGGCAACCGCCGAAAACCGGGGTATCGGCACCGAGCAGATCGACCAGGATACGAGCGTTGCGTACGGTATGGTTCAGCCCCACATTGCCAGCGGCAATGCTCAGCCCTGCGACATCGGCATGCGCGTGCGCCATCAGGATGGCCAGCGCGTCATCCACGCCGGGGTCCGTGTCGATCAGGAGTTGCGGTCTGCTCATGGCGGGTCTTCCGTGTCGTCGGGCAGTCCAGTGTAGAGACATCCCGGTAAACCGAAAACCGGCTCAGGCGTGTGCGTAACGTGCGGCTGCACCGATCCAGCGCGTCATCAGCCGCCCGGCCTGCTCCGCGTGCGCAGCCAGCATCTGCTCACCCACCTGCTGCACCACCGGCAGCAGGTGGGCATCGCGGGCCAGATCGGCGATACGGAAAGCCAGCTGGCCTGTCTGACGCGTACCCAGCACTTCGCCCGGGCCGCGCAACTCCAGGTCCTTCTCGGCAATACGAAAACCATCGCCGGTTTCACGCATCACCTGCAAACGCTGCTTGGCCAGGCCGCCCAGCGGCGGCTGGTAGAGCAGCACGCAACTGGACGCAATCGAGCCGCGCCCGACCCGACCCCGCAACTGGTGAAGCTGGGCAAGGCCAAGACGCTCACTGTTCTCGATCACCATCAGACTGGCATTGGGCACATCCACCCCGACCTCGATCACCGTGGTGGCCACCAGCACGGCCAGCTCACCCGCCTTGAACGCATCCATCACGGACTGCTTTTCCTTCGGCTTCATGCGCCCATGGATCAGCCCCACCCTGCAATCGGTCAGCGTCGCCGCCAGCTCGGCATGCGCCGCCTCCGCCGCCTGTGCACGCAACTGCTCGGACTCCTCGATCAAGGTGCATACCCAGTACACCTGCCGCCCCTCGCCACAGGCCGCGTGGATACGCTCGATGACCTCGGCACGGCGCGCATTCGAAACGGCGATGGTCTGCACCGGCGTTCGTCCGGGCGGCAGTTCGTCGACCGACGACACGTCGAGATCGGCATAGGCACTCATCGCCAGCGTACGTGGAATCGGCGTGGCCGTGAGCACCAGTTGATGCGGTACATCCGCGGAATCTGCGCTGGCACCCTTGTCGCGCAGGCTCAATCGCTGCTGCACCCCGAAACGGTGCTGCTCGTCGACGATCACCAGCCCCAGCCGGGCGAAGACCACGCCTTCCTGCATCAAGGCGTGCGTGCCGATGGTGACTGCCGCCCCCCCGGCCACGCGTGCCAATGCACGCTGCCGAGCCTTGCCGGTCACTTTGCCGGCCAGCCAGACCACCTCGACACCGAGCGGCTCCAGCCAGTGGCGGAAATTGCGCAGGTGCTGTTCGGCCAGCAACTCGGTAGGCGCCACCAGCGCCACCTGCCAACCCGCCTCCACCGCCGCCAATGCCGCCAGCGCAGCCACCACCGTCTTGCCCGAACCCACGTCGCCCTGCACCAGCCGCAGCATCGGACGGACCTGGGCCAGGTCGGCCAGCACCTCGGCACTTACCCGCTGCTGTGCCGCAGTTAGGCGAAACGGCAACGCCGCCAGCATCGCTTCGCACAGGTGCCCGTCCCCACCCAGTACCGGCGCATGCCGCCGGCGTACGGCCGCACGCATGCGCTTGAGGCTGAGATGCTGTGCCAGCAGCTCCTCGAACGCCAGGCGCTGTTGCGCCGGATGACGCCCCAGCACCAGTTGGGACAAGGCCGCATCCGGCGGCGGCCGATGCACATACAGCAGTGCATCGCGCAGGGATGTCAGGCCATGTTCCGCACACAGTTGCGCAGGAATCAGTTCCAGCCGGGCATCGTCCGGCAACAGCCCCAGCGCCTTGTCGATCACGCCGGCCAGCCTTTTCTGGCCCAGGCCCTCGGTCGTGGGATAGATGGGACTGAGCCGATCCTCGACCGCCACCGGCTCGTCACCAGACATCCGCTGGTATTGCGGATGCACCATCTCCAGCCCGTGCGCGCCCTGGCGCACTTCGCCAAAGCAGAGCAATCGCGTGCCGGGCTGCAGTTGCTCGACCTGGGCACGCCGGAAATGGAAGAACCGAAGCAGCAATGAATGGCCGGCATCGTCGCCGATCGCCACCTTCAGCTGCGGCCGATAGCGAAAGCCCCGCTCGACCGCCTCCACGACACCGGCCACCTGCACGCGATCACCCACGCGCAAATCGGCCATGGCTGCCACACGGGTCTTGTCCTCATAGCGCAGCGGCAAATGAAACCAGAGATCCTGCACCCGCTCGAGACCCAACCTCCCGAGCGCTGCCGCTAACGCAGGCCCCACCCCCGGCAGACGGGTGACGGGCGCCAGCCCGGGATCACCCGTCTCGTCCGGCACAACTGGGCTGCGTGAAGCCATCGGGCAAGCCTAACCGAGCGACAGGCCATCGCCCAGCGCCACGGACACGGCACACTGCAGGCCCCGGCCACACAAACACGTCGGCCACCGCCGCAGCCGACCACCGGCCACGCGTCTGCCTGCCGACATCACGCCAATGTCATCAACGACAGGCGTCAGGACAGCACCATCACCGCATCGACTTCCACCTGCGCACCTTTCGGAAGCGCAGAAACCTCGATGGTGGAACGTGCCGGATAGGGCTGCGCGAAGTATTCGGCCATCACCGCATTCACCGCGGCGAAATTGGCCAGATCGGTCACATAGATGCCCACACGCACGATCTGGCCCAACGAACCACCTGCCGCCTTCGCCACTGCCGTCAGGTTGTCGAACACTCGTCGCGTCTGAGCATCAATGTCACCTTCGACCAGCTGACCCGTCAGCGGATCGAGCGGAATCTGCCCGGAAAAGTAGACCGTGTCACCCGCACGGACAGCCTGCGAATAAGGGCCGATGGCGGCCGGTGCCTGGTCGGTGGCGATGATCTGGCGGGACATGAAGACACACTCGCTATGACATGGAAGAGCTGGAGTCTAAACGAGACCGGACGATCGCGCAGGGCCCAATGCGCGACTGCGCGCAGACCCCACACCGGGATGACACTCAGCGGCCGGACACTCCGAAACCGGGACACCCCAACGGGTGCCGCGCATACGCGACGACCCGGTTCACCAGTCAGCGTCAAGCAGTCATTGCGGCTGTCGCGGCCAGCCGATGTCAAAGCGGGTAACGATGCACGCCGCTGACTACGCCGGTGCGTCGCACCCGGCGCATCACTTCAGCCAGGTGCTTGCGGTTCCTGACCTCGATGGTGAAGAGCAGAGTGGCGGCAGCCAGGTCGCGCTCCACGTATTCGACGTTCTCGATGTTCGAATCGGCCGCCGCAATCGCTGCCGCAATGGTAGCCAGCACCCCGGGGCGATTGATCACCTCGATACGCAGTTCGGCGCGGTAGTCGCCCTGCACGTCGCGATCCCACTCGATGGCCACGCAACGCTCCGGCGACTTGCGCAGCTCGACCACGTTGGGACATTCGGCCTGGTGCACCACGATGCCCTTGCCCGATGACAGGTAACCGATGATCTCGTCCCCCGGCAACGGGTGACAGCAGTTGGCGAAGCTCAGCACGCCCCGCTCGGCACCAGTGATGCGGATCTTCTCCTGCACATGCGGCGACGGTGCCGCACCACTCGTGCGACGCCCCCTGGCGGCAGCCGCCAATTGTCCGGCCACCTGGTCAGGCATGCGGTTGCCGAGCGCGATGTCGGACAGCAGTTCCTCGAGGCGCCTGAACTTGGAATCCTGCAGGAACCTGTCCAGCACCACCGGCGGAATAAGCTCCAGACTGGTGCCCAGGGTATCCAGCGCGCGATCAAGCATGCGATGACCGAAGTCGACCGCATCCTCGTGCTGCAGGTGCTTGAGGTATTGCCTGATCGCCGTTCGTGCCTTGCCGGTCACGACCACTTCCAGCCAGGCCGGATTCGGCACCGCGGAAGGCGCCGTGATGATTTCCACCAACTGCCCGGACTCCAGTCGCGTGCGCAACGGCAGCAGCTTCTTGTCAACCCGCGCGGCCACCGCGTGGTCGCCCACGTCGGTGTGCACGGCGTAGGCAAAATCCAGCGCAGTGGCATTGCGTGGCAGCGCGAGAATGTCGCCGCGCGGGGTGAACAGATAAACCTCGTCCGGGAACAGGTCGATCTTGACGTTTTCGATAAATTCCGCGGACGACGGCGTATGCACGGAGCTGTCCGCCAGCGAAGACAGCCATTCGCGCGCCCTCGCCTGCGCACTGTTGGCCGGCCCCGAATCGGTCTTGTAGGCCCAGTGCGCAGCTACCCCGCTCTCGGCCACGGAGTCCATTTCGGCCGTGCGTATCTGTACCTCGATCGGCGCCCCGAACGGCCCCAGCAGCACCGTGTGCAGCGACTGGTAGCCGTTCGCCTTGGGAATGGCGATGAAGTCCTTGAAACGGCGATCGACCGGTTTGTACAGCGCATGCACCACGCCCAGTGCCATGTAACAGCTCATCGCGTTTTCCACCACGACGCGGAAACCGTAGACATCCATCAGCTGCGCGAAGCTCTTGTGCTCATTGCGCATCTTCGAATAGATGCTCCACGCCGACTTGATCCGCCCGACCACCCGTCCCGGAAGCTGCTCGACGTCGAGCGCCATCGCCAGCGCCGCCTCGATCTTGCCCATCGCCTCCCGACGATTGCCCAGCGCGGCCCTGATACGATCGCTGATGACGCGATAGCGGTCGGGATAAAGGGCACGGAAACCCAGATCCTGCAGCTCGGCCTTGATCTTGTTCATGCCCAGCCGCTGGGCGATCGGCGCGTAGATTTCCAGCGTTTCGCGGGCGATACGACGGCGCGACGGCGCATCCTTGGCACCCAGCGTGCGCATGTTGTGCAGACGATCGGACAGCTTGATCAGGATCACGCGCAGGTCGCGCGCCATCGCCATCAGCATCTTGCGGAAACTTTCCGCATCAGCTTCCTGGCGGCTGCCGAACTTCATCTTGTCCAGTTTGGTGACACCATCGACCAGTTCGGCCACGGTCTCGCCGAACTCGCTGGCCAGTGCGGAACGGCTCAGCTCGGTGTCTTCAAGGGTGTCGTGCAGGATGGCCGCAATGACGGTTTCAGCATCCATGCCAAGCTCGGCCAGGATGCCTGCCACCGCCACCGGGTGAGTGATATACGGTTCGCCACTTTTACGCGCCTGCCCATCGTGCGCCTGCGCACCCACTTCATAGGCGCGCAGCACTCGGGCCACCTGGGCCTCGGGCAGATATCCAAGGCGCTCTTTCAGCGCCAGCACGTAGGGAGGCAGCACGGACGGGTCCACAGAACCAGGATGCGTGGCCGCCGACATGGTTGCGCGAGGGCCGTTCAGGCGCCCGCCCAGGGAGCGCACTCAGGTGTGCCGGCAATACCGGCCCGGCGACTGCACTGTCGACAGCCGCCGCCGTCCATCAGTCGTCGCCGCCCTTGGAGAGGTCGTCGTCCACTTCCGCCGCCGCCCACTCGAGCGCCTCACGCTCGGCCCGCTCGCGCTCGGCCTGCTCGATCTCGTCGATGGTGGCCTGGTCGATGCGGCGATCAGCAATCTCGCGCAAGGCAAGCACGGTCGGCTTGTCATTGTCCGGGCGGATGACCGGATCGGCTCCCTTCGCGAGCTGACGGGCGCGCTTGGTCGCCATCAACACCAGCTCAAATCGGTTGTCGACTACCTCAAGGCAGTCTTCGACGGTAATGCGTGCCATGTGAAATCCTGCGGGGCAAACAGCTTAAATTGGGATGATAGTTTAGCCAGCGCAGGCTTGGCTGGCAATGTAAGGGCTCGTATCATAAGCGGTCGCCTTCCCGCCAAAGCCAACGCGAAGGCAGACCGTGTAAAATAACAATACCAAGCGGTACAATTATGAACCCCTTGCAGCGGACTCCCCTGCCGATGCCTTACCTGCCCCGTATTCGTGTGCTCAAACCGGTCATCGCGGCCGCCATCCTGCTGCTTGCAGGTTGCGCCATCGCACCGCCCCGGACTGACGACCCGCTGCAGCACTTCAACCGCAAGGTCTACGCTTTCAACAGCGCGATCGACAAGGCCGCCATCCGGCCCGTGGCGGTTGGCTACCGCAAGGTGACCAACCCGCCGGTACGCCGTTCGGTCAGCAATTTCTTCTCGAACCTGCGCATGCCGATCACCGTGGCCAACGACCTGCTGCAGGCACGCCCGAAGCAGGCGCTGGTCGGCACCGGCCGATTCCTGGTGAACCTCACCCTTGGCATCGGCGGCATCTTCGACCCAGCCACGGCAATGGGCATTCCGGACAACCAGACCGACTTCGGCATCACGCTGGCGCGCTGGGGCGTTCCCGAAGGCGACTTCCTGATGCTGCCGCTGATCGGTCCGACCACGGTCCGCGACGTCTGGCGCCTGCCGGTCGATAGCTACTTCTTCGATCCACTCAGCTACGTCACGCGCAATCACAAGTTCCATCACGGCCTGTATTACACCCCCACCGTGCTCTACCTGATCTCGCTGCGTGCGCAGGCTATCGACGCGGAGAGCTTCCTGGACAGCGCCTACGATCCCTACGCGTTCCTGCGTGACGCCTATCGCCAGCAGCGCATCAACATGCTTTATGACGGCAATCCTCCGGCGTCGGTCATCGACCGCATGCAGGGTCTGGATCAGAAGGGCTTCGACCCCGACCTGTTGCTGGAGCAGCAGCGTCAATGGGAAAAGCAGCAGAAGAGCAAGCCCGCCGGTCAGCCCAAGCCGTCCGGCGCCCAGAACGGTACGCCGACACAACAGTAGGATTGCCTTACACCAGACATGAAAACGGGGCCTGTTGGCCCCGTTTTCATGTCTGGAAGAAGCAGGATTCAGACGGCAATCAACGACGCAACCCCGCTTACCTGTGCCAGGTCATGCATGCCGGCCGGCACATTGAGCACCCGCACGGGCCGGCTCGCAGCCGATGCTTCGGCAAGCACCGCCAGCACACAGGCAAGCCCGGCACTGTCGCAACTCTCGACCGCAGCCAGATCAAGCTGGGTGGCCCGGCCACGCGCAAATGCACCACCGAGAGCCTCCAGCACTGCTGCCGCGGTAGCAAAGCTCAGCCTGCCGGACACCTTCACGGTATCCGGCAGGCTGCAATCCAGCTGAAAGCCTTTCGCATCCACGTTAGTGGCCCTGATCCTTTTCCATCGACTTCAGCGCCTGCGCGCCCTGGTTCTGCAGATTCTTGATCAGCTGGTCAAGACCGATCTTGCGGATCTCGGCATCGACCTGGTTGCGATAGTTGGTGATGTAGGAAATGCCTTCGATGATCACGTCGTAGGCCTTCCACTCGCCGCTCTGGGTTTTGCGGAAGGCATAGTCCACCGAAACCGACTTGCCGCTCTCCAGCATCACCCGGGTACGCACGACCGTACGCCGATCGTTGAGCGCACCATTGAACGGCAGCACCTTCACCGCACCCTGCGTGTAATTGAGCAGGCCCTCGGCATAACGGTGGGTGATCGACTCGTAGAACGCCTTGGCAAAGCGCGAACGCTGTTCCGGCGTGGCTTCCCGCGCGTGCTGGCCAAGTACCAGGATCGCGGCATAGTCCACGTCGAAGTGCGGGCGGAAAATCTTGTTGATGACCGAAATCAGCTTCTCCCTGTTCCTGGAGAGCTCGGCCTTGTGACCGGCCACGGCGACATCCAGCTCGTGAGCGATATCCTGAACGACCTGTTCGGGCGTCGCATCGACGGCAGGGGCCTGGCTGGCGGTGTTCTGGGCCAACACGGGAGCGGCAAGCGTGCCGCCCAGGGCGAGGGCCGTGGCAAGTACCAGACTGCGCAACATGGAATCTCCTTCAAATATCGGGGGAAGGGCCGGTCAGTGTTTGCCAGCCGGGGAATTCGACGAACCACCGCCCGACTTGTCGCTGCCGGACCCGTTGACCAGGAACTTGCCGATCAGATCCTCCAGCTGCATCGCGGACTGGGTCAGGATCATCTCGTCGCCATTCCTCAGCATGTCCGGCGAACCGCCCGGCTGGATCGCAACGTACTGGCTGCCGATCAAACCGCTGGTGAACACGGCGGCCGAAGAATCGTCCGGAATCTGGTTGTAGCGGTTATCGATCGCCAGGGTCACTTTGGCGTCCAGCTTGGTCGGATCGGCCTGGATCGAGGCCACGTGACCGATCGCCACGCCGGCCATCTTCACCGGCGCCCCCACCGAGAGCGTGCCGACATTGCCGAAGCTGGCCGTCACCATGTAGGTGCCGCCAATGTCGTCCGCGGCACCGCCGGCGCCGAAGAACTTGCTGATCATCGCTTCCAGCGGCTCGCTGGAACGCGTCAGCGCCAGCTTGCTGCCGTCGGCCAGGTCCTTCTTGGCATGGCCGTATTCGATACCCACGTACTGGTCGCCCAGCAGGCCACTGGTGTAGATGGTGGCCACCGAGTCGACCGGAATGGTGTCGTAGCGCTTGGCGATCGACAGCTTCACATCCGCCACGGACTTGCCGGGCTCAAGCTCGATCGACTGCACCTGGCCGACCCGTACCCCGGCCACCTTCACCGGCGCACGCTCTTTCAGCTGGCCGATGTTGGTGAACTGGGCGTCCACGGTGTAGCTGTCGCCCTGATGCCGGTTGGCCACCGAACTGGTCTGGGTTGCCAGGTAGGCCAGCGACGCAAAACCGAGCACGATGAACAGGCCGGTGCCGACGGCATAGGATTTTCTCTGGCTCACGGCACGATCCTCGAAACGGTGGAAGTCATGGAATGGGTCATGGCGACAGTCACATCAGGAAGGCAGTCAAGACGAAGTCCAGCGCCAGGATGGCAATGGACGAGGCCACCACGGTGCGCGTCGTGGCATAGGCCACGCCCTCGCTGGTCGGTGGCGTGGTGTAGCCCTGGAACACCGCGATCAGCGAGACCACGGCGCCGAACACCAGGCTCTTCCAAATCACGCCGTTGATAATGTCCTTCCAGACATCGACGGTGGCAGTCATGTTCGACCAGAACGTACCGTTGTCGATGCCCAGCCAGGTCACCCCGACCAGATGCCCGCCGAAAATGCCCAGCGAGCAGAACACGCAGCACAGCAAGGGCATGGCGATCAGCCCCGCCAGGAAACGGGGGGCCGCGACATAGGACAGCGGATCAACCGCCATCAGCTCCATCGCGGCAATCTGGTCGGTGGCACGCATCAGGCCGATTTCGGCGGTGATCGCGGTACCGGCCCGGCCGGCGAACAGCAGCGCAGTGACCACCGGGCCAAGCTCGCGGTAGATCGCGATCGCCACCACCGTGCCGGTCGCCGCGGTGCCGCCGAAGATCGACAACACGTGATACAGCTGCAGCGCCAGCACCATGCCCACGAACAGACCGCAGACCATGATGATGGTCAGGCTCATCGCGCCAACGAACCACAACTGGCGTATGGTTTCGCGCAGGTAGCGCATGCTGCGCGGAACGGCGGCCAGCACACGCAACAGGAACAGGCCGCACTCGCCGATCTGCTCCAGCGAGCGCATCACGATGTTCTCATTGCCGACACGAGCGTTCATGCCCCACCCCGCTTGAAACCCAGCGCTTCCGCATAATCGCCGGCCGGATACTGGAACGGCACCGGGCCGTCGGCCTCACCACCGAAGAACTGGCGGGTCCACGGCGACCCATCGTCGGCGATCGTCTTCGGGTCACCCTGAGCCACCACCTTGCCATTGGCGATGAGGTAAATGTGGTCGGCCACCTGCTTGATCGCTTCCAGCTCGTGCGCCACCAGCACGCTGGTGATGCCCAGCGTCTCGTTGAGCGTGCGGATCAGCTTGAGAACCTGGTTCAGCGCGATCGGATCCAGGCCGACAAAAGGTTCGTCGTACAGAATCAGCATCGGATCGAACACAATGGCGCGCGCCAGCGCCACGCGCCGCGCCATGCCGCCGGACAATTCGCTGGGCATCAGCGCCGCGGCGCCGCGCAGCCCTACCGCCTGCAGCTTGGTCAGCACGATGTTGCGGATCAGCACCTCCGGCAGCCGGGTATGCTGGCGCAGCGGAAAGGCCACATTTTCGAACACGTCGAAATCGGTCAACAGCGCCGAGTTCTGGAACAGGTAACCGATGCGCTCGCGCAGCGTGTACAGCGCTTCGCGGTCCAGCGTAGGCACATTCTGCCCATCCACCCGGATCTCGCCGGCATCGCCGCGCATCTGGCCGGTGATGTGTTTCAGCAAGGTGGTCTTGCCCGTGCCGCTGGGGCCCATGATGGCGGTGACCTTGCCGCGCGGGATATCCAGATCCAGCCCGTCGAACACTTTTTTGCCGCTGAGCACCGTGGTCAGGCCACGGATGCGGACCAGAACACGATCGTCGGGCATGCTGCGGACAGGCTCGGTCATAAACTGACGGGTACAGTAAAAGGGTGAACGTTAGCGGAAGACGCTCCCGAAGGCCAACGAGGATAGGGGCGATTCATTCAGCCTCCAGCAACTCGTCGATCAATGCCTGATAACGCTGGCATTGCATGGGGGTACGCAACCGCACCGCATGGACGATCGCCTGCAGGTCGCGCAACGCGTCCTCGAAACGGTCGTTGACAATGATGTAGTCGAACTCGTGCGCATGAGCAATTTCGCCGCGCGAGTTGCGCAGGCGACGCTCGATCACATCGGGGGCGTCCGAGCCCCGGCCACGCAGACGGCGTTCCAGTTCCGCCCGCGACGGCGGCAGGATGAAGACACTGACGCAATCGGGCTTGCTGAGCCGGATCTGCTGCGCACCCTGCCAGTCGATTTCCAGCAGGACATCGCGTCCCTGTGCCAGCAAGCCCGACACCGTGGTGCGCGAGGTGCCATAGAGATTGCCATGCACCTCGGCATGCTCCAGGAAGATGCCATCGGCAACCTCCCGCTCGAACTCGGCCCGCTCCACGAAGTAGTAATGCCGTCCGTACTGCTCGCCCGGCCGCGGTGGGCGCGTGGTGTGCGAGATCGACAACGAAATGGCCGGCTCGCGCTCCAGCAATGCATTGACCAGGGTGGATTTGCCGGCACCCGAAGGCGCAGCCACCACGAAGAGGGTGCCTTCCGGCAGTTCCTTCGACACCTAGACCCCCATCTTTCGTTGCGATGAATCGCAGCCGGTAAACGCCCAGAAGCATGGCTTCTGCTTCTGGCGGCGTGCCTGGATACGGGCCGGGGAGATCACATGCATTGCTGGGTCGATCTGGTTGGCAAGGTGAAAGTATAGCCCGTGCGCCATCGCACACGGGCGAGTTGCCTGGTGTTCGGCCTTAGCATCGCTCCCTTTGGCTTGCCACCGTGTTAGGACAAATCCTACACACTGCAACCGTATGCACTGACAGGCGACAAACACTGGCTTGCGCCAAGCTGACGCCGCCCCGCGAGTCTGGCGATGCGAACAGTCCGCTGCGCATGACAGCCGATGACCGGGGCCACCCCACCCAAGATGGAATCCCTGCCTCCCCCGCCCCCATCGGCCCAGTCAAGGCTATCGGGTGACCGCCCGTGGGTATGCCGGGCAAAGGGTTGCAGGCGGCCAAGGCCGGATCACGCAAGGCTGGCTGACACCAGGGCAGCAGCACATCACTCGATGTTCTGGACCTGCTCGCGCATCTGCTCGATCAGCACTTTCAATTCCACGGCGGCATTGGTCGTACGTGCATCGACCGACTTGGAACCCAGTGTGTTGGCTTCGCGGTTGAACTCCTGCATCAGGAAGTCGAGGCGTCGCCCGACCGGCTCCTTCAGCCCGAGCACACGACGAGCCTCGGCGACATGGGTCGCCAGGCGGTCGAGCTCCTCGTCGACGTCGCAGCGGGTGATCTGCAGCACCAGTTCCTGCTCGAGGCGCCCCGGGTCCGCAGGCTGCTTGAGATCGGCCAACCGCGACTCCAGCCGCGCGCGCAGCGCCGTGCGGATCTCGGGCATCCAGCCGCGCACATCGGCGACGATCCGCTCGATCGCATCCAGCCGGTCGTGCAGCAGCGCCGCCAGCTTGGTGCCCTCTCGCTCGCGGGTGGCTGTCAGCGCATCCAGCGCACGATCGAGCACATCGAACAGAGCTGCCTGCTGCGCTTCGGGATCGACCGCTTCCTGCTGCAGTACGCCAGGGAACCGCAGCAGTTCGGTGAACTCCACTTGCAGTCGAGGAAAGCCCGCTTCCAGTTCCTGCGCCAGCCCGGACAGACGCGACAACAGAGCCTGATCGACCTGCAGCGACGAACCACGCGTATCGCCAGTCCGACGCACGGTAAGGTCGAGCTTGCCGCGCGAAAGACGGGCAGCCACCCGCTCGCGCAGCTGCGATTCCATGCTGCGCAGATCGTCGGGCAGACGTGGACTCAGCTCGAGATAACGATGGTTGACCGTGCGCAGCTCGCAACAGAGCGCCCCGGCGGGGCCGGTGGCTTCGGCGCTGGCGTAGGCCGTCATGCTGCGAATCATCGGGACCGTCCGGAGTACTGGAAAGGGCGCAATGGTAAACTCTTGCGTCACGCCTTGCCCAATCCGGCCAGCGAAGCCAGGAATGCCCATGACCGTCACCCGCCCCAGCGGCCGCGCCAGCGACCAGCTGCGCCCCGTCACCATCGAACGCCACTACACCAGCCATGCCGAAGGTTCGGTGCTGGTGAGCTTCGGCGAAACCCGCGTGCTGTGCACCGCCAGCATCGAGGACCGCGTGCCGCAGTGGTTGCGCGGCAAGGGCGAGGGCTGGATCACGGCCGAATACGGCATGCTGCCGCGTGCCACCCACACCCGCATGCAGCGCGAAGCCGCCCGCGGCGGTCAGGGCGGCCGCACCATGGAGATCCAGCGCCTGATCGGCCGCAGCCTGCGCGCCTGCATCAACCGCCAGGCACTGGGCGAGCGCGTTATCACCCTGGATTGCGACGTGATCCAGGCCGACGGCGGCACCCGCACCGCCGCGATCACCGGCGCCTACGTCGCGCTGGTCGATGCGGTGAACTACCTGATGGCCCGCGAAAACCTCAAGCGCAACCCCGTCGTCGGCGCCATCGCCGCGGTGTCGGTGGGCATCTACAAGGGTATGCCGGTGCTCGACCTCGACTATGCCGAGGACTCCGATTGCGATACCGACATGAACGTGGTGATGAATGACGGCGGCGGCTTCATCGAGATGCAGGGTACGGCCGAAGGGCACGCCTTCCGTCGCGACGAGATGGACGCGATGCTCGCGCTGGCCGAAAAGGGCATTGCCGAGCTGGTCGCCGCGCAACGTGCCGCTCTGGCACAGTAACGGGGCCAGGATATGCAGCGCATCGTGCTGGCCAGCGGCAATGCCGGCAAGCTGAAGGAGTTCGGCAGCCTGCTCGCCGACAGCGGCTTTGAGGTCGTGCCGCAGGGCACCCTCGGCGTCAGCGACATCGAGGAGACCGGCCTCAGCTTCGTCGAGAACGCGCTGTTGAAAGCGCGTCATGCGGCACGCACCACTGGCCTGCCCGCGCTGGCCGACGACTCCGGCCTGTGCGTGACGCACCTCGGTGGCGCTCCCGGCCTGTACTCGGCCCGCTATGCCGGCCATCACGGCGACAATGCCGCCAACAACGCCAAGCTGTTGCAGGCACTCGACGGCGTGCCGGGCGACGGCCGCCGCGCTTTTTTCATCTGCGTCCTGGCACTGCTGCGGCATGCCGACGACCCGGCCCCGCTGATTGCCGAAGGGCGCTGGCACGGACGCATACTGGATGCGCCGCGTGGTGTGCAGGGTTTCGGCTACGACCCGCTGTTCCTGCCGGACGGCCAGAGCAGCTCAGCCGCCGAGCTCGACGCCGCCGTCAAGAACCGGCTGAGCCACCGGGGGCAGGCCCTGGCCAGGCTGAAACAGGCCCTGGCAGACAACTGAGTTCCGCCTGCTCCCCATCTCCGCGTCACGCTCTGAATAATCCGCTCATGCCGCTGGCCGCCCCGCCCCTGTCGCTTTACGTGCACATGCCCTGGTGCGTGAAGAAGTGCCCTTACTGCGACTTCAACTCACACGGGCTGCGCGGTGAGCCACCGCCTTACGCGCGCTACACCGACCTGCTGCTGGACGACCTGGACGCGGACCTGCGCGACTTCGGCCAGGCCGTAGCCGGGCGTGAAATCGTCAGCGTGTTCTTCGGCGGCGGCACACCCAGCCTGTTCGCACCGGAGCTGATCGCGCGCTTCCTCGACGGTGCGCGCGAACGCCTACGTTTCGCAGGCGACTGCGAGATCACCCTGGAGACCAACCCCGGCACGGTCGAACACGGCCGCTTCGACGGCTATCTGGCTGCCGGCGTGAATCGCCTGTCGTTTGGCATCCAGAGCTTCGACGACGACAAGCTGAAGCGCCTTGGTCGCATCCACTCCGCCAGCGAGGCCGAGGCAGCCGTCAAGTCGGCACAGGATGCCGGCTACGCCCGTATCAATCTCGACCTCATGTATGCGCTGCCCGAGCAGTCGCTGGAAGGTGCCCTGCGCGATGTGCGGCAGGCGGTCGCGCTGGCTCCCACGCACATTTCGCACTACCAGCTCACCCTGGAGCCGAATACCGCTTTCGCCGCCAACCCGCCGCCGCTGCCGGACGACGATCGCGCCTGGGCGATGCAGGAAGCCTGCGAGGCCTATCTGGCAGCGTCCAGCTACGGCCAATACGAGATCTCCGCCTATGCCCGCGCCGGCCATCGCTGCGTGCACAACCTCAATTACTGGCGCTTCGGCGACTACCTGGGGACTGGTGCCGGCGCGCATGGCAAGCTAAGTGACACCGCATCCGGACAGGTCCTGCGACGCTGGAAGACGCGCCATCCACGGGCATGGATCGAGGCGGCGGGCGGCGCGGCGCGCATCGGCGGCGAGGGCCCGGTGAGCCTCGACGAACTGCCGTTCGAATACATGCTCAACGCCCTGCGCCTGATCGACGGCGTGCCGGCTTCCGACTTTGCCGAACGTACCGGCCTGTCGCTGGAACACCTCGCCACGCCCCTGGCCGAGGCCCGTCGCAACCACTGGATCACCAGCGACCCGGGACAATTGCACACCACGGCCCTGGGCCAGCGGTTTCTGAATGACGTGATCGCCCTTTTCCTGCCGTGAGCCCCTAGGAAAATTCGAGGAATATCCGATAGGCACATCGCCCCATCCGACCTACACTAGCATTTCGGGGTAAACCTAAGGATTCACGCCATGGATGTCGAGCCCAAGCGACGACACCAATCGGTCCTGTCGAATTTCGGCCAGCGTCCTGCACGCCGGCCGTGGCCTGCGCGTACCCGTCGCCTGCTCGAAGAAGCCAGCAACCTGTGCACCGGGTGGCTCGACGTGCCGCTGCATCGCTGCATGGACGCCTTCGACCAGAACCTCTACCAGATGGCGGAGAACTCCCGGAACCATCTTGATCAGCAACGCCTGTTCGAAAGCCGCGCCCTGCTGGTAAAGCACTGGACGGTAATCGAGGATCGACTGCTGAACGAACTGCGCGAGCAGTTCGCCCGGATCGGCGAACCCGATCCGGGCAGCGGCGTCACCGCCCAGTCGACCTCGCTCTCCCTGCTCGACTACAACGAACACGAGCTCATCAGCGCACTCGACAAGCTCGCCGCGCGTGGTGAGGCACAAAACAGCACATTGCTGTCCGAGCTGAGCTTCCGCTTCGCCGTGCTGGTTGCCGCGCCCCCGCTCGAGGGCACCGCATTTCCGGCCACCCCCGCAAGCCTGGCCAAGGCACTGCGAATCGCCAGCGAGTCACTCGATCTGCCGATCGAGCACCGCCTGCTGTTGCTGCAGGCATTCGAACAGACCGTGATCGGCGCACTCGGCGCACTTTACGAAACCCTCAACGCGCACTTGCTGGACGACGGCATCCTGCCTCATCTGCGCGCATTCCCGACGGCCCGTCCGCTGGCGCCCCAGCGCTCGGCCGACAGTCCGGCCACGCCCCAGAATACGGTCGCACCAGAGATGGTGGAGCCGGAACCGGAGCCGGTCGACTCAGGGGCGGACACGGCGCGCAACAACGAACCCATCTCCGTCCTGGAAAGCCTGCGGGACCTCCTCGCCAGGGGCCGTCATACGACGAAGACCGCAGCATCCGGCCGTACTGCCACACCCGACGAGCTGCAGACCGCCCTGGGCGCTCTGCAACAACATCTGGCGCAGGTCGCGGACAAGGCGGGCCGCGAACTGCGAAGCGCGCAGCGCCTGCGCGAAGAGCTGCTGCTTCAGCTCAATGCCGGCCTGCCCGAGGGCTCGGCAAGCATGCAGCTGACGCCGGAACAGGACGACACGGTCGAACTGGTGACGATGCTGTTCGAGCAACTCAGCCAGCAAGTGAACCACGGACCACGCGCACGTCAGCTGCTTGGCGGCCTGCAGCTGCCCATGCTGCGCCTGGCCGTCACTGATCGTGACTTCTTCGACCAGCACGAGCATCCCGGACGACGCCTGCTTGGCACCGTCGCCCAGGCCGCCAACGACTGGCTCGACGATCCCAACGGCGAGGTCGACCGCCCCTTGCTCGCCCAGCTCGAGCAGTTGGTGGAGCGTGCCCGCAAGGAGCCGCCCAGCGCTGGCCTGTACACGGCATTGCTGGCCGACATCGAGCACCACCTGGCCCAGCTTGCCCGCAAGGCCAAGGCGACCGAGCGACGTCACATCGAGGCCATGCAGGGTCGCGAGAAGCTCGACCATGCCCGCCATCGCGCCGCCGAGCTGATGAACGAGCGTTTCATGCGCTCGCAGCCACGCGGCCTGCTGCGTGCACTGCTCGAACGCGCCTGGTCCGACGTGCTGGCTCTTACCCTGCTGCGCAATGGCGAAGAAAGCGAAGCCTTCCGCTCGCGCCTGGAGATCACCGACCAGCTGCTTGGACTTGCACCCGTCGGCGACCCGGCGCAACTGCAGCGCGAAGTGGAAAGCGGCCTGCAGCAGATCGGCATGCATCCCGAGGAGGCCGAGCAGGTCGCCCAGCGCCTGATCGGCACAGGCATTCCCGCTCCCACCGCCACACCGCCCTCACCCGGCAGCATGCCGGACATCAGGGTCTCGGTGCCGGCATCCAGAACTGACAAGCCCGCGGTCGACAGCACTACGACTGCAGCGCCCGCCGCCGCATCGACAGCAGCGCCCACACGAGCAACGGAACCGGTTCCAGCTCCAGTCTCCGCTTCGGCTCCAGTTTCCGCTTCGGCTTCGGTGCCAGCGCCGCCGACGGCCGCATCCGCGACGACATCCGCACCCGTGGTCGGGTCTCCCGCGACGTCCCGCGAAAAAGTGCCGGCAGAACAGGCAGAACAACCCAAACCAGCCCCGGCGAGCGCGCAGGAAAACCAGCTCAGCACCACCGACCTGGCCATGCGCCTGAAGAAGCATCCGCGACTGGGCGAGCAGCGCGATCAGGAAAGCAAGCCTGTCGCCAGCACCAACGAATCACGGGAAGCACCACTCGGCCCGCAGGAAGCACGCATCCACAATCGCCTTCGCCAATTGCCTTATGGCACCTGGTTCGAGTTCACCGATCCCGCCAGCGGGCAGACCAGCGTACTCAAGCTGGCCTGGTTCTCGCCCATGACAGGCAACAGCCTGTTCGTGACACGTCGTGGCCAGCGCGGCGAAGAACTGAACCTGCGGGAACTCGCACGCGCCATGGCCAGCGGCCGGGTCCGCGAAATGCAGCAGCAGCGCGACAACCTGCTTGATCGTGCCTGGCGCTCGCTCACCAGCAACCTGCTGCGCCCGGCGCAGAGCGGCGGACAGCCATGAACACGGCATCGAACCACAACGAACAGCGGCGCGCACCGCGCAAATCGGTCAACGCCACAGTCACCGTCATGGATGTCATCCGTGACCAGCCACTGGGCTACCTGGGCAATCTTTCCGCCACGGGCATGCTGCTGATCGGCCAGCACCCGCCCACTCCGGATGCGGTCTATCAGGTCCGGCTGAACCTGCCCATGGCTGGCGTGCCCACGCCTACCATCGAAGTGGGCATCCAGGCCCAATGGCACCAGCCAGCCGCTCGGCCCGGCCAGGTCTGGGCCGGCTATCGCATCATTGCCATCGCCCAGGACGACGCTGCACGACTGAGTCAGTGGCTGCGTCTGGCCTGAACGACACATAGGTCGTCGCGAACATCGCGTTAGACTGGCAGGCTGCAGCAACCTGTCAGGAGTCCGCATGAACGACCGCATCGCCCTGCTTTACGCCCAGCATCTGGCCACGGTGCGTGCGCACGCCGACCAGGCACTGGCCCTGGCGGGCTTCGATCACCTGCTGATCGCCGCGGGCACGCCGCTGCGCAAATTTCTCGACGACCAGGACTACCCCTTCGTCGCCAACCCGCACTTCAGGCACTGGCTGCCGCTGGCCGATGTACCGGGCAGCTGGATCGCCTATGCACCGGGCCGGAAGCCGACCCTGATCTTCGTGCAGCCGAGCGACTACTGGCACGTCGTGCCCGAAGCCCCCTCCGGCTACTGGGTCGAGCACTTCGACATCGTCGTCGTACGCAATGTGAGCGAGGCCGTTGCTCACCTGCCCCGTGGTCGCTGTGCGGTGATCGCGCCGGCCTGCCCGACCATCGACGGGGTGACGGTCAACAATCCACAGGCCGTGATCGACTGCCTGCACTGGCAGCGCAGCTTCAAGACCCCGTACGAACTGGAACGGATGCGTGACGCCAGCCGCATCGGCACGCGCGCCCATGCCGCGGCCGAAGCCGCGTTCCGTGCCGGCGAAAGCGAGTTCGGCATCCACATGGCCTACCTCGCCGCCGCCCGGCAGACCGACGCCGAACTGCCGTATACCAGCATTGTGGGCCTCAACCAGCACGGTGCGGTGCTGCACTACATGCATCTCGATCGCACACCGCCAGCCGAACATCGATCCTTCCTGATCGACGCAGGCGCCAGCAGCGCAGGTTATGCAAGCGACATCACCCGCACCTACGCCGCATCGGGGCACGGCGAATTCCAGGCCCTGATCGACAGCATGGATGCCGCACAACGCGGCTTCGTCGCGAAGGTCCGTGCCGGACAGAACTATGCCGACCTGCACATCCACGCTCACCATGTACTGGCCGACATCCTGCGCGAACACGGCCTGATCCGCATGACGGCGGAAGGCGCGGTCGAATCCGGCGTCACCTCGGCGTTCTTCCCGCACGGCCTCGGCCATTCGATCGGCCTGCAGGTGCACGACGTCGCCGGCTTTCAGCGTGACGAAAATGGCGGCAGCATCGCACGCCCCGAAGGCCATCCCTACCTGCGCATGACCCGTGTACTGGAACCCGGCATGGTGGTGACCATCGAGCCGGGGCTCTACTTCATCGACATGTTGCTGCAGGAGCTGAAAGACAAGCCTTTCGCCAGCGACATCGACTGGGCGAGGGTCGATGCCTTCCGCCCCTACGGCGGCATCCGCATCGAAGACGACGTGGTCTGCACCGAAAGCGCGCCGGAAAACCTGACCCGCGATGCGTTTGCCCTGACCGACTGAGGCACCAACACGAAACCTGCCGCACCTCCCTGCGTGGCAGGGAAGCGCTATGCGGCGGAATCGACACCGCCTCGGACAGCCGCCGCGCTACGCAGCCGCAGGCGACGCACATAGATGCCGCCCCATGCCAGACCCAGCACCGCGGAGATAAGCGAGGCCACCAGCACGCCCAGCTTCGCCGCTTCCAGCATGTTCTCGTCCGCGAAGGCGAGCATGGCGATGAAGATGGCCATGGTGAAGCCGATGCCCGCCAGCAGACCGACCAGGCACAAGCCTCCCCAGGAAACGCCCTGCGGCAAGCGGCACCAGCCAAGGCGGACCGCCAGCCAGCTCACCGTGATGACGCCCACCGGCTTGCCCAGCACCAGCGCAAGCACGACGCCTAGCATCACGAACTGCGCACCACCGGAAAGGTGGACGCCACCCAGCCCCACGCCCGCGTTGGCCAATGCGAACAACGGCATCACGCCGTAGGCCACCCAGGGGTGCAACGCCATCTGCACACGGCTGACCGGCGCCAGCACTTCACGCTGGGCCACCCGCAGCTGCCGCAGGGGTTGCATCAAGGTATGCGGATCGTGCGCCGTCACCTGGTCATGATTCAACTCGCCGGAGACACGCGAAATGACATCCAGCGGTCGTTCGCGCATGGGCAGCGAGCGTACCGGCGTCATCAGCCCCAGGATCACGCCCGACAATGTGGGATGCGCGCCCGTCATCAGCATGCCGACCCAGATGATCGCGCCCGGCACCACATACGGATACGCCGAACCGATACCGATCCTCTGCATGCCCAGCAGCACCAGGATGCCGAGACCGACGGCCAGGAAGCCGCTGTAGTCCATGCCACCGGAGTAGAACACGGCGATGATCAGCACGGCGACGATGTCGTCGATGATCGCCAGGGCCAGCAGGAAAATGCGCAGGTTGGCCGGAATCGAACGACCCAGCAGGGCCAGCACACCCACGGCGAAGGCAATATCGGTCGCCGTAGGAATGGCCCAGCCATGATGCCGGGCCGGCAGCGCATTCAGGCTCATGTAGATCAGCGCCGGCGCCGCCACGCCACCCAGGGCTGCCGCCATCGGCAGCGCCGCCTGGCGGAAGTCGCTGAGCGCGCCTTCGTGGATCTCGCGCCGGATCTCCATGCCGACAACCAGGAAAAACACCGTCATCAGACCGTCGTTGATCCAGAAGTGCAGCGAGCGCGAGAACACATGACTGCCCACACTGATCGACAGCTCGGTATGCCACAGGTGGTGGTAGCTGTCGGCCGCCGAGGAGTTGGCCCAGACCAGCGCCAGCGCAGCCGCGAGCAGCAGCACGATACCGCTGACTGCCTCGATGTGAAGGAAGCTTTCGAGTGCGGACAAGGCGCGCTCGGCCAGGTGCTGGACACGCGGCAGCTCACGCCGGTCAGGCTGTCGATTCATGTAGCGAAACTCCGCGCGGCGGCCCGACCTGCGCATTGACCTGCCTTGCCGCCCATGCGGCAGGCACCCGGAATCAATCTACAGGGGCCTCGTCGCACAGGGCAACCGCAGCCCCGCGGCAACGACGACAGGCGACAGCCCGTGACGCCGATCCGCACGGCTCGCGGAAACGCCCCGGTCAGCGCGCCGCCAGCAGCTTTTCGATGTCGGCAGGAGCCTTCGGCACATCCGCCGACAGCACCTCGCATCCCTCCCGCACCACCGCCACATCGTCCTCGATACGGATGCCGATCCCGCGCCAGCGTTCGGCCACGCCGGGCTCGTCCGGCGGCACGTAGATGCCCGGCTCCACGGTCACCACCATGCCTGGCTCGAGCAGGCGTGGCTCACCATCGACCCGATAGTCGCCGACGTCATGCACGTCCATGCCCAGCCAATGCCCGGTCTTGCTGGGAAAGAAGCGCCGGTAACTGCCCTCGGCGATCGCCGTGTCGGCATCGCCATCGAGGAGGCCGAGCGCACACAGCCCCTCGGCGATCACCCGCACTGCCGCATGATGGGCCGCGTCGAAGGGGTGACCCGGCCGCACCTCGTCAATCGCCGCCAACTGGGCTTCGAGCACGATTTCGTACAAGGCACGCTGTTCGCGGCTGAAGCGGCCATTGACGGGAATCGTGCGGCTGATGTCGGAGGCATAGCAGTCCAGCTCGGCACCCGCGTCGATCAGCAGCATGTCGCCAGCGGAAAGCTGCGCGCGGTTCGCGGTGTAGTGCATGGTGCAGGCATTCGCGCCGCCGGCGACGATCGGCGTGAAGGCCGGTACCGCGCCGCGCATGCGGATCGCGCGCAGCAGTTCCGCCTCCACTTCGTACTCGCGCCGCCCGGGTAGCGCGACGTGCATCGCCGCCACATGTGCTTCGGCCGCAATCGCCGCAGCGTGCCGCATCAGGCGCAACTCGTCGCGCGACTTGTACAGGCGCAGGTCGTGCAGCAGATGACCCAGCGCCACGAACTCCTTGGGTGCCACACCGCCGCCGCGCAGCTCGCGCAGACGACGCATCCAGCCCATCAACTGGGCATCGAACGCCGGTTCGCGACCGAAATGGCAATATACCCGCGCCCGCCCCTCGATCATGCCGGGCAGGATGTCGTCGATGTCGTCGATCGGAAAGGCATCGTCCATGCCGTACGCGCTCACCACGCGCTCGGTTCCGACCGACTCGCCATGCCAGCGTTCGTGCCCGGGGTCCCGCTCGCGGCAGAACAGCACGGCTTCGCCATGCCGGCGCCCCGGCAGCAGGGCCAGCACGGCACCGGATTCGGGGAAGCCGGTGAGGTAGTGGAAGTCCGAATCCTGCCGGTACGGCCAGGCTGCGTCGGCACTGCGCATGCGTTCGGGCGCGGCGGCCACGAGCAGTGCCGCATCCTCGCCCGCCATCTTCATCAGCTGGCGCCGGCGACGCGCGAATTCACCGGGGGCGATGCTCAATGCAGCGTGCCACCCGTCGGCCGGTTGCGGCCACCGGCACACTCGGCATGCAGCAGCATCGCCGCCATGCGCACGAACTCGTGCAGTTCGATCAGCGCATCCTCGTCCTCGCTTTCGTCGCCGAAGTCGAATGCGGAACCGGCGAGCGTCTCGATATCGCGCAGGATTTCCTGCGCCTCGTCGGAAAGCTTGGCGTGCGTACCCGCCCCGGTCAGGCCAAAGCCGCCGAGAAAGCCGCGGCACCAGTCGCCCAGCGCCTCGGCACGCTCCGACAACGGACGATCGTCTGCCGGCAACAGCGGCTCGAAACCCAGCTCGGGGTCGGCCAGTTCGGCTTCACTTTGTCGCACCAGCCGCTGCAGCATGGCCTGGTCCGATGCGGACGCCGTATCACCGGCTGCATCGAGGTGCAGCGCCGACGTCAGGCTGCCGCCATCGAGCGTTCCGCCGCCCGCGAGAAAGCCGCACAGCGAACCGTGCAATTCGCTGGCATCGACGGCCAGGCCCAGACGCGCGCTCAGGGCATCCAGCTCGTCGTAGCCGATGATTTCGTCGGCGGTCATCGTGGCAACTCCAGGACTCGAAACAGGCCGCCAGTCTAACAGTGCGTCAGCAGGCGGGGCGCAGTGCATCCGCGGGCGAGGCGGCTCCCGGAGCCACCTGAACTGCCCCTGCGCGGTTCCGCGATCCGCCCCACGGAATTCGCTTCGTCTGCTGATATAGTCGGCAGCATGAGCTCGCCCGACGCCGTCCAGCACGAAGTCACCGCACTGACCCAGCAGATCGATCGTCTGCTCGACATGGTGCGCCGGCTTCACGAGGAAAACCGCAGCCTGCGGCACAGCCAGGAACAGCTGTCCACCGAACGTGCCGGCCTGATGGCTCGCAACGAGCAGGCGCGCAGTCGTGTCGAGGCGATGATCCAGCGATTGAAGGCGCTCGAAAGCAATGGCTGAAACGACCCAAGCCAGCGAACCGGTGGCACTGCGTCTGGTCGACCGCGAATTCCTGATCGCCTGTGCTCCTGAAGAACGCGATGGCCTGCTCGAGGCGGCCAGCTACCTCGACCGCAAGATGCGCGAACTGCGCGCCAACGCCAAGGCACCGGGCTTCGACCGGCTTGCGGTGCTTGCGGCGATCAGCATCACGCATGAGTTTCTCGGGCTGCGCAGGCAGCATGACGGTACCGACCACAACGTCACCGACGCCCTGGTCGCGCTGCGCCGCAGGCTCGAGGCGGCACTCGACGCCCAGTCCGGCCCGCTAGTAAAATAGCCCTCGGCGTTCTCTGCGGTGTGCGCCAGCACACTCTTACATTTGCCTTGTTCCTAAATACGGCCCCGGGTCGGCCTTTCTTGGTTGTTGCGCATGTCCGCCACGAGCGGAAAGCCTTGAGACCCTGATTGCCCTCCCACCTGATCCATCGTGGATCAAGGTCGTTTGGTGGGCAGCGGCATCGCGGTAGACGCCACCCTATTTTCCGTACGGCGGGTGCCCTCTGGTGCCATCCGCCGGTGACGGGCCGCCTGCGGCGACGTCCAGCGGACGCGCCATGCTTCCTGGAGACACGCCACCGTGGACGCATCTGCCCGACGCAGTGAACTCCGCCAGCAGTTGCTTGCGCAGCGGCGCGCGCTGTCTCCGCCACAGCGCATGGCTGCGGCACAGGGCCTGCGCCGCAGTCTGGAGCAACTGCCCGAATTCCATACCGACCAGCGCGTGGCCGGCTACTGGGCCAGCGACGGCGAGCTGCCGCTGAACCTCGCCATTCCGCCCTTGGCCGAGCGCGGCCAGCAGTTCCTGCTGCCGCTGGTGGGCGATCATCGCGAACTGCGTTTCGCGCCCTGGCAGGCGGGCGACCCGGTATCGCCCAATCGCTATGGCATCCCCGAACCGGTCGCACCCGAACAGTGGTTCGCCCCTTTCCAGCTCGACCTGGTACTGGTGCCGCTGCTGGGCTTCGACCGCCGTGGACACCGGATCGGCTACGGCGGCGGCTATTACGACCAGAGCTTTGCCTTTCTCAAGGACCAGGCACGCCCCACCGAACCGCTACTGGTCGGCATCGCCTATGCCTTCCAGCAGCTTGAGGCGATCGATGCCGAACCCTGGGACGTGCCGCTGGACTTCGTCGCCACCGACCGCGAACTGATCGACTGCCATGCCGACGGAGCTGCCGCATGAAAAACCACTGGCTGATGAAGTCCGAGCCGGACGCCTTTTCCATCGACGACCTGAAGCGCAACAAGCAGGAGCCGTGGGATGGCGTGCGCAACTACCAGGCACGCAACTTCATGCGTGATGGCATGCGCGTGGGAGACCAGGTGTTCTTCTACCACTCCAACTGCAGCGAGCCCGGCATCGTCGGTATTGCCAAGGTGGCCACCGACGCCTACCCCGACCCGAGCCAGTTCGACCCGAAGAGCAAGTACTTCGACCCGGCCAGTTCACGCGACAGCCCGCGCTGGATGCTGGTGGACGTGGCCTTCGTGCGCAAGCTGAAGCGCACCGTCACCCTGAAGGAACTGCAGGCGCGGCAGGATCTCGACGGCATGGCGCTGCTGCGCAAGGGCAACCGGCTGTCGGTGATGCCCGTGGATGCCACGCACTGGCAGACCATTCTCGCGCTGGAATGACTTCTCGCCCTCTTACTCCTTCAGGAACGACCCCATGAGCAACGCAAACGAGAAACGCCTGGCCGGCGAAGCCGCCATCCGCTACGTCGAGGATGGCGCCGTCGTCGGCGTCGGCACCGGCTCCACTGTGGCCTACTTCATCGAAGCCCTGGCCGGCATGAAGGACCGCATCAAGGGCGCCGTGTCCAGCTCCGAACAATCCACCGCCCAGCTGCGCAAGCACGGCATCGAGATACTGGATCTCAACAGCACCGGGCCACTGACGATCTACATTGATGGCGCCGACGAGTGCGACCCGCACAAGCGCCTGATCAAGGGTGGCGGTGCCGCGCTGACGCGCGAAAAGATCGTGGCCGAAACCGCGCAGAAGTTCGTCTGCATCATCGACTCGAGCAAGCAGGTCGACGTGCTCGGCACGTTCCCGCTGCCGATCGAAGTGATCCCGATGGCGCGCAGCCTGATCGGCCGCGAGATCGTGAAGCGCGGCGGCAACCCGGTATGGCGCGACGGCGTGGTCACCGACAATGGCAACTGGATCATCGACGTGCACGGCTGGCGCATCACCGATCCGGTCGCACTGGAGCGCGACCTGAACCAGCTGCCCGGCATCGTTACCGTGGGCCTGTTCGCGCGGCGCCCCGCCGACGTGGTGCTGGTGGGCGACCGCGAGATCTGAGCATTTCCCTGCTGCCGTCGACGCCTGTCGACGGCAGTGGCGACAACCTGCCCCGCGTCACGACAACCGCCATTGACGCCACCGATGACCCGGCATCAATGCAGGTCAGACCCCGCCTTGCCGTCATGCGGCATGAACATCTGCAGCAACGCTCCCGCGTAATGCTTCAGGCGCGTCTCCCAGCCCTCCGCAGCCAACGCCGGATTCCACTCGAACGTCGCCACGCTCATCGGCAGCATGGTGTATGCGAAGAACACCTTGCCCTGCTGCACCCTCACGCGATGCGGCCTGTTGGTGCTGTTGGTGACCACCAGCACCACCGACCCTCCGTCGGCATTGCGGAAGGCCACGTTATCGAGCCCCGGCCCGGTTGCAGTGGACCACACGCGCACGGCGCCGGGGCGCACGAACCGGCTGTAGTGGGCGAACGCGTAGTACTCATCGTTGCGGCTTATTTCGCCGGTCTTCGAATCGACCGTCACCAGCCCCCTGCAGTTGCCGCAGCCACCGTCATGCGGACCGTGCTGCTCGTCCAGTACCAGGTTCCAGTAAATGACGCCGCGTGCCCAGTTGCGCAGACTTCCGAGCAACAGGTCCTGGGCGAACCAGAGCAGCTCGCCACCCTCCGCAGAAGCCCAGTCGCCGCCCGAGCATTCGGTCACATAGACTCCCTTACCGGGGTAGGCACTATGCACCTGCGTCTGCGCAGTTGGGTCGCCTGCATAGCAATGCCAGGCGACCGCGCGTATGTAGCGCGCGGCACCCGGATCAGCGAGCACGCTCAGCGGCTGCGCGGGAGCATCCCAGTTGTGGTCCCAGGCCAGGATATGGGTCTGTGGCTCGCGTGCGGCCAAGGCCGGCCCGAGGTACTGCCCGATGATACGGGCCCGCATATCGGCCGGCAGCAGCATGCCCGGATAGGTCACCGGCTCGAACGCCGGCTCGTTCTGGAGCGTCAGACCCCAGATCGGGATACCCAGACCTCGGAAGGCATCGACATACTTGACCAGATACTGGGCGTAGACACTCTCGTATTGCGGCAGCAGCGTGCCACCGATGAGATTGGCACTGGTTTTCATCCATGCCGGCGCACTCCATGGCGAAGCGACGATACGCAGCTCAGGATCGTCGTCCAGCAGCTCGCGCAGCGTCGGCACCACGTTGCGCAGGTCGGCCGCGATATTGAAGTGCTGCAGTTCCGGGTCGACCTGGCCAGCAGGCATATCGTCCAGCGTGTAAGGCTTGCGCGAGAAGTCGGAGGCCCCGATGGTGAGCCTGAGCATGTTCAACCCAAGACCTGGCGGCGGACCGAACAGATTCCGCAACAGGGCCGCCCGCTGCGCCGCAGTCATGCGGTGCTGCATCAGCCACGCCGAACTATCCGTCAACGCCCCGCCGAAACCCACGATGGACTGATAACTTCGACGGGTATCGATCACGATGTCGGCCGATGCGGCAGCTTGCACGGCAACCGGGATATCCGGCTGCCGCGCCAGTTGCAGACGACGGTCCTGCGTGCTGACCCATACCTCGATCGCCGACCCCGGCAACGCTGTAAGCGGCAGCTGGCGAAGCGGCGGCGCGGGTGGCAGGCGGAGTGGAATACGCAGTGCGGACAGCGCCCCCATGCTAAGCAGGATCACCAGCGCAATCGCCATCCAGCGTGGCGATGTGCCGCCCTCATGCATGACCGGGCTCCCTGATGCACCCGATGCGCTCGATTGACCTCACCGGTGTCGGCAGCCATCTGCACATACCGGCTGCGGGAAGTCTCTCTTCCACTCGTCGGCTGACATAGGTGGGCGTTGCTGTACGCCCCGCACGCCGCGATTGAAACCAGCCGGTATGTCGCATCCCCAAATATCGCCTTCCAGTGGACCGGTAACCGAAATGCCCATGGGCAGCGCTAGGGTAGCGTAGAGGTGCCCCCGGAAAGTTCCTCAACGCATGTATTTCGGCAATGTCGGGCTCGGCTTGACGCCGGACGCGCCGGATGCACGCTGGGCACATCGCCAGACACCGACCTTCGGAAACACAAAAACCCGCCTTGCGGCGGGTTTTTGCGGGATCGCGCCGACAGGTATCGGGCGATTCTTGTTTGGCAGCCCCGGAAGGATTCGAACCTCCGAATGCCTGAGTCAGAGTCAGGTGCCTTACCGCTTGGCGACGGGGCTATGAAACGTAGTTTAGCGCTTGGAGAACTGCGTGGCACGACGTGCCTTGTGCAGACCCACCTTCTTGCGCTCGACCTCGCGGGCGTCGCGGGTCACGAAGCCGGCCTTGCGCAGCGGCGACTTCAGGGCCTCGTCGTACTCGATCAGCGCGCGGGCAATGCCCAGGCGGATCGCGCCGGCCTGGCCGGTGATGCCGCCGCCAGCCACGGTGACCATGATGTCGAACTTTTCGGTGTTCTCGGTCAGTTCGAGCGGCTGACGCACGATCATGCGCGAGGTTTCGCGACCGAAAAACTCATCGAGCGGCTTGCCGTTGACTACGATCGCGCCGTTGCCCTTGCGCAGGAACACGCGGGCGGCGGAGGTCTTGCGGCGGCCGGTGCCGTAATTCTGCTGAATCGCCATGATGTTTCCTTAGATTTCCAGCGCCTGCGGCTGCTGGGCGGTATGCGGATGCTCGGCGCCGCCGTACACCTTGAGCTTGCGGTACATGGCACGACCCAGCGGGTTCTTCGGCAGCATGCCCTTGACGGCGATCTCGATGACGCGCTCCGGATGCGTCGCCAGCATGTCCTTCAGACTGGTGGTCTTCAGGTTGCCGACGTAGCCGGTGAAGCGGTGGTACATCTTGTCGTCCAGCTTGGCACCGGTGACGGCCACCTTCTGCGCGTTGATCACGACGATGTAGTCGCCGGTGTCGACGTGCGGGGTGAACTCCGGCTTGTGCTTGCCGCGCAGGCGACGGGCGATCTCGGTCGACAGACGGCCGAGCGTCTTGTCCGTGGCATCAACCACGAACCAGTCGCGCTTGACGCTTTCCGGCTTGGCGCTGAACGTTTTCATTTCGGAATACCTGATCTGCCGCCACGAAGGCGGTGGGCGGAATCGTGTGGAACTAAAGGCGCGAGATGATAGCCGAGCTTTCACCTATCGCGCAAGCCCGACCTCGTCGAGCTGCGAGCCGGGAATGATAGCATGAACAACATGCCGCTTGAGAATACCCCCGCCCGAATTGCCACCCTGGCCGACCAGTGCGTGCAATGCGGCCTGTGCCTGCCGGCCTGCCCCACCTATGCACTGGACGCCAGCGAGGCCGAGTCGCCGCGCGGGCGCATCGCCCTGGCCGCGGCGCTGGCCCGCGGCCAGGTATCGCCGACACCCGCCCTGCGCGAACACCTCGACCACTGCCTGGGCTGCATGGCCTGCGAACGCGTCTGTCCGGCCAAGGTCGACTACGGCGAGCTGCTGACGGCGACCCGTGCCCTGCTCGGCCCGTCACCGCGCCGTCCTGGGCGGCTGATTTCGCTGCTGCGCCATCCACGTGCCCTCCGCCTGCTGCACCGGCTTCTCCCGCCCCGCGCCAGGGACTGGCTGCGCCACCTGCTGCCGGAACGTTCCGCCGCGCGCACCGCACTCGACCTGCTGCCCACGAGCTCGCCGGCCGCAGTGATGACCTCATCCCGCGAGCCGTCATCGGCAAGCGACGCTGACACCATCGGCCTGTTCCCCGGCTGCGTCGCCAGCGTGGAAGATGCCGAGGCACAACAGGCCGCCCGTGAACTGCTGCGTGCGGCCGGCTATCGGGTCTTTGTACTGCCGGCATTCTGCTGTGGCGCGCTGGACCTCCATGGCGGCGAAGTCGCCGCGGCCGAGCGGGCAGCCATTGCAGTGCGGGAAGCCTGGCAAGCTAGTGGCGCCCGGCACTTGGTGACCATCACCCCGGGCTGCCTTGGCACACTGCGCCGCGCACTGCCCGGCGTGGCCGTCGATGACCCGTTCAGCCTGCTTGCGTTGCGCGCCGACCGGCTGCATTTCCGGCCGCTGTCACAATCCGTTGCCATTCATATGCCCTGCACCCAGGTCAACGTGGCGCGCAACGACGAAGCACTGATGCAGCTGCTCCGCCGCATCCCCGACCTTGATCTCGCACGCGTCGGCGGCCCGCCTTACTGCTGTGGCGCCGCGGGCAGCCATGTACTGGAATTTCCGGAACGGGCCGACATTCTGCGTGACGCCTTGCTGGACCGCGTATCGGCGCTGGCACCGGAACGTCTGCTGTCGTCCAATATCGGCTGCCGGCTCCATCTGGCCGCAGGCATGCGTGTCCGCGGCGATCACTGGCCCCTGCAGCATCCGCTGACGCTGCTGGCCAGGCAACTGGAATCCACTGGAAAAAATACGCCATGAACATACGCGCCCTGTCCCCGCTCGATCGCATCCTGTGCGGCCTGGAACGCGCCCTGGAAACCGTGGCCGGCTCGCCGGAAGCGCATCGTCCGTCGCCAGCCACCGGCCTTCCGGCGAATGAGCTGGACGAAACCGAGCGACGTCATGTCGCCGGCCTCATCCGCATCAACCACACCGGCGAGGTCTGCGCCCAGGCGCTTTACGACGGCCAGGCCGCGCTGGCCCGCAGCGATGCGAACCGTGCCCACCTGCTGCAGGCTGCCGCCGAGGAGACCGATCACCTGGCCTGGTGCGCCGGCCGGCTGCGCGAGCTGGAAAGCCGCCCCAGCCTGCTGAATCCCCTGTGGTACGCCGGCAGCTATGCGATCGGCGCGCTGGCCGCCCTGGTCGGCGATGCGGTCAGCCTGGGTTTCGTGGTGGAGACCGAGCACCAGGTCGAAGCACATCTTGCCGAACATCTCGAACGCCTGCCCCCGCAGGACGACCGCTCGCGCGCCATCCTCACCCAGATGCAGGCCGACGAAATCCGTCACGCCGACAACGCACAGGAGCACGGCGGTATCCGGCTGGCATTTCCGATCCCGCAGCTGATGCACGCCAGCTCGATGGTGATGAAGACCGTGGCCTACCGCATCTGACCCGGAATCACGGGTCCCACACGACTCCGTTGACCGGTGCCGGCAGCCACCGGTGAAAGTCGTCCGCCGGTACCCACCAACGAAAAGCCCGCCTGGCGGCGGGCTTGGTGTCACATCAGGTTGCGGCCGTGGAACAGTTCCTCGATCTCGCGCCGCAGCAGCGACTCGATCTTCTGCCGCTCCTTGAAGGAGAGGTCGTCGGCATGCGCCTCGAACAGATAGGTGTCGAGGTCGAAGTCCTTGATGTGCATCTTGGTGTGGAACATGTTCTCCTGGTACACGTTCACGTCGAACATCTCGTACTTCTGCTTGATGTGACGCGCCAGGTAGTCCTGCACCGAGTTGATCTTGTGGTCGATGAAGTGCTTCTTGCCCTTCACGTCGCGGGTGAAGCCGCGTACGCGGTAATCGCACACCACGATGTCCGACTCGAAGCTGTCGATCAGGTAGTTCAGTGCCTTCAACGGCGAGATCACGCCACAGGTGGCCACGTCGATATCCGCACGGAAGGTGGCGATACCGTTGTGCGGATGCGTTTCCGGATAGGTGTGGACGGTGATGTGGCTCTTGTCCATGTGGGCCACCACTGCGCCCGCGATCGAATCGCGGCCAAGCTTCTCCACCACCGGCTCCTCGGAGATCAGGATGGTCACCGAGGCGCCCTGCGGATCGTAGTCCTGGCGGGCCACGTTCAGGATGTTCGCGCCGATGATCTCGGCCACGTCGGTGAGGATCTGGGTAAGACGATCGGCGTCGTACTGCTCATCGATATACTCGATGTAGCGTTGACGCTGTTCTTCCGACACCGCGTAGCAGATGTCGTAGATGTTGAAGCTCAGCGCCTTGGTCAGGTTGTTGAAACCCTGCAGGCGCAGTCGGGGAAGGGGTTTAACCACGACGACTCTCCATGGCCAGTTCACGGCCAGCAGACGAGGCGGGTTAGCAGCAAGGGTCCCCGCTGGGTACTGGACGTGCAAGACCCTTATCCTGCACGCCCCCGGTTAAGCCCATGCGACAGTCCGCATGGGCTAAAGACTGTCAATTATGCGACAAAATCCCGAAAAACTGAACCTGTTACCCCGCCGCCACTTTGCCATAATGGTGGGGTTGCAAGGGACCCGCACATACAGGATGCGGCCGCCGTTCATCGGCGGCCCTTGAGACACTATTCATTTAGGACGGCAACTCGTGGCACAACTCAAATATCAGCTCCAGCAGGCCTTCGAACGCTCCCAGGCCCCTCTCGGCTTCGCGCCAGACCCCGCCTCGATGGAACGTTTCCTGGCCCTGTGCCACCGCCGCCGCTATCCGGGCAAGACCGCCATCATCCGCCCCGGCGACCCGGCCAACACCCTGTACTACGTGATCGACGGCTCGCTGGCGGTCTGCACCGAGGACGAACAGGGGCGCGAACTGATCCTGGCCTATATCAGCCGCGGCCAGTTCATCGGCGAAATGGGGCTGTTCGTGGAGCAGGCGCAGCGCGAGTCGGTGGTACGCAGCCGCACCCCGTGCGAAATGGCCGAGATCAGCTACGAGCGACTGTTCCAGCTGCTGGAAGGTCCGCTGCGCGAGGAATGCCCGAAAATCCTCTTCGCCATCGGCGCCCAGCTCACCAACCGCCTGCTGCGCACCTCGCGCCAGGTCAGCCGCATGGCGTTCATGGACGTCACCAACCGCATCTCGCGCACGCTGCTCGACCTGTGCGACGAACCGGACGCCATGACCCACCCCGAAGGCACCCAGATCCGCATCTCGCGCCAGGAAGTCAGCCGCATCGTGGGCTGCTCGCGCGAAATGGTCGGCCGCGTGCTCAAGCAGCTGGAAGAACAGGGCATGATCGACGTCTCGGGCAAGACCATCGTGGTCCGCGGCACGCGCTAGGAGCGCGTATCGCGGCCTGCTGCCGGGCCGGGCTCCCCGGCCACGCTTCCGGCCGGCTCGTAGATCATGTACACGTCGGCCCGTGCGTAGTGCGAACCCGGCCGCGGTGCCGACTGCATGCGGAAACCCGCGGCTTCATACATGTGCAGCGCCGTCCGCAGCATGCTGTTGGACTCCAGGAACAAGCGCACGCCACCGCGCCGGTGGAATTCGGCAATGGCCTCGTCGAGCAGGCGTCGCCCGGCACCGAGGCCACGGAACCCTTCATCCACGCCCATCTTGGTCAGCTCGAAGACCCCCGGCGACTCGTGCAGCAGGGCGCACGTGCCGATGATCTCCGTGCCCAGGCGAGCGAAAAAAATCGCGCCACCCGGCTGCAGGATGTAGTGCTCGGGATCGCCAAGCACCTTGCGATCGATATCCTCGACCATGAAGTGCCTCTGCAGCCACTGCACATTCAGGCGACTGAAATGTTCGCGCCATTGCGCCGCATACGGCACGATCTGTAGCGGCTCGGCCAGCAGCGCCGCACGCGCGGCCAGTACCGCATCCGCCAGCGGCCGCTCGGCCATCGCCCGTTCGCAGACGGACACGGCGTCCAGCAGACTATTTACATGCGATGACCCCAGCGCGTCGTCCAACCCCCGTTGCACCGCAAGCCAGGTCGGGCCGAGCCCTGACAGGACACGGTGCGCCTGGTCGGTCAGTTCCAGCACACTCCGACGGCCGTCCAGAGGGTCGCGCTGCCGCCTGACCATGCCGGCCCGCACCAGCTTGTCGGCCAGCTGGCTGACCGCCGAATGCGCCTGGCCGATCGCCACTGCCACCTGGGTCACCGAGTGCGGGCCCGCACCCCACAGATAGTGCAGCACCGGCAGCCAGCGCGACTCGATGCCCGCATCCGACAGCTGATAGACCTGATCGACCGCGCCATACAGCTGGTCGCTGAGCGCCTTCAGCCGGCTGGCCAGCGCCAGCTTGCCCAGAGATGCCAGATACACGGAGGACCTCGCCCAGGAAATGCGTCAGCGCCAACGTATATGCGGCACGTCGGTGCGGCAAGCCATGCTCAGTACCACTCGACCCGATCGACCGACTTGCCGAGCGCGCGTTCGACGCGCTTGCAGGTCGAAGGCGAGGCATTCACCAGCACCGGGCCTTCGGCGAGCTTCAGCATCGGAATATCCATGCTCGAATCACTGTAGGCGACGGCACAGCCGCTCACCGCCAATTCCGTCAGTGACCGCACTTTCTCCCGACCCACGTTGTGGCGTCCGGTGCGCATGCCCAGCCAGCCCGGCCGCAACGACGAGGCGACGACCGGAATGCCACCCAGCCCGAGTTCTTCCAGCACGGTGCGCGTCAGGTGCGCCTCGCACCCGGTCACCACCAGCACCCGGTGCCCATCGGCCAGATGTCGTCGCAACTGGCGCAGGCCATCGCGGCAGAACTGTCCCGGACGGCGTGCCAGCGATGCACCGAAACGCCCGGCGGCCTCGCGGTAACCCTGCTCGTCGAGTCCCCACAAACCCACGTGGACCAGTGTCCGCAGCGCACGACGACGCGAAAAGGGCCATTGCAGCACCAGCCAAGGCAACACCAGCACGGCCGCCAGCCTGCGCCACCACGCCCGCGCGTAGCGGTCACGCATGAATAAGTAGAAGGTGTCGCCGCGCACCAGTACGCCGTCGAAATCGAACAGCACGACCTGTGACGCATCCACGGCCTCAAAGGCCCCGCAAGGCGAGGCCGGCGAATCCCCAGTATTCATGATCGTCAGCGCGCGTCGAAAAGCTTCTGCAGTTCCAGCCCCGGGTCTTCGGCACGCATGAACGCCTCGCCGACCAGGAACGCGTTGATGCCCGCTTCGCGCAGCATCGCCACATCGTCAGCCGTACGGATACCGGACTCGGTGACCATGATGCGGTCGTATTCCATCAGCTCATGCAGCTCGAGCGAGGTGTCGAGCGAGGTCTCGAAGGTCCGCAGGTTGCGGTTGTTCACGCCCACCAGTGGCACCGGCAAGGCCAGCGCGCGCTCCAGTTCCTCGGCATCGTGCACTTCACACAGTACGTCGAGGTCGAGTTCCGCCGCCAGCAGCGACAGTTCCAGCAGGGCCGCATCGCTGAGCGCGGCGACAATCAACAGGATGCAGTCGGCACCGATCGCGCGCGCCTCGTACACCTGGTAAGGGTCGATCACGAAATCCTTGCGCAACACCGGAAGCTGGCAGGCGTCGCGCGCCTGGCGCAGGAAATCCTCGCTGCCATGGAAAAAGTCCTTGTCGGTAAGCACCGACAGGCAGGCCGCGCCGCCTTTCGCGTAGCTGCTGGCGATCGCCGCCGGATCGAACTGCGGCCGGATCACGCCCTTGCTCGGGCTGGCCTTCTTGATCTCGGCGATCACCGCGGGCAGGCCCTCGTCGATCTTCGCCTCGATCGCCGCGGCAAACCCGCGCGTGGGCGCCAGGTCGTCGATGCGCGCGGAAAGCTCCGCCAACGGCAGGCGCGCGCTGCGCTCGGCCACCTCTTCCGTCTTGCGCGCGAGTATGCGGTTCAGGATGTCGGTCATGAGGACAGATACCGGCCGTCGAAACGAGGAAACAGTGGGGAGGACGGCACCATCTTAACCGGCATCGGCCAGCCGGCGCGTGGCCGCCACGAATGCCTGCATTTTCGCATGCGCACCGCCACTGGCAATGGTGGCACGCGCCAGCGTGATGCCTTCGTCGATGGAGTCGGCCACATTCGCCGCATACAGGGCGGCCCCGGCGTTGAGGCAGACAATGTCGTGCGGCACGCCAGGCCGGCCTTCCAGCGCTTCCAGCAGCATGGCCTTCGATTCACCCACGTCTGCGACCCGCAGGTTGCGACTGGACGCCATCGCCAGACCGAAGTCCTCGGGCTCCACTTCGTACTCGCGGACCGTGCCGTCGCGCAGCTCGCCGACCAGTGTCGCGGCACCCAGCGAAATCTCGTCCATGCCATCGCGCCCCCACACCACCAGCGCGTGCCTGGCGCCAAGCTGCTGCAGCACGCGTACCTGGATACCCACGAGGTCGGGGTGGAACACACCCATCAGGATGTTCGGCGCACCCGCCGGATTGGTCAGCGGACCGAGGATGTTGAACAGCGTGCGCACGCCCATTTCCTTGCGCACCGGGGCCACGACTTTCATGGCCGGGTGGTGATTGGGCGCGAACATGAAGCCGATACCGGTCTCTTCCAGGCACTGTGCCACCTGTGCCGGCTGCAGATCGATGCGTGCGCCCAACGCCTCCAGCACGTCGGCACTGCCGGACTTCGAAGACACGCTGCGCCCACCGTGCTTGGCCACGCGCGCACCAGCCGCCGCGGCAACGAACATCGAAGCAGTGGAGATGTTGAAACTGGAGGCTCCGTCGCCACCGGTGCCCACGATATCGAGAAAGTTCGGATGCGCGGGCACGTCGACCTTGGCCGACAGCTCGCGCATGACCCGCGCGGCACCGGTGATCTCGCCCACGGTTTCCTTCTTCACCCGCAGGCCGGTGATGATCGCCGCCGTCATCAGCGGACTTACCTCACCACGCATGATCTGCTGCATCAGCGCGATCATTTCGTCGTGGAAGATCTCGCGATGCTCGATCGTGCGTTGCAGTGCTTCCTGCGGCGAGATGGTGATCGCGCGCTTGTTCATGCCGCCAGCTTCCGCCGCGGCAGGCCGAGAAAATTGGCCAGCATGTCGTGGCCGTACTGGGTCAGAATCGATTCCGGGTGGAACTGCACGCCCTCGACCGGCAGGGTGCGGTGACGCAGACCCATGATCTCGTCGATCGAGCCGTCGGCGTTCTCGGTCCATGCGGTGACCTCGAGACAGTCCGGCAGGGACGACTGCTCGACCACCAGCGAGTGATAGCGCGTCGCCTCGAACGGGTCGGGAAGACCGGCGAACACGCCCTGCCCGCGGTGCCGCACCGGCGAAGTCTTGCCGTGCATGATCTGCTTGGCGCGGATCACCCGGCCACCGAAGGCCTGGCCGATCGCCTGATGCCCGAGGCACACGCCAAAAATCGGCAGCTCGCCCGAAAGCTCGCGCAGCACGTCCAGCGATACACCCGCATCGTCCGGCGTACCGGGGCCGGGCGAGATCATGATGTGCGAAGGCTTCAGCGCACGGACGCCGGACACGTCCAGCGCATCGTTGCGGATCACCTTCACCTCCTGTCCCAGCTCGCCCAAGTACTGCACGAGATTGAAAGTGAAGCTGTCGTAGTTGTCGATCATCAGGACCATAAATGGCCTATCTCTCGGTTCAAGCGGAATCACCCGCGGACGCCACACCTCGATCGACGCGGATCAGGGGGCGCGATGCGGGTATACCGGTACATTTTTGCACGTATCGTCGTCAGCCGGCCGATTTCCGGGCCCGCCGGAGCGCATCCGGGTTATTGCGAAATTGCCGAAGCGGATCCGGCTGACGCCTATGGCCCGGTATCCGGGCACCCGGCAAACAGCAGCCGGGACCACGCTCGCACTCAACCCGTCTTGCGGGGCAACAGGCTCAGGAACTCGCGGCGCAGTGCGGAATCGTGCAGGAAGGAGCCACGCATGGCGCTGTTCAACATCTTCGAGCCGTCGTCCTTGACGCCGCGCCAGTGCATGCAGAAGTGATCCGCCTCCATCACCACGGCGATCCCGTCGGGCTGCAATCGCCGTTCGAGCAGGTCGGCGATCTGGCTGATCGCCTCCTCCTGGATCTGCGGTCGACGCATCACCCACTCGATCAGGCGGGCATACTTGGAAAGGCCGATCAGGTTGGATCCGGCAGCGGGCATCACGCCGACCCAGACGTGCCCCATGATCGGGCACAGATGGTGGGAGCACGCACTGCGAATACGCACCGGACCGACGATCATCAGTTCCTCGAGGCCTTCGGCATTGGGAAATTCAGTGACCACCGGCGCAGGCTGGTAACGGCCCGCGAACACCTCGCGCACGAACATCCTGGCGAGCCTGGCTGCCGTTTCGCGCGTGTTGTGATCGTTGTCGACATCGATCACCAGCGCCCGAAGCAGTGCCTGGGCCCTCGCTTCGACTTCTTGTTCGATCTCGGCTAGTTCATCGTCCCGGAGGTATCCGGCGATGTTGTCGTTCGCGTGAAAACGCACGCCTGCCTGGCGGAGACGGTCAGCGATGCGCATCGAGGGCATGTCCCCGGCGGCATCCTGCATGTGGAGCTTTTCCCGCATCATCTGCACCATACAAGCCTCTCGAAGACCACCAACCGGAACTGGACGCTGTCGCTCGGTACGTGCAGGCAAGCGGCGGATACGAAACCTCTTACGCAGCGACAACCCGATTGGATGTCTCGGCCATCACAGCGCATCGAGCCGGTCCAGCACCTCGGCGGCACGTTTCCGCAGCGCATCGCGGCGCGTGTCCGGCATGCGGTCCAGTTGGCGGTACGGCATGGCGAGACGCGGATTGCCTGCCAGCACACCGCGGTTCCGTGCGAGAAAATCCCAGTAGAGCGCGTTGAACGGGCAGGCACGTTCGCCGCTGCGTTCGGCATGCCGGTAACGACAACCGCCGCAGTAGTCGCTCATACGGTGGATATAGGCCGCCGAGGACACATACGGCTTGGTTGCAAGCAGACCGCCATCGGCGAACTGGCTCATGCCCAGGGTGTTGGGCATCTCCACCCATTCGAACGCGTCGATGTAGATACCCAGGTACCAGCGATGCACCTGCTGCGGATCAAGGCCGGCCAGCAGCGCGAAATTGCCGACCAGCATCAGCCGCTGTATGTGATGCGCATGCGCGTGCTCAAGGGACTGGCCAATCGCATGACGCAGGCAGTTCATCTGCGTATCGCCCGTCCAGAACCAGCCCGGCAGCTCCCGATCGTGGCCAAACACATTGCTTGACGCATAACCGGGCATGCGCGCCCAGTAGACCCCGCGCACGTATTCGCGCCAACCGAGTATCTGTCGAATGAAGCCCTCGACCGCTGCCAGCGGCGCGGCCTCGTCACGCCACGCCTGTTCCGCGCGGTCGATTACTTCCCGTGGCGAGAGCATCTTGACGTTGAGCGCGAACGACAACAGCGAATGGAACAGGCGCGACGCACGCTCGCTCATCGCATCCTGGTAGTCGCCGAAATACGGTAGTGCGCGATCGACGAAGACATCGAGCTGCGCCACGGCCTCGGCCCGGTTCAGCGGCCAGCGAAGATGTTCCGCACGGGGTTCGCCGAAAGAGTCCACCCCCGCCGCGACAATCTGTGCCCACAGGTCGCGATGATCGTGCATCGCACGACACTCGGCAGGCTCGGCCGGTGAGCCATGCCACGCCTTGCGGTTCTCCGCATCGAAGTTCCAGCGACCGCCGACCGGCGCACCCGCTGACGTCATCAATACCCCATGCCGGGCCCGCATGCGTCGGTAAAACGACTCCATCGTCCAACGGCGGCGGCTACCGAAGAAACCCGCCGCCTCATCGCGTCCGGTCAGGAAATGCTCGCTGTCCCGCATCGCGGCAGGTATCGCAAGCGCCTCTGCATAATCGGCCAGTTGTCGGTCCAGCCGCCATTCGTCGGGCGCCAGGTATTCAAACGCGGTGACCCGATGGCGGGCGATCAGCCGATCCAGGTTGGCCGGAATGGATTGCAGGTTGTGCGGATCATCGATCGACAGATAGCAGACCCGATGCCCCGCCGATGCCAGGTGCTTCGCGAAATCCCGCATGGCGGCGAAGATCGCCAGAATCTTCTGAGCGTGATGCAGTACGTAACCAGTTTCCTGGCGTACTTCCATCAACACATACAGCATACCTGGGTCCGCCCGCCCGAACCAGCTGTGGTTGGCGTTGAGCTGGTCGCCAAGCAGCAGGCGGAGCACAGTCATGGCAATTTATCCGCCTGCCCGGTCGCCATCTAAAGACTGCTGGCGAAACGGCCGGCACCATAACGACCACAGCAGGGTAGCCACGGCCAGCGCAAGCGCCGTCCATGCCGCGTCATCGGCACCGGCCAGCGCCGAGCCATGCTGTTTGACGTAGACCCCGAGCAGCCCCCAGATCACCGCCAGTACGTACCACGGGTTACCGCGCAGCCGCGAAATCGTCCAGAACACAAGCATCGCCGCCGCCGCGAACAACACCAACGTCCACGGCAACATGTGAGTCACTAACAACAGCCGGAAAGCCACCACCACCTGCGCCACATTCAGGAAGACCGCCAACGACACCCAACCGGCATGCAGCGACAGCGGCACCCACTGCCACCAGCGCGCACGCGCATGCCGGGTCGTATGCGAAACATGCCAGGCCGCGACCAGCAAGGCGCCAAGGCTGACCCAGATCACCACCAGTGCCAGCCAGAACCATTCCAGCGCGAACACCACCATCCACAGGCTGGTCATCGCGAACGCCAGCGCCGTCCACGGCCGGGCGTGCTGTAGGCGCGCATCGTGGGTCCGGTCGAGCCATTGCCAGGTGCCGTAGATCAGGTCCAGCACGAAGATCGGACCCCAGATCGAAAACGCGTAGCCGGCCGCGACGATCAAGGTCGGATACGCATCCGAGATCACGCGATTGGTCGGGCCGAACAGGCCGCTGTTCGACAGCCAGGCCACCACGGGCATGAGCCAGGCCAGGATGGCGACGAGATATTTCATAAGCAGTATCGACCGGGCTTCGGCGCAGCGCGCCTGCTGCCCACGAATACGCACGCCGGCCCGGATCGGATGCAGGCCGCACACTTCGACGTTACCGCTCGGCTTGCGATGCGGCAGCACGTAGAGTGATGCCACCATTTTGTTTCTCGTGGAATGATCCACCGATGCACTCATTGTCATCAGTACAACGCTCGCCCGCCCGCCATGCAACGGCACTGGCCATGAGCCTGCTGCTGGCCGCGTGTGCTCATGTACCGCCACATAATCCGCTGGCCCACTGGACACCCTCGCCCAACTTCAACACCCGCATGCCCATGCTGATCGTCCTGCACTACACCGAGCAGGGTTCGATGAAGCAGAGCCTCGATACCTTGCGCACCGGCAACAGCGGCGGACGGGTGAGCGCGCACTACCTGATAGGACGCGACGGCCGGATCGACCAGCTGGTGGCCGACCGCATGCGTGCATGGCACGCCGGACAAGGCCGCTGGGGCACCATCACCGACCTCAACTCCGCCTCGATCGGCATCGAGCTGGACAACAACGGGCACGAACCGTACACCGGGCCACAGATCGCCAGCCTGCTGCGCCTGCTGGATGACCTGACCACGCGACTGCATATTCCGCGCCCCCAGATCATCGGTCACGAAGACCTGGCCCCCACCCGCAGGAACGATCCCGGCCCCTATTTCCCGTGGGCGCAACTGGCTGCCGCAGGCTACGGCCGCTGGCCGATACCGCCGCTATGCGATCCACCACCCGGTTTCGACCCTTGGATGGCGCTTGCCGCGCTCGGTTACCCGCTGGACGACCGCGACGCTGCCGTGCACGCCTTCCACAATCATTTCCGTGGCATGCAGGGCCGGCAACTGGACCCCGAAGACCTGCGCATCCTGTACAACCTAGCCCGGCAGATCGATGGTGGAAGCCGATCCTGCGGCGCAGCGACAGCACTCGACCAGGCCACTACCGAATAACGACGCAGAGTCCGACCCCTGCCGTCGATGTGAAGGCATGGAAAGATGACTCGAACGGCTCTCGAACAGCGTCTTACAGCCCCTTGGCAGCCTGCGCCACGGCGCGGAACAGCGCCCGCCCCTTGTTCATCGTCTCTTCCCATTCCGCGGCCGGGTCCGAGTCGTAGACGATGCCCGCGCCGGCCTGCACATGCAGGCGCCCGTCCTGGATCACCGCGGTGCGGATCGCGATCGCCGTATCGGCGTCGCCCCACCAGCCGATCCAGCCGATTGCACCGGCATAGATGTTGCGCTTGTAGGGCTCCAGCTCCTGGATGATCTCCAGTGCGCGGATCTTCGGTGCGCCGCTGAGCGTGCCGGCGGGAAAGGTCGCCTTGAGCACGTCCATGTAGCTGAGCCCGGGCTTCGCCGCACCCTGCACCTGCGAGACGATGTGCATGACATGCGAGTAACGCTCGATCACGAACGACTCGCTCACCTCCACGGACCCGGTTTCGCTGATGCGGCCGATGTCGTTGCGTCCCAGGTCGATCAGCATCACATGCTCGGCGCGCTCCTTGGGGTCGGCCAGCAACTCGGCCTCCAGCGCCACGTCCTCCGCCTCGGTGGCACCGCGCTTGCGCGTGCCGGCCAGCGGACGAACCATTACCTTGCCGTCCTTCAGCCGTGCCAGGATCTCCGGCGAGGACCCCACGATCTGGGTGTCGCCGAGGTCGACGAAATACATGTACGGCGACGGGTTCAAGGCACGCAGCGCGCGGTACACATCGACCGGCCGCGCATTGAAGCCCACACTGAGCCGCTGCGAGGGCACCACCTGGAAGATGTCGCCGGCGCGGATGTATTCCTTCGCCTTCTCCACCATCGCCTCGAACTCGGGCTTGGTGAACGAGGACTTGAAGTCACCCTCGTCCAGGGCGACCGACTGGGTCAGCTGCGGATAGGCCGCGCCGCCCTGGCGCAGGCGATAGACCAGCGCGTCGAGACGACGCTGTGCATTGGCATAGGCCTGCGGCTGCGACGGGTCGGCATGGACGATCAGGTAGAGCCGGCCCTTCAGGTTGTCGAATACCGCCACTTCCTCGGCCAGCATCAGCAGCACATCGGCCGTACCCAGCTCGTCGGCGCGATCCCACTGCGCCAGCCGCGGCTCGATGTAACCGATGGTCTCGAAACCGAAATAGCCCACCAGCCCCCCACTGAACGCCGGCAACTGCGGCAACCGCGGCACGTCGTACTGCTTGCGCAGTTTTTCGATCTCTCCCAGCGGATCATCGAGATGACGACGCTCGACCACCTCGCCCGCGTCCTCCACCTCCAGTTCATGCCCGCGCAAACGGAACACCCGCTTCGCCGGCAGGCCGATGATCGAATGCCGCCCCCAGGTGGCGCCACCCTCGACCGACTCGAACAGGAAGGTGTACGGGCCGTCGGCCAGCTTCAGGTACACCGACAGCGGCGTATCGAGGTCGGAAAATACCTCGCGCACCAGCGGGATGCGGGTATGGCCTTGCGCGGCCAGCGCATCGAAGTCGTCTCGGGAGATCACGTGGGCATCCGGATGGCCAAACGGGAAGCTGCATTGTAGGGGCAGCAGCCAGAATCGAAAGCCTCCTGCCGGCAGACGCTGCCCTGCTCAGCCCAGCCGCGGCCGTGGCATGCCCTGCAGGGAAAGGCTGAAAGCCACGCCACTGCCGTCGTCCAGGTTGCGCGCACTGGCGGTTCCGCGATGGCGTTCGGCCACCAACCGCACCACATAGAGGCCCAGCCCGAGATGCGGGGCATCGCCGGGTGTCGCCTTGTCACGCAGGCTGACCAGGGAGTCGAAAAGCCGCCCCTGCATGGCTGCCGGCAAGGGCGGACCCTGATTGGCCAGCTCGATTTCGGCGCCGCCTTCGACGGCGTGCAGCGAGAGCCGCAACCAGCCTTCCGGCGGGGTGAACGACAGCGCATTGTCGAACAGTTTGTCCAACGCCTGGGCAATCGGCTCCGGCGCGCAATGCAGATACAGCGGCGCATCGGGAAGACTGCATTCCAGCCGTCGCGCACCGGCCAGCGCACGGTAGGCGTCGGCGCAGCCGCGGACCACTTCGCGCAGGTCCACATCCTCGGGCTCGGCGGCGGCAATCGCCCGCTCCATCCGGCTGGACTCGCTCATCGCACGCACCAGCGTACCCAGCCGACCGACACCGTCGCGGGCACGCGCCAGGTAAGGCTGGGCATCGGCCGGCAACCCGGCATGTTCAAGGTTGTCGAGCGACGACTTCACGATCGCCAGCGGCGTATTCAGCTCGTGCGAGAGCTTGGAGGCCAGCGTGCGCAGGTAGTCGGTGTAGCCACCCACCACTTCGAACAGCCGCGCAAAGCTGCGCGCCAGATCGCCGATCTCGTCCTCGGCATCGACCATCGGAAAGCGGCTGCCGAGCAGATGAGCATCCAGGTGCCCGTCGTCCAGCTGCGCGCGCTCCGCCGCGTCGCGCAGACGGCCCAGGCGCAGGCTCAGACGCGTGGCAAACCCGAACAGCACGGCACCGGCAGCCAGCAGCACCGCGAAGCTGGTCAGCAACAACCCGAACAGGGCCTGGTTGGCCAGCAACGGCACAGCCCGGCTCGCCTGCTCGAGCAGCAGCACACCAGCTAGCTGGCCCTGCCGCTGGATCGGCACCGCCGCGGAAAGCACCACGGTGCCGCGCTGCTCGCCCCAGCGCCAGATCGCATCCGGCTTGCCGGCACGCGCCTTGTCCACCTCCGGCAGGCTGGGCCGCGGCGCCAGCTCGGTCCATGGCTTGGACTCCGCCAGGTGATCGGCCAGCAGCAACCGGTACACCACCGAAGCGAACCAGCCCGGCTGGCGCCCGCCTGCGCCAAGATGCCCGCTCTGCGCCAGCAACCAGCCGGAAGGCGACAGGATGCGCGCACGCACATTGCCCGGCGCCAGCTGGCCCAGCTCGTGCGAGATCGATTTCGAATCATGCAGCAGCGGACGGGTGTCGACCGCCAGCGGGTTACCACCGGCAACCCCGTCGTACACCCCTGCGCCCAGCTGCGTAAGCTGCAGCGTCGGCGGCAGGCGCAGCTCGACGCGATAGCCGCTGCCGTCTTCCTGCCACCACGCATCGATCCGGTCCGGCAGCCCCGGCACGGGCGGATCCAGCGGCCGGGCCTGCAGCGGCCCCGGCGCCGCACTGGCGATCAGGTACCGACGCTTGCCAGTGCCGTTCGCCAGCAACAAGGTCAGGTGGTCGGCATGCAGGGCGCCCGGGTCGTCGGCATCGGCGCGGGTTCGGCGCGCACAGCGTATGTCGGCATACAGGTAGAACCCGTCCGCATCCCTGGCCAGCAGCAGCTTGCCGCGCGTGCCCAGTGCCTGGCTCCAGGGCGTCATCGGCGCCCAGTCGTCGCCATAGCCGTCCACCGTGATCGGGTTCACCGCGCGCTGCACGTACCAACCCTTGTCGCCCGTGGGCAAGGGCACATTCGTCACCACCAGACTGCGCGCCACCGCGCGCGCCGACGCAATCAGCGCCTGTGCCTGTCCCTGGCGCAACAGCGCCTCCATCTGACGCACGTAAAGCCAGCCGGCTACCGGCAGCGCAAGCGTACATAGGGCAACCAGAAGAAGCTTGCGTCGCAGGGTCATCGGTAATACATGCAGCCGTCAGTGGACAGCAGTGTGCGGCACACCCGAGTCGCGTCGCCAATGCGTGGCCACGACCACGTCCATGAAATCGTCGAGCAGCGACTGCCGCTCAGGGTCGTTGTCGTTGAAGCTCATCGACCAGCTCAGGCGCACTCCGCTGGCCGTGCCCGGATCGCAGAACGCCACCACATCGTCGACATGGTCGGAGCCTTCATACACCGTGGCACGGCAAGGCATGGCCGCATGCGGAATGGGGAAGCTGCTGGCCTTCGCATCGGGGTCGAGCTGCAGGTAATGCTTGCGGTCCGCATCCAGCTCGGCCTGCAGCGTGGGCAACTTGCGCGGCCATACGTTCAGCACCATCACGCGCTGGGGCTTGCCGGTCCAGTCGCCGCGATAGAGCACGGCATCGACACCGATGCCGCGGGCATATTTGCAGCAGTCACGCGTCCAGCCGGCAGGCGTGACCACATCGATCGCCCAGGCTGGCGCCTTGCCGTCCTTCGCGCCACGCGCAAGCGTGTCGCCGGTTGCCTGTGCCGCTATCACTTTTGTCGGCACGGCCGCCTGCGCAGTCGACACGGCAAAAGCCAGCAACAGGGCTACCATCACGAACCCGACAAGGCGCTTCATGGCTTCCACCGGTAACCGACGCCGTGCACCGTCTCGATCGCGTCGAAATCCGGCGCGATGGCGACGAACTTCTTGCGGATGCGCTTGATGTGCGAGGTGATCGTCGCATCGTCCACCACCAGCTCGGCCTCGCGCATCAGCTGGTCGCGGTTTTTCACGTGGCCGGGGAAACGCACCAGCGTGTGCACCATCCAGAATTCGGTGACGGTGAGCGGTATTTCCTCGTCGTTCCAGGTCACCCGCATGCGCTCGGCTTCCAGCTTCAACGGCCCATGCTCGATCACCGTTTCGCTGGACGCCGGCGCCTTCAGCGACTCGATGCGCCGGAACAGTGCCGCGATGCGCGCGGCCAACTGATGCAGGCTGGTGTCCTTGCTGAGATAGTCGTCGGCACCCAGTCGCAGACCGGAGATCACGTCGAAATCCGAATCGCGCGCGGTCAGGAAAATGATCGGCAAGGTTGCCGACTTGGCGCGCAATTCGCGGCAGAGGTCGAAACCACCTTCCGGCTCGTCGCCCAGACCGATATCGATGATGACCAGCTCGGGCAGACGCGCGGTGAAGGCCGTCGAAGCCTCCTGTCGCGAACCATAGCCGCGCGTGTCATAGCCGAAGCGATTGAGTGCCTCGACGTAATTGGCGCGGATCAGCGGTTCGTCTTCGACGATGGCGATACTGCGTCCCATGGGGTGGTTCCTCCTTTGCAATGTCGCGCAGCGTGCTATGCGGGGCGTCGGCACGCAAGCGGCCTGCGCGGGCTGCCCGCGTTTTGCCTTATCCCGTCGCCACTTCGCCCGTTCGTTGCCGGCGCGGTTGCCTGTGCCGAGCGCCAGATAGACCCAAGCCCACAGGACAACGACCGCGATGCCCGACCAGACACCACGCCCCGACCCCAATGCCGAGCTGTACGATTTCGAACCGTTACGCGTTGCACTGGCACTGGGCGCGCTGCTGCTGGCTCTTCTGCTGATGCTGCCCTGACCGGCGCACACGCATCACACGCTACCGAGGTTGACGGCCATGAACAGACCCACCGCGTATTTCGACCCCTTCATGTTGGCTGCCGTGGAAGGCTATGCCGCGACCGGTGCAAAGGGACATGCACTGGTCGCGGCGGGGGACGACGAACCCGATCCCGACTGGCAACCGCTCTGAACATAACCTTCTCGGCTTTTTCCCGCCGTTCCTTCATGCCCCCGTCCTGCGGGGGCTTTTTTTGTCCGGCGGAATGATCCATCTGCCGCCGCAGCGACATCATTCCGTGTCGGCGGACCTGGCCCCATCGCCATGACCGCGGGACAAGACCTGCTTAAGTCCTTGCAGCAATCGCTGGGTGGAGAACGGTTTATCGAGCATGAGCACCTGCAGCCGCGACCCGGCGACAGGGACCGGCGAACCGCTTGCCCCGGTCAGCATGACCACCCCGCCGGCATAGCCGCGCTGCAGCAGTTCCGCCAGCGTGCGTTCGGCCGGGAACAGGCTCATGTCGGCATCCATCAGTACCAGGTCGGGCAGGCCGCTGGCCTCGATCCACTGCAGGGCGGCGGTACCGCTCTGGCTGACATGCACCTGGTAGCCCCAGGCATCCAGGGTGTCTCTCAGCAGCGACAGCAAGGCCACCTCTTCCGCCACGACCAGCACATGCTCGGCACTGCCCTGCAGGTTGCCGGCCTCCTCCCCCGCTCCGACGTCGGAAGTAGACTGCGCCAGCGGAATGTAGATACGGAAACGCGTGCCCACACCCGGTTTGCTGTCCACCCGCATCACCCCGCCATGGCTGGTGACGATGCGCTGGCAGGACAGCAAGCCAAGGCCCGTACCATCCTGCTTGGTCGTGTAGAACGGCTCGAACAGGTGCGACAGCACCTCCTCGGACATGCCAGCGCCGGTATCGGATACGGTCAGGCAAAGCCCTTGTCCAGGCCGAACCTCCTCGCCTTCCGCGAAAAACTCCGCGGACAAGGCGACCTTTTCCGTGTTGATGTGCAGCTCGCCACCGCCGGGCATCGCCTGGATCGCGTTCAACGACAGGTTGAGCAGGCACTGCTGCAACTCGGTGTGATTGCCTTCGAAGTGCAGCTCCGGGTCATGCATGCCGATGACCAGATGGACCGAACGCGGCACACTGCCCTGCAACAGCAGGCCCAGCGCATCGAGCAGGTCACCCAGCCGCACCTGTTCGGCACGTCGCGCCCCTCGTGCGAACGAGAGCATCGACTGCACCATCTCCAGGCCGCGCCGACCGCAGTCGCGGACCAGTGCCCCCAGCCGCGCCAGGCGCGGGTCGTCCTGGTAGTCCTGCAGGCTGTCGCCTGCCAGCAGCAGCGGCTGCAGCATGTTGCGCAGGTCATGACTCAGCCCGCCGGCAAGCATCGCCAGGCTCTCGAACCGCTGTGCGCGGATCAGTTCCGCTTCGGCATGCCGACGTGCACGCCGCGCCTCCACTTCGCTGAGGGCACGGCGAACAGCGCTGGCCAGGCGGGCGGGATTCTGCTTGAGGATGTAGTCGGTTGCACCGTTGCGCAGTGCCTCGACAGCTGCTTCCTCGCCCAGCGTGGCGGATACATAGATGAAGGGCAGGTCGTCGCTGCGTTCACGCAGCAGTTCCAGCGCCCGCTGACCGGAAAAGCCCGGCAAGCTGAGATCGGACAGCACGATGTGCGGGTCGAACGCCTGCAGCTCGGCGATATACGCCCGCTCGTCGTCGACCACGCGCGCCTCGCAGACGATGCCATCAGCCTCCAGCTCGGCCAGCGCAAGCTCGGCATCCGGCAGACTGTCTTCCACCTGCAGCACCCGGATGCGGTGCGGTGTGGCATGGGCAATATGGTGATCGTTCATTCACGCATCCGTGATCGTCCAAGCGTTTCCGCAATCCACCTTCAAAACGAATCGCCCGATATCGTTCGGCCACTGCGGGTCAATCCGACACCCCGGGTCAGTCCGAATCGGGCGACTGGTTCAGTACCGCCCAGAACTGGCCCAGCGTGCGCACGGCATCGAAGAACTGACCCACGTCCACGGGTTTGATCACGTAGGCGTTGGCGCCCAGATCCCAGCTGCGTGCCAGGTCGCTCTCCTCACGCGAGGACGACAGGATAACCACCGGAATGCGGCGCAGCTTCTCGTCCTCGCGCATGTGGGTGAGCACATCCAGGCCGTTCATCCGCGGCATCTTGATGTCCAGCAAAACCACTACCGGATCGCCATCCGTACGACCGGCAAAGGCGCCACGCGCATGCAGCCAGTCCAGGCAATCGACGCCATCCTCGACATGCACGACAGGGTTGGCAAGGTTCGCCTCCTGCAGCGCATCCATCGCCATCTCGGCGTCGGCCAGGCTGTCCTCGACAAGCAGGATGGGGCGCAAGCAGGTTTTCATCATGATGGATTCCGTGCGTGGGTCGTGGTCGGCTCAGTCGCCGACAGGGTGAAATGGAATCGCGCGCCCTGGTCCGGCTCGGCCTCGGCCCAGACCCGGCCGCCGTGACGCATGACGATGCGTCGCACATTGGCCAGCCCGATGCCGTTGCCCGGGAACTCGGAGGCACGATGCAGTCGCTGGAACACGCCGAACAGCTTGCCCGCGTACTGCATGTCGAAACCGGCACCGTTGTCGGAAACGGTGAACTCGTAGTCACCGCTGGGCGTACGGCGCGAGCTCACCTCGATCTGCGCCAGTTCACGCTGACGGGTGTATTTCACCGCGTTGCCGATCAGGTTCTGCCACACCGTGCGCAGCATGTTTTCGTCACCGACCACCACCGGTAGCGGCGCGATCTTCCAGCTGACATGGCGGTCTTCGGCGTCCGCCTCGGCCATGGCGCGGGCCTCTTCCACCAGCGACTGCATGTCGACCGGCTGCAGGCGCAGTGCGCCACGTCCCAGGCGGGAAAACACCAGCAGGTCGTCGATCAGCAGCGCCATCCGCTTCGATGCGTCGCGGATCACTTCCAGGTAGTGCCGGGCACGTTCGTCGGCCTGATCGCCAAGATGCTGCTCGAGCTTGCCGGCGAAGCCGGCGATGTGACGCAACGGCGCACGCAAGTCGTGCGAGACGGAATAGCTGAATGCCTCCAGCTCGCGGTTGACGTCGGAGATCTGCGCTACCTTGCCTTCGAGCTGGTGGTTGAGCTCGGTCACCTGCTGCTCGGCCAGCGCACGCGCGGTGACGTCACTGACCGTCAGCAGCAATGCCGGTGCGTCGCTGTCGTCCTGCTGCAGTCGCCGGGCATTGATCACCACATGACGCTCGACATCGTCGATGGTCCGCTGCACCAGTTCGTAGTCCCACAGTTCGCGGTCGCGCAACAACACGTCGGTGAGCCGCTGCAGCAGCGCCTGGTTGCTCCACGCTCCATTGCCGATCTCGGCCAGCGGCTGTCCGCGCGCATCGTCCGACACGCCGTACAACTCACTGAAGGCCGCATTGACCAGCAGCGTCTGCAGCTCATCATCGAGCAAGGCGATCGGTTCGCGCACCGCCTGCACGATCAGCCGCGAACGCCTCACTGCCTGCCCTTCGCGGATCTCGGCACGCAACCGCCGGCCAATCTGGCGTTCCGAAACCACCACCACGATCGCCAGCAGCAGGACCTGGGCCGCGGCAGTGATGGCCAGCACCAGGCTGCTGTCGAACGACTGCTTCCGTGCCGCGACGCGCCGAGCCTGCAAGGCACGTTCCTGGCTGGTGACGATCTGACTGGTAAGGGTGTCGATGTTGTAGAGCTTTCCGGCGTCCTGCATGGACGTGTTGGCACCGGCCAGATCACCCTGCCGGAAACGCAGCATCGCCTGATCCATCAGCGCCAGCCGACCGCTGACCGCGGTGGCGAGCGCGCTGATCTGTCCGCGCTCCTGCGCACTGTCGTTACGCCGGCGCAGCTCCTCGAGCAGGGCTGGCGCTTCGTGGTCGGCCCGCTGCGCGCGCGCCAGCACGGTGGCATTCTGTTCGCCGGCCAGCATGCGATAGATCGCGGCCTCGCTGTCCCTGACGGTGTAGGCGATGCGGTAGACCAGCGCACTGGCCTCGGCCGAATGGGTGACCTGCCCCCCTGCATCCAGCGCCAGCTGGGCACCGCTGCGGGTGATCATGTAGGGCAACGCGACGATCACCAGCACGGCGAACAACAGGCTGACGATGCGCCAGCGCAGCGCCACTACATCCCGCATGCCTTTCCGGATCATTGACCAGCCCTGTCATCCATACCGGAATAATCTGACATGTTGGCGGCGAGCGCCAGATCGGCCTCGCCGCCTGTACTCCGTCAAGGCTCGTACCGGCTCATTGACGTCGGCCGTCCGGCCACGCTGCGACCCCACTGGCGGTTGGGCGTGGCCTGCATGGTGAAGTGCAGCACGCCGCCATCGACGATATCGGCGTGGCGCAGATACACCCGATCCAGCGGCTTGCCGTTCAGCGTGACCTTGCCGACATAGGGGTGCGCCGCATCAAGATGGTCAGCCACCATGGTGAAGGTGTGGCCGTTCTCCAGGTGGATCACGGCCTTCGGCACGAACGGCCGGCCGATGGCGTATTCGTTGCTGGCCGGCGTCACCGGGTAGAAACCCAGCGCGGTGAAGATGTACCAGGCCGACATCTGGCCAAGATCGTCGTTGCCGGCCAGGCCGTCGGGCCGTGCATCGTACTGGCTGTCCATGATCTGCTTCAGGCGCTGCTGGGTCTTCCACGGCGCACCGGCGTAGTCGTACAGGTACGCGATGTGGTGGCTGGGCTCGTTGCCGTGCGCGTACCAGCCAATCAGCCCGGTGATGTCCTCCACGTTCTTGAAGTGGCCGGGATCGACCTTGGCGTCGAACAGTTCGTCCAGCTTGGTGACGAATTTGGCATCGCCGCCCATCGCCCGGATCAGCCCTGCCACATCCTGCGGCACGTACCAGGAATACTGCCAGGCATTGCCTTCGGTGTAGTCGCTGCCGTAACCGGCGTAGGTGGGGTCGAACGGCGTGCGGAACTTGCCGTCACTGAGCTTGGCGCGCATGAAACCGGTCTTCGGGTCCCATACGTTGCGCCAGTTGGCCGCGCGCTTTTCGAACTCGGCGGCAATCCTGGTCTTGCCCATCGCCCGCGCCATCTGCGCCAGCGACCAGTCGTCGTAGGCGTACTCCAGCGTCTTCGACGCCGCTTCCGGTTCCTTGTCGATCGGCACGTAGCCCAGCTTCATGTAGTCGGCCAGGTCGCCGTAGGGACCATAGGTGGCGCTGGCGATCATCGCCTTGAGCGCCTTGTCGGCATCGAAGCCGCGCACGCCCTGCATGTAGGCGTCGGCAATCACCGGCACCGCGTGGTAGCCGATCATGCACCAGGTCTCCAGCCCCTGGTACGCCCATACCGGCAGGATGCCGAACGGGCTGTGCTGCTGTGCCGCCACCAGCGAGCGCACGAACTGCGAGCTGAGGTCCGGCCGCAGCAGCGCCATCAGCGGCTGCTGCGCGCGGTAGACGTCCCACAGCGACCACGTGGAGTAGAAGTCGAAGCCATGGGCCGTGTGCACGCCATGGTCCGGGCCGCGGTATTCGCTGTTCACGTCCATGCTCAGGGTGGGCGACAGCATGGCGTGATAGAGAGACGTGTAGAACTGGGTCCGCTGGTTCGGCGTGCCCGACACGTCGATCACCGACAGCGCCTTGTTCCAGGCCGCCATGGCCTCGGCGCGACGGGCGTCGAAATTCCAGCCCTTGCCGTCCTTGTCCAGGTTGGCAATGGCATTCGCCTCGCTCACCGGCGAGATCGACACCTTCACCAGCAGCGGCTTCTGCAGCTTGCCGAAGTCGAATACGCCCTCAAGTGCGCGGCCATTTTCCGCATCGTGATCCACTGGCTGGTTGCCCGGGCCCTTGAAGCCCTTGTAGATCAGGTTCGTCTCGCGGTCGTACAGGGTCCGCGACACCATCGGTTGCGAAAAACGCATGGCGAAGCACAGCACGCGGCCGGGTGCCCAGCCGCGGGTCATGCGGCAACCCGACACCGTACCGTCCGGACGCACGCGCAGCCGTGCCCAGAGCACCTTGCCCGGGTAGTCGTAGATGCTAGGCCGAAGGTCCAGCAGCACGTGGGCCGGCTGGTTCTTCGGGAACGTGTAGCGGTGCCAGCCCACCCGGCGGCCGGCAGTCAGCTCGGCGCGAATGCCGTAGTCGCTCAGCGTCACCGCGTAATAGCCCGCCTGCTCCACTTCGGTGTTGTGGCTGAAACGCGAACGGTAACCGCTGCCGGGCTTGGCCGGATCACCCGGATCCAGCCTGACCGCACCGGCGATCGGCATCACCAGCACGTCGCCCAGGTCCGAATGGCCCGAGCCGGAAAAGTGGGTGTGCGAAAAGCCCATGATGGTGGGGTCGCCGTACTGGTAACCGGCAGCCCAGGCGTAGGCATGCTTGAAATTCGGCATGGCGGTATCGGGCGACAGCTGGATCATGCCGAACGGCACGGTGGCCCCGGGAAACGTATGGCCGGCACCACCGGTGCCGATGCGCGGATCGACCGCGGCGGCAGGCCCTGTCGCCGCCATGGTCAGGCCAGGCAGCAGACCAAGACTGCAGGTGAGGATGATCGGCAGGTACGACAGCATCGGGCGGCGCGGCATGTCAGGTCCTCAGGGCATGATTTGGATCGTTTGAAATATGCAAACTAGCATCTGCTGACCGGGCGCCGCATGTTGCACTGCACGAATACAAATTTCCCGCGATCGGCGAGATTCGGTTACATTTGGATCGTTACAAACCGGGGAATATCCAGCATGGGGAGCACTCCGCAGGTTCGACGCAAAGTTACGCTGAGCGACATCGCAGCCGGCTGCGATGTTTCGCGCGCCACGGTATCGCTGGTGCTGCGCGGCAGTCCGCTGGTGAACAAGAACACCCGTGCCCGCGTGGAAGCGGAGCTGCGTCGCCAAGGGTACGTCTATAACCGCGCCGCAGCCAACCTGCGCCGGCGCACCACATCCAGCATCGCGCTGGTGCTCAACGACCTGGCCAATCCGTTCTTTGCCGAATTCGCCGCCGGCGTGGACGATGCCGTGGGCGGTGCTGGCTTCGTCACCCTGCTCGGCAGCAGCGCGGAATCGACCAAGCGCGAGCAGGCCGTGTTGGGCTCACTGGTGGAACATGGTCCAGGCGGCATCATCCTGTCACCGGCCGAGGGCAGCGACGCACGCAAGGTCCTGGCCGCGGTGGGCGAACACATGCCCTTGCTGCTGTTCAACCGCGAACTGGATGGCAGCCTGCCCGAGGTAGCGCACTGGGACACCCTGGCACTGGACAACCAGCACGGCGCGCAGATGGCGACCGAACACCTGCTCTCGCTGGGACACAAGCGCATTGCCTTCTTTGGCGGCCATCGCGACTCCAGCTCGTGCCGCCAACGTCGCGAAGGCTACCGCCAGGCGATGCAGGCCGCCGGCCTGCGCGTCGAATCGCAATGGATGATCGAAAGTGCACCGACCCGCCTGGATGCCGCACACCAGGCCGGCGCGCTGTTCGCCGGCAAGACCTCGCCCACCGCGGCCGTCTGCTACAACGACGCGGTGGCGCTGGGCCTGATGCTGGGCCTCTACCAGCATGGCCGACGCCCTGGTCACGACTTTGCCTTGACCGGCTTCGACGATATCGCCGAGGCACAGGTCAGCATGCCGCCATTGACCACGCTTTCCACCGTGCCGCGGGAACGCGGCAAGCAGGCCGCCGCACTGCTGCTGCATCGGCTGCACCACCCGGACACGCCGGCCAGCCGCACCATCGCACCGGTAACGCTGGTCGTCCGCGACAGCAGCTGCCCGCCCCCTACCGCCTGAGCCAGGGAGACACGCATGGCCTTCACCGCACCACCGTCCTCGTCCGCGCCCCCCACGCGCGACGGAGGTCAGCGTTATACCGACTACCCGATGGCGTTCGGGGTGCTCACCACGATCTTTTTCATGTGGGGCTTCCTGACGGCACTCAACGACAGCCTGATTCCGCACCTCAAGGCGGTATTCGAGCTCGACTATTTCCGCGCGATGCTGGTGCAGTTCACCTTTTTCGGCGCGTACTTCCTGATGTCGCTTCCGGCCGGTCGACTGGTGGCTCACCTGGGCTTCAAGCTGGGCATTGTGGCCGGACTGGCGATCGCAGGCATCGGCGCGCTGGTGTTCTGGCCGGCGGCCCAGTTCCACAACTATTCGCTGTTCCTCGGCGCCCTGTTCGTGCTGGCCACCGGCATCACCGTGCTGCAGGTGGCAGCCAACCCCTACGTCGCACTGCTGGGACCGGCACAGACCAGCTCCAGCCGGCTGACCCTGGCACAGGCATTGAACTCACTGGGCACGACCATCGCGCCGCTGTTCGGCGGCTTGCTGATCCTGTCCGCCACGGTGAAAAGCCACGACCAGATCGACGCCATGGGTGCGGCCCAGCAACTGGCCTACCGCACCCATCAGGCCCAGGCGGTGCAGCTGCCCTACCTGGGCCTGGCACTGGTGCTGTTCGTGCTGGCGGCGGGGGTATGGATGTTCCGGCTGCCGGCACTCACCGAAAGCACCGAGCAGGCCGACAAGGTCAAGCACACCCTGCTCGACGCCCTGCGTCATCCGCATGTGGCATTCGGCGTGCTGGCGATTTTCTTCTATGTGGGCGCCGAGGTATCGATCGGCAGTTTCATGACCAATTACCTGACGCTGCCGCAGATCGGCGCGATGACCGAGCAGCGCGCCTCGCACTTCGTCTCGCTGTACTGGTTCTGCGCGATGATCGGTCGTGGCCTGGGTTCGGGCCTGCTGGCATGGCTGAACCCGCGCCGGTTGCTGGCCGGGTTCGCCGTCGTCGCGGGCCTGCTGGTGCTGACCACCATGTTCACCGATGGCAGCACGGCGGTTTACAGCGTGGTGCTGATCGGCCTGTTCAACTCGATCATGTTTCCCACCATCTTCGCCCTCGGCATCGAGCGCATGGGCCCGCTCACCGACAAGGCATCGAGCCTGCTGATCATGGCGATCGTGGGCGGTGCCCTGGTGCCGTTGCTGCAGGGCATCCTGGCCGACCGCATCGGCGTGCAGCACGCCTTCGTGCTGCCGCTGCTGTGCTACGCCTACATCGTGTTCTACGGACTGTCGGGCTCGAAGGTGCGCACATCTCCTGCGGTCGCTTCGACCTCGACATCGGAGGCATCGGCCTGACATGCGATCCATCCTCTGCTTCGGCGAAGCGCTGATCGACTTCCATTCCGAAGGTTCGGACGGCCACGGCTTTCCGCGCGCTTTCGTGCCCTTCGCCGGCGGGGCGCCCGCCAACGTCGCCGTGGCGGTAGCGCGACTGGGCGGCCCGGCGCGCTTTGCCGGCATGCTTGGCACCGACCTGTTCGGCGACATGCTGCTGGACAGCCTGCGCCGCAGCGGAGTGGGCGTGGACGACGTGGTACGCACCGACGATGCGAATACCGCACTGGCTTTCGTGGCGCTCGATGCGCATGGCGAGCGCAGCTTCAGCTTCTACCGCCCGCCATCCGCCGACCTGCTGTTCCGTCCGCGCGATTTCCGCGCAGACGCTTTCGCCGACACCGCGATCTTCCATGTCTGCTCCAACAGCATGACCGACCCCGCGCTGGCCGAAGCCACCCGCGAGGGCATGCGCCGCGCCCGAGCCGCCGGTGCGCTGGTCAGTTTCGACCTCAACCTGCGCCCTGCGTTATGGCCGCGCGGTGCCGACGCGCACCCCACACTGTGGGACGCACTGACCCTGGCCGACCTGGTCAAACTGAGCGCGGAAGAATTCGACTACCTGGCAACGGACAGCGAAGAAGCCGTACTCGATCGACTCTGGCAGGGCCGCACCCGGTTGCTGGTGGTCACCGACGGCGGCGGCACGCTGCGCTGGTATGCTCCTGACGCGGAGGGCGAACTGCCGACCTACCAGGTCACCGCCGTGGACAGTACCGCCGCGGGCGACGCCTTCGTGGGCAGCCTGCTGTATCGGCTGGCCGCGCAGGCGATCGGTCCGGGCGAGCTGCCACGCCTGATCACCGAGCTGCCGCGCCTGCACGCCACGCTGCGCTTCGCTGCCGCTGCCGGCGCCCTTACCGTTACTCGCCAGGGTTCGTTCTCGGCCATGCCCGACGAGGCCGAAGTCCTGGCTTTCATGGAATCGCACGCATGAGTCCCCGCCTGCCTGCCGAACCCCTGCCCGACCTGCGCTCGGCCGAGATCCTGCGCCAGCACGTCGCCGACATCATGGCGTTCTACCACCCCCATGCGATCGATCCAGACGGCGGTTTCTTCCAGTACTTCAAGGACGACGGCCGCATCTACGACCGCGGCCACCGCCACCTGGTGAGCAGCACCCGCTTCGTCTACAACTACGCGATGGCGGCGATGGAATTCGCCGACGACGCGGCGCTGGCAGGCGAGTACCTGGATGCCGCCCGGCATGGCCTGCGCTACCTGCGCGAAGCACACCGCAACCCGCAGAACGGCGGCTACACCTGGACGATCCGCGATGGCACGCCTGAAGACCGGACCAATCACGCCTACGGGGTCGCCTTCGTGCTGCTCGCCTACGCCACCGCGCGCAAGGCGGGGCTGGACGAGGCCGTGCCGTGGATGGACGAAACCTGGGACCTGCTGGAACAGCGCTTCTGGGACGCCGATGCCGGCCTCTACCGCGACGAGGCCGATGCCAACTGGCACTTCAGCGACTACCGCGGCCAGAACGCCAACATGCACATGTGCGAAGCCATGCTCGCCGCCTGGCAGGCCAGCCACGACGCCCGCTATCTCGACCGTGCACTGACCCTGGCCGATCACATGACCCGGCGCCAGGCCGCGAAGATGGGCGGACTGGTGTGGGAGCATTACGACCGTAACTGGAATGTCGACCCGGATTACAACAAGGACGACCCGCGCAACCTGTTCCGCCCCTGGGGCTTCCAGCCCGGCCACCAGACCGAGTGGGCCAAGCTGCTGATGATCCTCGACCGTGAACTGCAGGTCGCGGGCCGCACCCCACCCGACTGGCTGCTGCCGGTCGCCCGTCACCTGTTCGACACCGCCGTCAAGCACGCCTGGGACCCCGAGCACGGCGGCCTGTGCTACGGCTTCGCGCCGGACGGCAGCATCTGCGACGGCGACAAGTACTTCTGGGTGCAGGCCGAATCGCTGGCCACCGCGGGCCTGCTGCACGCGCGCAGCGGCGACGCCGGCTACGACACGTGGTACGGCAAGCTGTGGGGCTACGCGTGGCAACACCTGGTCGATCATCGCTACGGCGGCTGGTTCCGCATCCTGACCCGCGACAACCGCAAGTACGACGACGACAAGAGCCCGGCCGGCAAGACCGACTACCACACCATGGGTGCCTGCCACGAAATGCTGGCGCTGATCCGTCGCGGCGGGAAGCCCTGACATCGACAGCATGAAACCTGTGTGCCCGGATCGTTGCACCCGGGCAGCAGATCGCCACCTGAAATCGCATGGCCGGGATCGGAGCGTCAGTCCGCGGCCAGCCAGACCAGGCTGGCGAAGCGGCCGCTGCGCGCACCCTCGCGCCGGTACGAATAGAACCGCCGGTCGACCAGGGTATCGAAGCCGCCCCCGTAGACCCGTGTGATGCCGGCGGCAGCCAGCCGCTGCCGCGCCAGTGCCGCCAGATCGCAATGCCAATGCCCCGGACGCGTGGCACTGAAACATGCCACTGCAGCGGCAGCATGCTCGACGAAGGCGGCACGCACGTCCGCCCCCACTTCGTACGAGGGGCCGCCGATGCACGGACCCAGCCACGCCATCTGGCGCGACGCCGGTATCTGCATCTGCTCGATGGTGGCCTCCAGCACGCCAGCGGCGAGGCCGCGCCAGCCGGCATGCGCCGCACCGATCACGCTGCCGTCATCGGCGCAGAACAACACCGGCAGGCAATCGGCGGTAAGAATCGCCAGCACGGTACCCGGAATGCGCGACACCGCGGCGTCTGCCTGCGGCGGTTCGGCAGCCGGCAGCGGGCCGAGTTCGGCGACCGTGCTGCCATGTATCTGGCGCAACCAGCGCGGCGCGGCAGGCAGGCCCAGCGACTGGCGCAGTACCTCACGGTTGCTGTCCACCGTATCGACCAGCTCGCCGCTGGCACACCCCAGGTTGAAGCGGCCGAACGGATCGCTCGACACGCCGGGCCCGTCGCGGGTGGTCACCGCCGCATGTACCCCGCGTGGCGCCGGCCATTCGGGGAACACCCAGGCATCGGTCATCGCAGGCATCGCCGCTCAGTCCTCATCCGGGCCGTTCACGGCCAGGTCGTCGCGCAAGGCGGCCAGCAGGGTTTCCATGTCGGCCGGGCGCGGCGCCTCGAACGACATCGCCTCGCCGGTCACCGGGTGCTCGAAGGCCAGGCGTTCCGCATGCAACGCCTGCCGGCGGAAACCGCGCAGCGCGGCAACCAGCTCCGGGGTCGCACGCCGGGGCAATTTCAGGCCACCGCCGTACAAGGGGTCGCCCACCAGCGGATGGTGGATATGCGTCATGTGCACGCGGATCTGGTGGGTTCGCCCGGTTTCCAGATTGCACTGGATCAGACTGTGTGCACGGAAGCGTTCGCGCAGACGGTAGTGGGTGACCGCATGCTTGCCGTCCTCCTCGTCGCGCACGGCCTGGCGCAGGCGGTCGCCGAGGTGACGACCGATCGGCGCATCGACGGTACCGCCGGCCACCATGGTGCCCAGCACCACCGCCTCGTACTGGCGCTCCACCGCATGGCGCGACAGCATTTCGACCAGTGCGGTCGACGCCGGCAATGTTCTGGCCACCACCATCAGGCCCGAGGTGTCCTTGTCCAGCCGGTGCACGATGCCGGCACGCGGCAGTTCGGCCAGTGCCGGATCATGGTGCAGCAAGGCGTTGAGCAGGGTTCCGCTCGGGTTGCCGGCACCCGGGTGCACCACCAGGCCGACCGGCTTGTCGATCACCAGCAGGTGCGGGTCCTCGTAGACGATGGCCAGCTCGATCGCTTCGGGCTGGCTGGCCACCTCGGTTTCCAGTTCCGCGTCCAGCCGCACCTGTTCGCCACCACGCAAAAGCTGGCGTGGCGGGACCGGTGCACCGTCCAGCGTGATCGCGCCCGCCTTGACCCAGGCGGTGAGACGCGAGCGCGAATAATCCGGGAACATCTCGGCCAGTGCCTGGTCAAACCTGCGACCTGCGGCCGACAGGGGCACGACCGCCTCATGACGGATGACAGTCATTGCGTCCTCCCCGGCTTCCGGGCGGTTTCGGCTATCATGCCTTTTCGATCAAACATCTGAATCCTTATTCCATGCGCGTAAACAAGCCGTCGGCCATCCTGCTGCCCGCCCTGAAAGGGCTCGTGCTGCTCCTTCTCGTGATCGGCATGAATGCCTGCGCGATATTCCGCCACAAGGGGCCGACCATCGACACCATGTCGCTGCCGCAGCTCTATGCCAAGGCGCACAACGCGATGGTGCATGCCGACTATTCTGCAGCCGAACAAGACTACCAGCGTCTGATAGCCCGCTTCCCGTCCGGCGCATACAACCAGCAGGCCCAGCTCGATCTGGCCTATGTGCAGTACAAGGACAACAAGCCGGACGACGCCTATTCGACGATCGACCGCTTCATCAAGACCTACCCGCTGCAGAAACATGTGGATTATGCCTATTACCTGCGCGGCCTGATCAATTTCGACCGCACCGGTGGCGTGATCGAGCGCTGGTTCGGCCGCAACAGCGCCCAGTCGCGCCGCGACCAGGGCTACAACCTGAAGTCCTTCGACGATTTCGCCGAACTGACCCGCCGCTTCCCCAACAGCGCTTATGCCGCCGACGCCCGTCAGCGCATGATCTACCTGCGCAACATCCTGGCCCAGTCCGAGATCAACGTGGCCGAGTTCTACCTTCGCCACCGGGCCTACATCGCCTCGGCCGACCGCGCGCAGTACGTGATCGAGCATTACCAGCAGGCACCCGAGGTGTCGGACGCACTGGCCATCCTTTGCCGCAGCTACCTGATGCTGGGCCAGAAGCAACAGGCCGCGCAGGTGCGCAAGGTGCTGGCGCTGAACTATCCGAACCACCCGTACCTGAAAGACCCGAAGTGGCCGCACTCGCCCTCGACGCTGCGCAAGATGATCCCGTTCTCGGGCCATCACTGAGGTTTGCCGGGCGGCGCACGAACCGCTGCCGCCCGATCCGAAAAAGCCGGCGCATGCGCCGGCTTTTTCGTACCTGCATGGTCTGGCGACTCAGCGCCAGCCGGAAGTGATCGGATAGCGCCGCTCGCGCCCGAACGCACGGGTGGTGACGCGCGGCCCCGGCGCCGACTGCCGGCGCTTGAACTCGTTGACCAGCACCAGCCGCACGACGCGATGCACGGTCTCGGCGGCAAAGCCCGCGTCGACGATTTCCGCCTGTGCCTGCTCACCCTCGATGAAACGTTCGAGAATCGCATCCAGCTCGTCGTAGGGCGGCAGCGAATCCTGGTCGGTCTGGTCGGCGCGCAACTCCGCCGAGGGTGGCCGCTCGATCACCGCGGACGGAATCGTCTCGGCACCGTCCGGCTGCAGGTTGCGCCAACGAGCCAGGCGGTACACCACCGTCTTGTACACGTCCTTCAGCGGCGCGTAGGCACCGCACATGTCGCCGTAAAGCGTGGCGTAGCCCACCGCCATCTCGCTCTTGTTGCCGGTGGCCAGCAGCAACCGGCCATGCTTGTTGGACAAGGCCATCAGCATCACGCCACGGGTGCGCGACTGCAGGTTCTCCTCAGTCGTATCGGGCCCCTTGCCGGCGAAGGCGGGCGTCAGCGCCTGGATGAACGACGCGACGCTGGGCTCCACGTCGATCACGTGATAGTCCACGCCCAGCCGTTCGGCCTGGGCACGTGCGCCGTCCAGCGACAGGGTCGAGGTATAGCGTGACGGCATCATCACCGCGGTGACGCGGTCGGCACCCAGCGCATCCACTGCCAGCGCCAGGGTCAAGGCCGAGTCGATACCGCCGGAAAGGCCCAGCAGCACGCCCGGAAAACCGTTCTTGTCGATGTAGTCGCGGACGCCGCGGACCAGTCCGGCATACAGCACGGCCTCGGCCGATGCATCGGCGACCATGGGCCAGCCCGCTGCCTCGAAGGTGCGCGTGGCGGGATCGAAATCGGCCCACAGCAGCGCATCGACGAAAGCCGGCGCGCGCGCGGCCACCTTACCGTCGGCGTTCACCAGCAGCGAGCCGCCGTCGTAGACCACCTCGTCCTGGCCACCGACCAGATTGAGGTAGGCGATCGCGCAGCCGGTTTCCCGCGCACGGTCGATCAGCACCGACTCGCGCTCGGCTGGCTTGGCCGCGTCCCACGGCGACGCATTGACCACCAGGATCAGCTCGGCGCCGGCACGCGCGGCGGCTGCCGCCGGCTCGGGCTGCCACACGTCCTCGCAGATCAACACCGCGACGCGCACGCCATCGATCACCGCGATGCTGCTGGCGCGGCCCGGACGGAAATAGCGCTGATCGTCGAACACCCCGTAATTGGGCAATGCCTGCTTGTGCGCCACCTGCACCACGCGGCCATCCCGCACCACCGCGGCGGCGTTGTAGACCTCGCCCTCGCTGTGCGGAAAGCCGACGACCGCCGTGAGGCCATGGCTGGCGCTGGCCAGCGATTCCAGTTCCTGCTGGCAGGCGGCAAGAAAGCTGGGCCGCAGCAGCAGATCCTCCGGCGGATAGCCGCTGAGGGTCAGCTCGGGGAAAGCGACCAGTGCCGCACCACCGGCACGTGCTTCGTCGATCAGTTCGCGCACCTTCGCCGCATTGGCCGCAACCGCGCCGACGGGGAAATCGTGCTGGGCCAATGCCAGCCTCAGGCCTGCCATGGATCGGATCCTTGGAGATACGGAAAATCAGGAGCGAATGGTAGTGCATCGCCGGTAGCGCCAGTGCCATGGAACCGCCCCGGTTCAGCCACCGGCTTGGCTGCAGCAGAACCGGCCGCCAGAGCCAGGCAGCGACGTACCAACGGCCTGGACCCGGGCGAATCGCCATGACGCCAGGCCCAAAAGAAAGGGCCGCACAGGGCGGCCCTTTCTGCATCGACACGGACGCGTCGATTACTTCTTCATCAGCTGGGCAAGCGTCTTGCCCAGGTCGGCCGGCGACTTCACCGTGGTGACGCCCGCCTTTTCCAGCGCGGCGAACTTCGCTGCCGCAGTGCCCTTGCCGCCGGAGATGATCGCGCCGGCATGGCCCATGCGCTTGCCCGGAGGGGCCGACGCACCGGCGATGAACGACACCACCGGCTTCTTGACGTACTCGCCGATGAACTCGGCGGCGTCTTCCTCGGCCGAACCGCCGATCTCGCCGACCATGATGATGCCTTCGGTCTGCGGATCGTCCTGGAACAGCTTCAGGCAGTCGATGAAGTTCAGGCCGTTGATCGGGTCGCCGCCGATGCCGATGCAGGTCGACTGGCCCAGACCTTCGTTGGTGGTCTGGAACACGGCTTCATAGGTCAGCGTGCCGGAACGCGACACGATGCCGACCTTGCCCGGCTTGTGGATGTGACCCGGCATGATGCCGATCTTGCACTCGCCCGGGGTGATGACGCCGGGGCAGTTCGGCCCGATCAGCACGGTTTCCGGATGCTGTGCCAGCACGTTCTTCACGCGCAGCATGTCCAGCACCGGGATGCCTTCGGTGATCGCCACGATCACGCGGATGCCCGCGTCGATCGCTTCCAGGATCGAATCGGCCGCGAACGGCGGCGGCACGAAGATCACCGACGCGTCGGCGCCGGTTTCGTTGACGGCTTCGTCGACCGAGTTGAAGACCGGCAGGCCGATGTGTTCGCTGCCGCCCTTGCCCGGGGTCACGCCACCGACGACCTGGGTGCCGTAATCCAGCGCCTGCTGCGCATGGAAGGTGCCCTGCTGGCCGGTGAAGCCCTGTACCAGGACCTTGGTGTTCTTGTTGACGAGAACGCTCATTGGTTCGCTACTCCTCAGGCCTTGGCCGCAGCCACGGCTTTCTGCGCCGCATCGTTGAGATCGTCGGCCGGCGTGATCGCCAGACCGGAGTTGGCCAGCAGTTCGCGGCCCAGCTCGACGTTAGTGCCCTGCAGGCGCACCACCACGGGGATGGTCAGGCCCACTTCCTTCACCGCGGCGATGATGCCTTCGGCGATCAGGTCGCAGCGCACGATGCCGCCGAAGATGTTGACCAGGATGGCCTTCACCTTGTCGGAGGAAAGAATCAGCTTGAACGCCTCGGTCACGCGCTCCTTGGTGGCACCGCCGCCGACGTCGAGGAAGTTGGCCGGCTCGCCGCCTGCCAGCTTGATCACGTCCATGGTGGCCATGGCCAGGCCTGCGCCGTTGACCATGCAGCCGATGGTGCCGTCCATGGTCACGTAGTTGAGGTTGTGCTGCACGGCAGCCGCCTCGGCCGCGTCTTCCTGGGTCAGGTCGCGCATGGCGGCCAGGTCAGCGTGACGGAACTCGGCGTTGTCGTCGGAATTGACCTTGCCGTCGAGCGCGGCCAGCGAGCCGTCGGCAAGGATCGCCAGCGGGTTCAGCTCGACCAGCGACAGGTCCTTCTCGTTGAACAGCTTGTACAGGCCCAGCATGATCTTGGTCAGCTGGTTGACCTGCTTCGGGTTCAGGTCCATCGCGAAGCCGAGCTGGCGGCACTGGTACGGCTGCAGACCCTCGACGAAGTCCACCACGATGGTGTGGATGTCTTCGGGGGTGTCGCGCGCGACCTGCTCGATGTCCACGCCACCGTGCTTGGAGGCGATGAACGAGACGGACTTGCTGTCACGGTCGACCAGCACCGACAGATACAGCTCCTTGGCGATATCGGTGGCGTCGGTGACCAGCACCAGGTTCACCGGCAGCGCACGGCCGGCGGACTGGTAGGTCTCCATCTTGGTGCCCAGCATGCCCTTGGCGGCATCGCGGACGGCGTCGAGGCTCTTGCAGAACTTGACGCCGCCGGCCTTGCCGCGGCCACCTGCGTGGATCTGCGCCTTGACCATCCATTGGGAACCGCCCAGCGCCTTGGCGGCGTCGACGGCGGCATCGGGGGAATTGGCGACCTTGCCCGGCGGCACGGTAATACCGTACTGCGCGAACAATTCTTTGGCCTGGTACTCGTGGAAATTCATTCGATACCTCGAGTGAACGGGGGAAGGGTCGGACTCGCGCTCAAGACACCCGGCGCGGGCTGGAAACGGACGGCGGTTCGGAACGCGCTGCCGGCATGCATGCGCCGCGGCCATGCTTCAACATGACGGGAACCGCGCAACACGGCCGCCTATTTTCGTGGAAGCGGGCCGCAATGGAAAGGGGCCCTTGGTCGAATCCCCCGCAAAGCGCCCCACGGCGGCCTTTTGCGCATCGCCCAAAGCCGGCGACGCGGCGCCATGTGGCGGCCTCCGTGCGACAGCCGATAGACTGGCCTGACCTAGTCGCCGAGCACCGCCCGTGTCCCGTCGCCCGCCATCCGAGCCGTCGCCCGCTGTCGCCGTACCCAGCGTGATTCGCCACGAGCTGCTGTTCCTGTGCTATTTCCGGGTAGCCCAGGCCATGGTCTATACCGGTCTGGCCTTCAGCCCGCCCGGTCTTGGTTGGCCACGACTGCCCCACACCGGCATCGCGCAGGGCCTGGCCCTGCTGTACTTCGCCTTTTCCGTGCTGACGCTGCTGTCGGTGCGCAAGATGCTGCAGCGGATCCAGCTGGCGGTATCGATCACCCTGGTGGTGGACGTGCTGATCGCCGTGCTCGCGCTGAGCGCCATGAACAGCGCGCGGATCGGCATAGAAATGATGCTGGCGGTCAACCTGGCGGCCGGTGCCCTGCTGCTGCCACTGCGACTTGCCGCGTTTTTCGCTGCGCTGGCCACGCTGGGGCTGATCGGCCACACCGTGCTGGCCACCCCCGGCGGCGACCACCGGCTGCTGGAATCGAGCCTGTTCGGGCTGGCCTACTTCGCCATCGTGGCGCTGTGCAATGTGCTGAACCGGCAGATGAAGGCCACCGAGGCACTGGCCGAACAGCGCAGCATCGACCTGGCCAACCTTTCCCAGGTCAACGAGCTGATCATCCGCCGCATGAAGACCGGCGTGCTGCTGGTGGACGACGCCAACCGCATCCACCAGATCAACGAGTCGGCCTGGATGCTGATGGGCAACCCGTCGGCCGACCAGCGCGACCTTGGCCGGCTGGCTCCCGAGCTGTCCCGCCGCCTGTATCACTGGATGACCTCAGGCAAGCTGGATGAGAGCGCCACCCAGCTCGCCGACGGCACACCCGAAGTGGTCCCGCGCTTCACCCGGCTGGCACCGAACGACGATTCGCTGGTGCTCATCTTCCTCGATGACACGTCACTGGTCTCGCGCCGTGCCGAAGAACTGACGCTCAGCTCGCTGGGCCGCCTGTCCGCCTCGATTGCACATGAAATCCGCAATCCGCTGGCGGCCATCCGTTATTCGGCCCAGTTGCTGGCCGAATCGGACGACATGAACGACAGCGACCGGCGCATGGTGGAAATCATCAACAACCATTGTGTGCGCCTGAACGAGATCATCGAGAACATCCTGCAACTGTCTCGCCGCGAGCGTTCGCGGCCGGAAACCCTGGACCTGGGCCACTGGGTCAGCGACTTCGTCGACGAATACCGCCTGGGCAACGACCTGGGCGGCGACTCGCTGCGCGCCATCAACAGCAGTGGCGAGGTGGTCGCCGTGGCCGACCCGCAGCAATTGCAGCAGGTGGTCTGGAATCTGGTGCAGAACGCCCTGCGCTACGGCCGCATGCCGGGCGAGCCCGCGCGGGTGATGGTGGTGGCACGTCAGGGCGAGCATGGCACGCCGATCCTGGAAGTGATCGACCGCGGCCCCGGTATCGTGCCCAAGGTGGCCGCGCAGATCTTCGAGCCGTTCTACACCACCCACGAATATGGCACCGGCCTGGGCCTGTACCTGGCGCGGCAGATGGCCGAAGCCAACCAGGCAGCGCTGGAATATGTGCGCGTGGCCGGTGGCGGCAGCTGCTTCCGGCTGGTGCTCACGCCGCCGGCACGCATCGCCGAAACAGCCGCCTGAGACGGCATCCGGCCGGGCCGGGGCAACTCAGGTCGAGCGCACCACCAGGGTCGTCGGCAGCATCTGCGATGCGACCGGCTGCCCCTGGATCATCGCCAGTACCTTGCGCGCCAGCAGCACGCCCCCCTCCTGCCAGTTCTGCCTGACCGTGGAAAGCGGCGGCAGGAAACTGGCGCCGTGCGGGGTATCGTCATAGCCGACCACCGATACGTCGTTCGGCACGGAAAGGCCCAGCTCCACCAGCGCCCGGATCGCGCCCATCGCCAGCAGGTCGCTGCAGGCAAAAATGGCATCGAAGTGTACCTTGCGGCTGGCCAGCGAACGGACCGCGTCGGCGCCGGAATCCAGCGTCCAGTCGACCCGCTGCAGCAGCAGCGGCTTGATGCCCTGGCCGGCCAGCTCATCGACGAAGCCATGCAGACGCTGCGCCATTTCCGGGTGATCGGGGTTGCCGATGAACACCGGGTGGCGTCGCCCGATCGAAAGAAAGCGCTCGGCCACGCTGATGCCGCCCTGGCGATTGTCGCTGCCGACCACGATATGTTTGTCGTGCTCGCTTTCCGCCCCCCACACCGCCATCGGCAGACCCAGCTTGTCGTACAGCCGGACCGCGTCCTGGCGCACGCCCTGCCCCAGCAGGATCACCCCGTCCGCCGCCTGCACCACCGCGTCGGCGGCACCTTGGCGCGTCGTCAGCAGCACGCTGTAGCCGGCCGAAGTCAGTTCCTGCGAGATACCGCCCAGCAGCGACAGCGGGTAGGGATCCCACATCGTGCGGCTGGAAGACGGCTTCATCTCAACGATCACCGCCACCGTGTGGCTGCGCCGCAGACGCAGGTTGCGGGCATTCACGTTGAGCTTGTAGCCGTGCTTGCGAGCCAGCGTCTGGATGCGTTCGCGCGTCTCCGGCGTCACCAGCGGGCTGTCGCCCAGTGCGCGCGAGACGGTGATCTTGGACACCCCCGCCAGCTTCGCCAGGTCCGCCATGGTGGGACTGGGACGTGCGGCGACGGGCTGCTTCTTCTTGGCGGGACTCAAGCCATGTCTCCGGATCATGATCGATGGGCATATGCCATGTGCACCGGTCGCCGTAGTCGGCCGGTGCACCCGCGGCCTAGTGTGGCCTGCCGCGGATAACGGTTCAATCGAGCCGCCCCCGCATGGCGCAAGGCCTGCCCGGCCCTCGCCCGGCAGCGGCAAGCATCGCCGCCAACCGGCATCCGCGACCATTTCGTCGTACTTATTGATATGACAAGGAAAAATGATGCGACGCAATAATGATATCGATACCTTGATATCGATATCATTGCCTCGTATGCTCCGCCCCCAAGGCGCCGATCGAGCCGCCGGTGATCCATTCGGGGAGAGTTCCACGTGCAGCATCAAGATGCGTCATCGACCGTCGCCGAACGCGTTGCAGCGCCCGCCCAGCCCCAGGCTGGCGGCGCGCTGGATCCGTGGCGACTGGTCCGCACCGACCGCAACCCTGCACGTGATGCGCACTTCGAAAGCCTGTTCGCGCTGGCCAATGGCCACCTCGGCGTCCGTGGCGGCCTGGAAGAGGCGCCCAGCCCCAGCCAGGCCAGCTTTCTCGGCGGCGTCTGGGAACGCACGCCGATCGAATACCACGAGCGCTTCCCCGGCTTTGCCCGTCATACCGACACCCGCCTGCCGGTGGTCGACGGCACCCGCATCGGGTTGACCCTGGACGGGCAGCCGGTCGAGCTGGACAAGGGCGAGCTGCTGGCTTTCGAGCAATCGCTGGAGCTGCGCGATGGCCGCCTGCGCCGTCACACGACGTGGCGCTCGCCCACGGGTGCCAGCGTGGAAATCCAGGCCGAACGCATCGTGCCGTGGCACACGCACGGCCTGCTCTGCCTGCGCTACCGCATCCGCTCGATCGACTATCGCGGCCCGATCGCCCTCGACTCGTGCCTGGCGACGGGGGTGACGGCCACCGGCCAGGGCGACGATCCGCGCATCGGCGTCCGCGTCGACGGCGGTCTCAGCCTGACCCATCGCCTGGCCGACCTGGCCCGCGCCAGCGTGGGCCAGGCCACGCAAGCCAGCGGCATCCGGCTCGCCTGCGTGCAGGGCCACCGCCTGCCCGACGCAGCGCTGGCCTTCGATACTGCAAGCACCGATGACAACGGCGCGCGCCAGCGATACACCGCCGAGCTGACGCCGGGCGACAGCGTGACGCTGGAAAAATACGTGGCGTATGCCTGGAACGAGCCCGGCGACGACACGCCCCACACCAGTCTGCTCGAACGCGCCGAGGCCGAGCTGGCGCAGGCCCTGGAACAACCGTTCGAACAGCACCTGGCCAGGCAGGCATCGGCTTGCGCCGGGTTCTGGCAGACGGTCGACCTGGCCATCGATGGCGACCCGGCTACCGAACAGGCCCTGCGCGTGAACCTGTTCCACCTGCGCCAGTCGACCGCACCCGGCGGTCACGCCAGCGCCGCGGCCAAGAGCCTGACCGGCGAGGGCTACGAAGGGCACTACTTCTGGGATGCCGAGGCTTTCGTGCTGCCCTCGCTGGCCTGTACCGCTCCCGCGCTGGCCCGCGGCATGCTGGCGTATCGGGTACGCATGCTCGATCGCGCGCGCGCCCATGCCCGCGAGATGAACCACGCACGCGGCGCACTGTATCCGTGGCGGACCATCGGCGGCGACGAATGCTCGGCGTACTTCCCCAGCGGGTCGGCGCAGTACCACATCAATGCGGCGATCGCCTTCGCGCTGAAGCTTTACGTGGATGCCACCGACGACACCAGCCTGCTGCTGGACGGCGGCGCCGAGATGCTGTTCGAAACCGCCCGCATCTGGCTGCAGGCAGGCAGCTACAGCCAGCGCCGTGGACAGGCGTTCTGCATTTTCCAGGTCACCGGGCCGGACGAATACACCGCACTGGTGGACAACAACCACTACACCAATCGCATGGCGCAACAGCACCTGCGCCATGCAGCCTCGGTCGCCGACTGGCTCGCGAGCGAACACCCCGCCGAGCACGCCCGGGTGGCTGCAGCGATCGGCCTGACCAGCGGCGAACCGGGCGAATGGCGCCGTGCCGCCGACGCGATGTACCTGCCGGTGGACGAGCAACTGGGCATCTTTCCGCAAGACGACGCGTTCCTGGAAAAGCCCCGGCTGCCCGAATCGCTACGCAGCGACACCCAGCACAACCCGCTGCTGCTGCGCCTGCATCCACTGACCATCTACCGCTACCAGGTCTGCAAGCAAGCCGATGTACTGCAGGCCTTCGTGCTGGCCGGCGCAGACATCGACCTGGCCAGCAAGCGACGCAACTTCGACTACTACGAAGGCGTCACCGTGCACGACTCCACGCTGTCGGCGTCCACCTTCGGCATTGTCGCCGCCGAGGTCGGATACGACTACAAGGCCTGGCACTACTTCCAGGATGCGCTGCGCGTGGACCTGGACGACTCGCACGGCAACACGGCCCACGGCGTGCATCTGGCCGCCATGGGCGGCAGCTGGCTCGGCCTGGTGTGGGGCTTCGGCGGTTTCCGCAATGTCGACGGCACACCCACGTTCGCGCCCTCGCTGCCAACCGCATGGCGCGGTTACCGCTTCGGCCTGCAGTGGCGCGGCCGGCAGATTCGCGTAACGGTCACATCCGGGGGTGTCGAATACCGGCTTATCGACGGCGCGCCGCTCGAGATCCGTCATCGCGGCCGTCCGGTGATCCTGCAAGCCGACCACGAGACCGTGATGCCGCTATCCGGAAAGGCAGCCCTGCCGCGGCCGTTCAAGGGCGTGATCTTCGACCTCGACGGTGTGATTGCCGACACCGCAGTGGTTCACCATGCCGCCTGGAAAAAGCTGGCCGGCGAGATCGGCCTGCCGTTCGATGACTCGATCGGCGAGCGCCTGAAGGGCGTCGATCGCCGCGCGTCGCTGGAGATCCTGCTGGAAAAGGCCGCGCGCCCTTATTCGGAGGCCGAAAAGGAAGCACTGGCCACGCGCAAGAACGATTACTACCGCCAGCAGATCGAACGCTTCGGTCCGGACAACCTGCTGCCGGGCGCGCGCGACGCGGTTGCCTCGGTACGCCGTGCCGGCCTGAAGACCGCACTGGCATCGGCCAGCCGCAACGCACCACTGCTACTGGAACGCCTGGGGATTGCCGAGCTTTTCGACTACGTGGTCGACGCCGCGCGCATCGCGCGACCCAAGCCCGATCCGGAGATTTTTCTTGCCGCGGCAGCCGGCCTGGAGCTCATGCCGGCCGATTGCCTCGGCGTGGAGGACGCCGCCGCCGGCATCGCGAGCATTCGCGCTGCCGGAATGACGGCGCTTGGCATCGGCCAGGCGGAGGCACTGGCCGATGCAGACCGGCTGTTGCCGGACATTGCCGCGTTCGATCTCGGGCAACTCACGACATAAGCGGTAAAGCGGCGCGGGTATCCGCGTCATCAATAAACAAATGGTTGGGGAGTAACGCAATGAAGAACAAGCAACTGACACGTCTGACGTTATCGGCGGCGATCGCCGCGACGCTGATGGCTGGCACCGCCTATGCTCAGGGCAGCGCACAGTCGTCCACGACATCCACCAAGCAGGCCGCGGCGCACAAGCCCAGCGTGAAGAACGCGCAGAACCTGGAGCAGATGGTCGTGACCGGCGTGGCCACCACTGGCGGCGTGCGCAAGATCGACGCGAGCTATTCGATCACCACCGCCACCAACAATCAGATCCAGCTTGCCAATCCGCGCAGCTCGGCCGACCTGCTGAAGCTATCCCCCGGCGTATGGCCGGAATCCACCGGCGGCGAGACCGGCGCCAACATCGAGGTGGCCGGCTTCCCGGGCGGCGGCGACGCGCCCTTCTACACCAACCAGATCATGGGCACGCCGCTGTATGGCATGCCCTCGCTGTCGTTCTTCGAGCAGAGCTCGATGTTCCGCTTCGATGACACCGTCGACCATGTCGAAATCCTGCAGGGCGGCCCCTCGGTGGTCTTCGGCGACGGCCAGATCGGCCTCACCTCCAACTACATCCTGAAGCAGGGCACCGATACGCCATCGGGCGACATCGGCCTGACCTACGGCTCGCAAGGCAAGGAACGCCTGGACGGCTTCTACGGCTTCCCGATTGGCCAGAACGGCTGGTACGGCAGCATCGGCGGCTTCTGGCGCAAGTCCGATGGCGTGCGCGACCCGCAATTCGCCGCGAACAAGGGCGGCCAGCTCACCGCCACGCTTACCCGCGACTGGGATGCCGGCTCGCTGGTGTTTTGGGCGCGTGGCCTGGACGATAAGAACCAGTTCATCACGCCGATTCCGCTGATCCAGAACAGCCCGGGTAACTTCTCCGCGTACCCCGGCTTCAATCCGCTGACCGACACCTACTACAGCCGCGCCATGCAGCACGTGTACCTGGAGAGCTATCCGGGTGGCGGCACCAACGCCAACCTGGCCGATGGCCGCGGCGCCAAGCTGGGCTTCTTCGGTGCCAACTTCGACTGGGATTACGGCAACGGCTGGAGCATCAGCGACAAGTTCCTGGTCGACGGCGGCAACATGGACACCAATGCGCTGTTCTCCGGCTCCAACCCGCAGACGCTGTCCTCGTGGGAGACCGGCAATGGCGTTCCGACCGGCGCAGCGGTCACCGCCAGCTACACCAACGGCTCCGGCATGGTCACCAACCCCAATGCCGACGTGATCAGCCAGGGCTGGTGGCACATCCACAAGAACCTGAAGTACGTCGTCAACGACTTCCGCGTGAGCCGCCGGCTGTTCGAGGGCAACACGCTGACCGCGGGCCTGTACCTGGCGCACTACACCGACAATGATCGCTGGTCGCTCGGCAACCCGATGCTGATGACCAACACCCCGAACGCCACGCCGATCGCGGTGAGCTACGTGCAGAACGGCCAGACCTACTACGTCACCAACGGGCAGGGCCTGATCTACAACGGCGGCTACAACATCACCGAGAACGGCGTCGCCACCAACAAGGCGTTCTACCTGTCCGACTCGTGGAAGATCGGCCAGTGGCTGCTGGATGCGTCGGGCCGGGTCGAGAACGAGAACGCCCACAACACCGTCTGCAACCTCTCGCCGGTCAACATCGACGGCAATGCCTACACCCTGTACGACAACACGGTGTCGATGTGCAATGGCACGTATACCCGTACCGACTACAACAAGACGCATCCGTCGTGGACCATCGGCGCCACCTACAAGATTCGGGAGAACATGGCCGTCTATGCGCGCGCCAACAAGGGTGTGCACTTCAACAGTTTCGACGACATGCGTGGCAGCACCACCGGCAACACGCCGCCGCTGCTGAAGATCCAGAACTTCGAGGTGGGCTACAAGTATGAGAGCCGCGAGTTCCTGGCGAACGTGTCCTTCTACCATCGCCAGTTCGACGGCCTGAGCTATCAGCCGTCGGTGTTCGGCGTACCGACCGGCGCCAAGTCCACCTACGGTTCGGACACCAAGGGCATCAACTTCAACATGAAGTACACCACGCCCAACCAGCTCTTCTCGGTGGACTGGGTCGGGGACTGGATGGATGGCCACTACTCACACTTCGAGGGCAACGTGGCGTTCTACGGACTCCCGACGGCCGGCAATCCGAGTGGCGTGTTCTACACCAACATCAACGGCAAGCAGCTGCAACGCCAGCCGAAGGTGCAGTTCCGCCTGACCCCGGCCTTCCGCATTCCCACCGCATACGGCGATCTGCGCCTGTGGGCGACCTGGGAACACGTCGGCAACCACACCCAGGACCAGACCGGCCTGCAGGAACTGGGCAGCTACAACGACTTCGATGTCGGTGCGCAGTTCGACTACGGCAAGAACTGGGTGTTCACGCTGATGGGCTCGAATGTCACCAACGCACTGGGCCTGACCGAGTCGAACTCGCGCATTGCCGGTTCGGCGGCCGGCGCGACCGGCGTCATCCTGGCCCGCCCGCTGGAAGGCCGCGAGTACAGCCTGCAGGCGAAGTACCGCTTCTGAAGGTAGCGGATGCCGACCCGCGGTTCCCAACCTCCCCGGGGAACCGTTCGACCTGCCGGATGCTCCCCGTCCGGCAGGTCCGGGGTTGGCATGCACGGTGGCAACGACGCATGCGCCGTGCCATCGTGACCCGCGCGATGAGCCCGGCGACCGGCATGGGTCGCCGATCACCGCCGGCACGGCCGGCCCACATGCACCGATCCGCAGGCAGCACCGCATGAACCGATTCCGCATGATCGCCGCGCTGGCCCTGATCTACATGGTCTTCGCGATACTTCTCAACAGCGTCGGCACGGTGATCCTGCAGTCGATCTACACCTTCGGCGTCGGCAAGCCACAGGCCAGCCTGCTGGAACTGTTCAAGGACCTGCCGATAGCGATCACCTCGTTCCTGGTCGCATCGTTCCTGCCCCTGCTCGGCTACCGGCGCGCGATGATGATCGCGCTGGCCATCGTCGCCGTGGCCTGCGTACTGATGCCGATGTTCCCCGGCTTCCATACCACCGAACTGCTGTTCACCTGTGTCGGCGTGTCGTTCGCGCTGGTCAAGGTGTCCGTCTATTCCTCGATCGGTCTGCTGACCGACGACAAGGCCGAACACGGCCGCCTGACCAACACCATCGAGGGTGTCTTCATGGTCGGCGTGCTGATCGCCGGCTGGCTGTTCAGCGCCTTCGTCGACCGCAGCGCGCCGGCCAATCCGTCCTGGCTCAACGTCTACTGGCTGCTGGCGGTGATCTGCGTGCTGGTGATCGCGCTGCTGGCCACATCGCGCATGGACGAGTCCGCCGCGCGCAGCGAAGAAGGCAAGTCCATGCGCGGCTCGCTGCTGGAGATGGTGCACCTGTTCGTGCGTCCGCTGGTCTACGTGTTCCTGGCCTCGGCGTTCCTGTACGTGCTGATCGAACAGAGCTTCGGCACCTGGCTGCCGACCTTCAACAACGAGATCCTCAAGCTGCCCAATGCGATGAGCATCCAGATGGCGAGCATTCTGGCCGCGACCACTGCGATCGGCCGCATCGGCGCCGGTCAGGTACTGCGCCGGGTGCGCTGGTACACCCTGCTCAACATCTGCGTACTTGGCATGGGCGCGGTGGTATTGCTGGTGCTGCCACTGGCGCGCGGGGTGGTGACGAACCCGCACGTCGGCTGGCTCAACGCACCGGCGGCCGCCTACCTGATTCCGCTGATCGGCCTGCTGATGGCACCGATCTACCCGGTCATCAATTCGGTGGCGCTCAGCTCGCTGCCTAAGCCGTCGCACGCAGCCATGACCGGCCTGATCGTGATCTTTTCCGCACTGGGCGGCACGCTCGGTTCGCGCATCACCGCCATCGTGTTCTCGCGCTTCAACGGCATCGACGCGTTCTACTTTTCGCTGGTGCCGATGACGCTGATCCTGGTCACGCTGTTCTTCTTCAAGCGCGAGACGGACCGCCACGGCAAGGGCGGCCAGCCTGCCCGGATCAGCCTGGCAGGCAAATAGGCGACACCACTTCCCGGCGACAGCGACGGATGCTGCCGTCCCACATGCATCAGGAGCGATCATGCTTCCACGCCGTTCCCGCATCACCCATCCGCTGTTCCTCGGCCTGCTGCTGTCGGGCATCGCTCTCGCGCCGATGGCGCGCAGCGCGACCGACCCCAGCTTCCTGCTGACCGCCACCGCGAAGAACTTCGACACCTATTTCCCGAGCTACCTCGCCAACGGCTACTTTTCGGTGATGACCTCGCCACGCGGCACCGAGCCGGACCGCAGCTACATGGTCGCCTTCATGGACTACAGCAAGGGCGACATCTCGCGTCCGGCGGCGATCCCGGGCTGGAACGAGATCGACTACAACCAGGGCGGCGGCTGGCTCAACTCGACCCGGCTGGGTCCGAAAATCTTCCGGGACTACAGCCAGACGCTGGACATGCATGGCGCCACGCTGACCACGCGCTATCGCTTCGACTACGCCAACAAGACCACCGACGTACAGGTCGTCAGCTTCGTCAGCCAGGCCGATCCGCACCTGGCGGCGATCCGCTTCAGCATCACCCCGCAGTTCAGCGGCGACGTGCAGCTGACCTTCCCGATCCGCCTGTGGTCGGAGTACCAGCCGCGCTTTCCCATCGCCAGGCTGACCGGCGCGCAAATGATCAACGCGGTGATCGCCAGCGGCCAGAACCTCAACAACAAGCCGATACCCACGCCAGACCGCGCGCCGGTCTGGTACCCCGGCTACACCCAGGTGCTGTCCGACGACGGCGACGCCAAGTCGCTGACCCTGTGGCTGGACGGCCGCGCCAGGCAGGGCCTGCGCATGGCCGAGGCCGCCGCGCTGCAGCTGCCGGCCGGCATCGAAGTGAAAAGCGCGAAGCTGGCAAAGGGGCCCTACAAGCTCTCGCTCGACCTGGTGGTGCATGTCGAACAGGGCCATACCTACGCCTTCACCAAGTACATCGCCGCCTCGCGCCAGGGCTGGGGCGGTGACGCCAAGACCGATCTTGCGCTGGCCGAACAGGCACGCCACACCGGTTTCGACACCCTGCTGGCACGCCACCAGGCCGCCTGGCACCGGCTGTGGAAGTCCGACATCGTGGTCGACGGCGCACCGGCCGTGCAGAAGGCGCTGCACTCGGATCTCTACTACCTGCTGTCCAACACCACCACCGGTACCGCCTGGCCGATGGGCGCCTGCGCGCTCACCCCCAACTACGCCGGGCATGCCTTCTGGGACAGCGACTCATGGGTGTTTCCCGCGCTGCTGCTGCTGCACCCGCAGCGCGCCAGGCCGATCGTAATGTTCCGCCACCGCACCATGCAGCCGGCGATGGCGCGCGCGAAACAATACGGCGCGAAGGGCCTGATGTATCCATGGGAGTCCGACCCGCAGACCGGCGTCGACAACACGCCCTATTTCGCGCACGGCGTCTACCGTGAGATCCACGTCAATGCCGACATCGCCATCGCCCAGTGGCAGTACTACCTGACCACCGGCGACACCGCCTGGCTGAAGCAGGACGGCTGGCCGGTGATCCGCGGCATCGCGCAGTTCTGGGCCAGCCGCGTCACCTACGACAAGGCGCACGACCGCTACGAGATCCTGCACGTCACCTCGCCCGACGAGGCCTATGACGACGTACCCAACGACGCGTTCACCAATGCCGCCGCACGCAAGGCCCTGCGCATCGCGGTGAAGGCCGCCGCCATCGTCGGCGCCACGCCGAACCCGCAGTGGTCACGCATCGCCGACAAGATGTACATCCCGTTCGATACCGCGGCACAGCGGCACTACGACTTCGATCCGTCGGTACCGCACGACAAGATCACCTGGATGGGTTCCTCGCTGGTCTGGCTGATGTATCCGAACCTCGACCTGCCGATGAGCGGGACGGTGCGCCGCAACGACTTCGACTTCCAGCTGCACGAGCTGAAGACCCACGGCGACGACCCCAACGAGATGATGATGGTGATGCTGTCGGTCGGCGCGGCCGAACTGGGCGACGCGAAGGCCGCCGGCCACTGGATCGACCGCAACCTGGTCGGCTTCCTGAAACCGCCGTTCAACGTGCGCACCGAAACCGTGGCGAACAATGCCGGCTACATCCTGGCCACGTCGGCCGGCTTCGTGCAGAGCATGGTCTACGGCCTGACCGGACTGCGCATCCAGGACAAGGGCCTGGACGACGCCTACGCCCCGGTGCTGCCGCCTTCGTGGAAATCGCTGACGCTGAGGAACGTGAGCTTCCGCGGCCATCGCTACGACATCACGGTCGAGCGCAATGCGGCCGGCAAGACCACCCTGGTGCGCAAGGAACTCTGACGATGCGCGCGGACGGTCCAGCGACACATGCCGTGCAGCGGGTTGTCGCCACCGCTGCACAATGGCTGCCGTCGTCCGCGCCAGGCACCGGCACATGAGCACTTCAACACCCCCTTCCAGCGACGCCATGCGCAGGATCGACGCGATGCTGCAGGCGGGCGACCTGCACGGCGCACACGCGCAGTTGCAGGACATCGTCGCCGCGCACCCGGACAACGCCGAGGCGCTGCGCCTGCTGGGCGGTCTGAAGCAGGGCCTGGGCGACAGCGACGACGCGGAAGCCTTGCTGCGCAGGGCGATGACGCTGGACCCGAACTGGGCGCCGACCCTGATGACGCTCGGCGAAGTGCTGCTGGCCAGCGGCCGTGGCGCAGAAGCCGAACCGCTGCTGCGCCGCGCGGCAACCCGGATGCCGCAGGCTGCCCTGCTGCTGGCACGCCATTACAACGACCAGCAGCGTCATGCCGAAGCGCTGAGCGTGCTCGAACCGTTCTGCGCCACCGGCCAGGCACCGGCCGAACTGGTGACCCAGCATGTGAATGCCCTGGCCGCACTCGGACGCCACGAACACGCCGTCGCGTTCTATCGACGCTTTGCCGAAGCCGCGCCGGAACACCCCGGTGCATCGCATGCACTGGCCATTGCGCTGGCCGCCGCCAGCCGGCACCAGGACGCCGAACGCATGGCCAGCCATGCATTGGCACGTGGACACCGCAGCGCCAGCGTCCATTTCACCCATGCGCGCAGCCTGGTGGCGCTGGGCGATTTTGCCCAGGCCGAGGCCGCCTTGCGCGACGGTCTGCAACAGGACCCGCGCAACGTGGACGCGCACAACCAACTGGCACGGCTGGTCTGGATGCGCACCGGCGACACGCTGCAATCGACCGCGCGGCTCGACCATGTGCTGCGGCAACACACCGGCGACGAGGCACTGCTCGCGGCCAAGGCCGCGATCCTGCAGGGTGCCGGCGAACCGGATGCGGCCCTGGCCTGCCTGTCGGCAGCGGCGGAACGCCCGCAGGCCAGCCCCGCACTGCTGGTGCGGGCGGGGCTGGCCGCTCTCGATGTCGATCCGGCCGTCGCCCGCCACCTGGCCGAACGCGCGTTGGCACGATCGCCCACGACCAACGCGCGTCACCTGCTGGCAGCGGCCCTGCTCGGCACCGGCGAACCCGAACGCGCGCTGGCCGAGTGCGAAGGGTTACTTGTCGCAACCCCTGACGACCAGTACCTGATCGCCCTGCAGACCACCGCGTGGCGCCTGCTCGGCGATCCGCGCTACGCCATCTACAACGACCATGCGCAACTGGTTCGCCCCTATCGCCTGCCCACGCCCGCGGCATGGCCGGACCTGCCGGGCTTTCTTGCCGACCTGCGCGAAAGCCTGCGGCGCCTGCACGACCCGCACGGTCACCCGCTGCTGTTCCAGTCGCTGCGCCACGGCACCGAAACCACCGCGGACCTGGCACGCCACGCCGATCCAGTGATCCAGGCCCTGTTCCAGGCGTTCGATGAGCCGATCCGCGACTACCTCGACCACGTCGGCCATGGCGACGATGCGCTGCGCCGTCGCAACCACGGCCACTACCGCTTCAACGGCAGCTGGTCGGTACAACTGCGCAGCGCGGGCTACCACACCAGCCACGTGCATCCGCGCGGCTGGATCTCGTCGGCGTTCTACGTCGATCTGCCCGAAGGCATGGCCACTGCCGACACCCCGGACGGCTGCCTCGCCTTCGGCGAGCCCGGCATCGCGACCCAACCGTCGCTGCACGCCGAACACATGGTCCGCCCGCAGTCTGGCCAGCTGGTGCTGTTCCCGTCCTATCTATGGCATGGCACCGTGCCGTTCCACAGCGACCACCCGCGACTGACCGTCGCCTTCGACGCCATTCCGGAAGGCCCGCCATGACACTGAAACGATCCGCCATCGGGCTGCTGGTGCTGCTTGCGGCACGCGCGCATGCAGCGACCGACCCGAGTTTCCTGCTGCATGCGGACGCCGTGAATTTTGCCGACTACTTTCCCGGCCAGCTCGGCAACGGCTATGCGTCCGTACTGACCGCGCCACGCGGCACCGAAGACACACCCGCCTACCTGGTCGCCTTCATGGACCGCACGCCGGGCGACATGGCACGCCCCGCCGTGGTGCCCGCCTGGAGCGGCATCGACTACCGCACCGGCAACGGCCACTGGCTCAATCACGCCCCGCTGGACGCCGCGCATTTCCGGCACTACCGGCAGACCCTGGACATGTACGACGGCACGCTGCGGACGCATTACCGCTTCGATGACGGCGGACGCTCCACCGGGATCGACGTCACCAGCCTGGTCAGCCAGGCATCGCCGCACCTGGCGGCCAGCCAGCTCACCATCACACCGCACTTCGACGGCCTGGTGCGGCTCTCGTTCGCACTCGACGCATGGGCGCCGCACCGCCCGCGCTTCGCATTGGCAAAGCTCGATGGCGAGCAGGTGAACAAGGCGCTGGCCGCGCACCACCTGACCCTGCAGCCGGTCGCGCCCGCCACACCGGACCGCGCCGCGTTGTGGTACCCGGGCACCACGGAAGTGATCAAGCGTGGCGGCGACCGCCGGCAGCTGACGCTGTGGCTCGACGGACGCGCCGCCCATGGCGCGAACATGGCCGAAGCGGTCGCGGTGTCCTTGCCGCAGGGCGTGCAGCCGGTATCGACGCGGCTCAAGCGTGACGGCAACCACTTCGCGCTCGAGCTGGTGCTGAAGCTGCGCAGCAACCGGCACTACCGCCTCACCAAGTTTGTCGCGGTATCGCGCCAGGGCTGGGGCGGCGATGCGCATGCCGACCTGGCACTGGCCCTGCGTGCCCGCACGCAGGGCTTCGCTGCACTGCTGCGTGCACAACAGGACGCCTGGCATGCGCTGTGGCGATCGGACGTGGTGATCGATGGCGACCCGGCCGCGCAGCGCATCGTGCATGCCGATCTTTATTACCTGCTGTCCAACGTGACCCCGGCCACCGGCTGGGCCACCGGCGCCTGCGGCATGACGCCGGGCTATGCCGGCCACGTGTTCTGGGACAGCGATTCGTGGGTGTTCCCTGCCCTGCTCCTGCTGCATCCGCGGCGGGCGGAATCGCTGGTGATGTTCCGCGCACGCACGCTGCCGGCCGCCGAGGCACGGGCCCGTGCGCGCGGGTTGCGCGGCGCGATGTACCCGTGGGAAGCCGACCCTGACAACGGCAGTTCGCAGACGCCGTATTCCGCCCATGTGCTGGACGAGACCGAGATCCACGTCGATGCCGACATCGCCCTCGCCCAGTGGCAGTACTACCTGGCCAGCGGCGACCGGGCGTGGCTGACCCGGCATGGCTGGCCGGTGATCCGCGCACTCGCCGATTTCTGGGTCAGCCGGGCCAGCTACGACCCGGTGCACCATCGCTACGGGATTCTGCACGTCACGTCGGTGCAGGAAAACCACAACGACATCCCCAACGATACGTACACCAACGCCTCGGCCCGCAGGGCGCTGCAGATCGCCAGCGCGGCGGCCGCGGTGGTCGGCGTCAAACCCGATCCGCGCTGGGCCGAGGTGGCCAGCGGCTTGTACCTTCCGTTTTCGACACGCGACGACCGCTACCTTGCCTTCGACCCGAGCGTGCCGCAGGGCCCCGGCAGCGATACCGCGGGTTCGCTGCCGCTGCTGTCCTATCCGTCGCTCGACCTGCCGATGCGCCCTTCCGTGCGTCGTCACGACTACGCGATCGCCGCCGCCGAGCTGGCCCCGCGCAAGGACCTCAACAGCATGGCGCTGGCGCCGCTGTCGATCGCTGCCGCCACCGTCGACGACACCCGTGCCGCGGCCGACTGGTTCCAACGCAATCTGCAGGCCCACGTGATCAAGCCACCCTTCGACGTGCGCACCGAAACGCCGACCAACAACACCGGCTACTTCCTCACCGCCAGCGGCGGTTTCCTGCAGAACCTGGAGTTCGGTTTCACCGGCCTGCGCATCAGGGCGCGCGGGCTGGTCGCCGCCTATCCGCCGGTGTTGCCGGCCGGCTGGTCCCGGCTGACCCTGAAACACGTCAGCTTCCGCGGCCGCCATTACGACATCAGCGTCCGGCCCGCACCGGACGGCAAGGCGACACTGTCGATGACCCTTCTGTCCTCCGCACGGAGCACCTCACCATGAAAATCCGCTCACGCCTGATTGCCAGCGCGCTCGCCTCGCTGCTCGCCACCACTGCCGGCGCCGCCACGCCGAATCCGGCCCATACGCGGGCCTACATCGATCACGCCTGGTCCACTCTGACCCGCCACATGGCCGACTGCTCGGCCTTCGGCATGGGGCCCGGCGACACCCAGCGCGTGGTCTACCTGCCGCACCGGTTGCCGATGCCGGCCGATCTGCCGCGCATCGCGCAGACCTGTCATGTCGAGGTGCGCCGCTTGCCGCGGAGCATCCGCGAACTCGGCAGCCTGGACGCGGCCACGCTGCCGGTGCAGGGGCTGCTCTACCTGCCGCACCCGTATGTGGTGCCCGGCGGTTTCTTCAACGAAATGTACGGCTGGGACAGCTACTTCATCATGCTTGGCCTCGTCGCCGACCACCACGAAGCGCTGGCGCGCGACATGGTCGACAACGCGCTGTTCGAGGTCGCCCACTACGGCGGCGTGCTCAACGCCAACCGCAGCTATTACCTCAGCCGTTCGCAGCCGCCGTTCCTCAGCGCGATGATGAGTGCGCTGCTGCATGCCCCCGCCAGTTTCCGCAACGCCGCCGACCGGCGCGCCTGGCTGGCCAAGGCCTATCCGCTGGCGGTGCGCAACTACGAGGTGTGGACCCGACCCGGCCACCTGGCCGGCAAGACCGGACTGGCCCGCTATTTCGATTACGGCCACGGCCCGGTGCTGGAAGCGCATGACGCCAGCTACTACATCGGCGTGATCCGCTGGCTGCAGGCCCACCCTTCCCGCGACCCCGGCTACCTGATCAAGGCCCCCCAGCACCCCGACGCGGCCGAAGCGGCACGTCTGAAAACCACCAGCTGCGACGTCACGCGCTCGACTGTCTGCATGGATGCCTGGTACGGCGGTGACCGGCTCCGTGCCGACTACTACCTGGGCGACCGTGCGATGCGCGAGTCCGGCTTCGATACCGATTTCCACTTCGGGCCGTTCGGCGGCTCCACCCATCACTACGCACCGGTGGGACTGAACAGCCTGCTCTACCGCTACGCGCGTGACCTGCACGACTTCGCCGTCGAGCTCGGCAAGAGCGCCGATGCCAGGCGCTGGGCGCAGGCCGCCGACGCGCGCAAGGCGGCGATCGACAAGTACCTGTGGCAGCCCGCCAGCGGCCGCTACATGGACTACGACTTCGTCGATCACCGGCCGTCCGGCGACCCCTACCTGACCATGTTCTACCCGCTGTGGGCGAAGGCCGCCTCGCCGGCCCAGGCGCAGGCGCTGGTCCGCCAGCTGCCGCTGTTCGAGAAGCGTGGCGGGCTGGCGATGAGCACCCGCGTCACCGGCGCGCAGTGGGACGCGCCGTTCGGCTGGGCGCCGACCAACTGGCTTGCAACGAAGGGACTGGCGAACTACGGCTTCGACGCCGATGCACGCCGCATCGCGACCAAGTTCACCGCCACCATCGACCGCAGCTTCGCGACCGACGGCACCATCCGCGAGAAATACAACATGGTGCTGGGCAATGCCGACGTGAAGATCACCGCCGGCTATACGCAGAACGTGGTGGGCTTCGGCTGGACCAACGGCGTCTACCTGAAACTGCACCAGCTGCTGGATGACACCGCGAAAGACGTCGCCACGAAACCCACCAACAGCCACGCCAAATGACTGCGTGCGCCCGGCGCAGCCGCCCGGGCGCACGTCACCCTGGCGAAACGAGGTAGCACCATGCGCTTTCGACACGTATCGACCATCGCCCTGCTGCTGGGCGGCGCGCTGCTGGCCAGCGCAACGACCGCGCATGACGTCGGGCCCGGCATGCAGCCCGACGGCACTGTGACCGCGCCGGCGGTCAGCATCCCGTATTCGAGCCTGGCCTCGCCGCAGGCACGCGCGTTCTTTCCCAAGCTGCTGGCCGAAGGTGCCAAGGCGCCGCCGATCACCGCGCCGATCGCCCAGAGCCGGGCGTTTTACGGCCGCCTCAACCGCGACCGGGTACGGCGCATGGAGCGCATGTTCCCGGTCAAGCTCAGCCACGGCCACATCGCCGGGGTCGATGTCGACATCGCGATGCCGGCGAACGGCACGACACCGGCCAACCGCCATCGCGTGCTGATCAACCTGCACGGCGGCGCGTTCCTGTGGGGTTCGCACAGCGGCACCCTAGCGGAGTCGATCCCGATCGCCAGCCTGGGCCGGATCAGGGTGATCGGCGTGAACTACCGCCAGGGTCCCGAATACACGTTCCCGGCCGCCAGCGTCGACGTGGAAAAGGTCTACCGCGCCCTGCTCAAGACCTACAAGCCGGGCGAGATCGGCATCTACGGCTGCTCGGCCGGCGGCATCCTCACCGGCGAGGCGGTGGCGCACTTCATCCACGATCACCTGCCGGTCCCCGGTGCGATCGGCATGTTCTGCAGTGCGCTGGTCGACATTGCCGGAGACTCCTCCTACATCGCGCCACTGCTCAACGGACAGGGCGTGCCGGCACATCCGTTCGGCCTTGGTGCGCTGCCCTACTTTCACGGCGTCGACATGCGCAACCCGCTGGTACAGCCGGGGCTCTCGCCCGCGCTGCTGCGCAAGTTTCCGCCCTCGCTGCTGATCACCGGGACACGCGACATGACCATGAGCTCGGTGATCTACAGCAACGAACTGCTCGACCAGGCCGGCGTACCGACCGAGCTGCATGTATGGGAAGGCATGTGGCACGCCTTTTTCGTCGACCCCGAACTGCCCGAGTCGCAACAGGCCTATCGCACGATCGTGCGCTTCTTCGATCGCCACCTGGCGCACTGAACGTGCACCGGTCATCGCATGCGGCTTTGCCCGCGATGGTGGGACGAGTATCCTGAAGGAACTTCACCCAGATCGCCCCGACCATGAGCCAACAGACCGTCCTGGTCATTGACGACGAACGCGATATTCGCGAGCTGCTTACCATTACCCTCGGCCGCATGGACCTCAAGGTCGATGCGGTCGGGACGGTCACCGACGCCAGGCGGGCGCTCGCCGAAAACACCTACGACCTGTGCTTCACCGACATGCGCCTGCCCGACGGCAACGGGCAGGAGGTGATCGAGCTGATCGCCGAAGATCATCCGGACATGCCGGTGGCCATGATCACCGCCTACGGCAACGTCGATGCCGCGGTGAATGCACTGAAGGCCGGCGCCTTCGACTTCGTGTCCAAGCCGGTCGACATCCAGATGCTGCGACGGCTGGTGCGCACGGCGCTCAAGCTGGCCGAGGAGCGCCGTTCCGGCAACGGTGCGGACAGCGGCGCATCGGGCGGCGGCAGCCGGCTGATCGGCGACTCGCCGGTCATGCAGCAGGTCCGCGCCACCATCGGCAAGCTGGCGCGCAACCAGGCGCCGGTCTACATCGCAGGCGAATCGGGCGTGGGCAAGGAACTGGTGGCCCGGCTGATCCATGAGCAGGGACCACGTGCCAGCGGACCGTTCGTACCGGTGAACTGCGGCGCGATACCGTCCGAACTGATGGAAAGCGAGTTCTTCGGTCACAAGAAGGGCAGCTTCACCGGTGCAGCGGCCGACAAGGAAGGCCTGTTCCAGGCGGCCAACGGCGGCACCCTGTTTCTGGACGAGGTGGCCGAACTGCCCCTGCACATGCAGGTGAAGCTGCTGCGCGCGATCCAGGAAAAGGCCGTGCGCCCGATCGGCGCGCGCGAGGAAATCCCGGTCGACGTGCGCATCCTGTCGGCCACGCACAAGAACCTCGCCGCGCTGGTCGAACATGGCCAGTTCCGGCAGGACCTGTTCTACCGCATCAACGTGATCGAACTGCGCGTGCCGCCGCTGCGCGAGCGGCGCGGCGACGTGCCGCTGCTGTCCGCCTTCATCCTGAAGCAGCTTGCCGCCAAGAACGGCGGTGACGAAGGTCGCCTGCTGCCGGACGCGAAACAGGCGCTGGAGTCGTACGATTTTCCCGGCAACGTGCGCGAGCTGGAAAACATTCTCGAGCGTGCCATGGCCATGTGCGAGAGCGACGGCATCACCGCCGACGACCTGATGCTGCCGCAACGTGCGCCACGCCCTGCCGAGGCGACGCCCAGCCACCCGGCGCCCCAAGCCGGCATGCCCCCCGCCGCACATGCTGCGGGTGCGCCGGCGGCAGCCGCAACCCCGCCTGCGGGTCCCGATGGCGGCCTCGACGACTACATCAGCAACCTCGAGCGCAATGCGATCGTCAAGGCACTCGAGGAGTCGCGCTACAACAAGACCGCGGCCGCACGGAAGCTCGGCATCACCTTCCGCGCATTGCGCTACAAGCTGAAGAAGCTGGGCATCGACTGAAGGGCCCGGCCGGCGCACTGCGCGCACGGCTAGCCCCGTCCGCCCGTCACGCGCCGGTATCGATGCCGGCATCGGCCAGCAACCGCTCCAGCGGCGCCAGCCAGGGACGATATTTCTCCCAGCGCCCGATCGCGCGCCGGTGCATCGGCTCGCGCACCTGCGCCGTACTGGCCGTGGCTACCGCCGAGGCATTGCGCTGGAATTCCAGGCAGGCGTCGTTCCACGGCAACTCGCAATAGGCCAGCAACTGGCGGATGACCGCCTCCTTGTCGGCAATCAGCCCCTCGTAGTCCACCTGCATGATGCGTCCCGGCAGAACCGCATTCCAGTGCGCCATCATGCGGTCGAACTGCACATAGAAGCGGCCGATGTCGAGCAGGTCGAAGCTGTAGCCGTGGAAGGCCGAATGCTCCACGAAGGTCTCGCGGAAATTGCTCAGGCAGGTATCCAGCGGATGGCGCCTCAGGCAGATGATCCTGGCCTTGGGCAACGCCTTGGCGATCAGGCCCAGGTACATGAAGTTATGCGGCAGCTTGTCGATGAAACGCGGCTTGACCGCCGTCTGCGGCCGGGTCCCGTCGACATACAGCACGCCCAGCTTTTCCCAGTCGTAGCGATGCGCCTGCGCGATCAGGGCGGGCTCGATCCTGCGCGGAGCACCTTCCGGCGCCAGGCGTCGCAGCTGCACGCCGAAATCCATCAATTCGCCCGCCGAATAGACTTCCGGATGGCTGGAAAGAATGCGCTCGACCAGGGTCGTGCCCGAACGCGGCATGCCGACGATGAAGATGGGCTCGTCGCTGCCGTAGCCGCTGTCGCCGGCCACCACCGACGGGAACGCCTGGATCATCGCGTCCACCATGGCGCGGTCCTGCTCGGGCCGGTAATTCACCCGGCGCCGTGCCGCAGCCTTGCCCAGACTGAAATGCTCGAAGGCCCTGGCGTAATCGCCAAGGTCCTCGTATTCCTTGCCGAGCGCGCTGTTCAGGTGAATCTGCGCATCGACGGAATCCGGGTGGCCGGCGCGCAGCGCCACCAGTGCATCGATGTGGTTGTCGGCCGGCGTCTGCCGCCGCACCCTGGAACGCAGCCCGTAGGCAGGCCAGAACGTCGGCGAGGACGCGAGGCAGGCATCGAAGTTCGCTTCGGCTTCGACATAGTTGCCGGTAAAGGTGTAGGTCACAGCCGCATTGAAGCGAAACCCGGCTTGGCCGGGCGCCATCGCCACGGCACGCCGGAACAGCACATTCGCGCGTTCGTGCGCATTGCACTGCATGTACACGCCACCCAGCACATCCAGCGTCTCCGGGCTGGCCGGAGGCAACGCATAGGCAATATTGGCAACCTGCAGCGCATGGCCATAGCGCTCGGCCCGCGCCAAGGCCAGCGCGAAATACGTGGCATATTCGGCCGACCGGGCATTCAGCGCCACGGCACGATTCAACCGCTCCAGCGCCGGCACCATCTGCCTGCTGTCCAGACAGATACGACCGACGACGTAATGCGCCTCCGCGCATTCCGGGTCCCGCTGCAGCACCTGCTGGGCGAGTTGGCCCGCACGCGACAGGTCGCCCTGTGCATAAGCCTGCGCGGCCTGGACTGACAACGCCTGGACCGCGCCGGTGTCTGGGAATGCTTGATTCATCACTCGTCTCGCTGGAAGCCTGGGCGAGCCAAGCCCACGTCGCCTTCGACGCCCCGCGAACGACCCGGTGCGTCGACTATCAGGCAAGTGACAAAACCGCCCCGGGTTCAGAGGCGTTCCTCAGATCTGTTGGTAGAACTTAAAAGGGAATGTCGTCGTCTTCGAAGCCGCCGTTGTCGGCCGGCGGCGGCGCGGGCGCGCGCTGCTGCGATCCGCCACCGAATCCACCACCACTGCCGCCGCCACCGTAGTTGCCCTGACGGGAGCCGCCCTGCGGACGTTCGCGCTGGAATCCACCGCCGCCACCGCCACCACCTTCGTTGCCGCCCAGCATCTGCATTTCGTTGCCGATGATGTCGGTGCTGTAGCGCTCGACACCGTCCTGGCCGGTGTACTTGTCGGTGCGCAGCGAACCCTCGATATAGACCTGGCGACCCTTCTTCAGGTATTCGCCAGCGATCTCGGCAAGGCGGCCGAACAGCTTGACGCGGTGCCACTCGGTGCGCTCCTGGCGCTCGCCGCTCTGCTTGTCCATCCACGATTCGGAGGTGGCGATGCGCAGGCTGGCGATGGCGGTACCGCCCGCGCTGTAGCGGACCTCGGGATCGGCACCCAGGTTGCCGACGAGAATGACCTTGTTGATGCCACGTGCCATGGAAGCGCCCTTGCTGGAAAGCCTTGAATACGGACGGAGATGCTAGCACGCCCCCACCGCCGGCCGCGCAGCACAGCGGCACGGGGCTTGGGGGAAAGCGGATACGACAGACGCCGGCCTCAGGCCGATGCCGTGGCGCCAGCCGCGACCACCCGGTGCCGCCCCCAGAGCAGCAGCGGTACCCAGATCACCAGCAACGCGGCGGCGGCGACATAAACGGCCGACGAGCCGTACTGCTGCAGCACCACGCCACCCATCACGCCACCCACACCGGCACCCAGGAACTGGCTGGTGGCATAGGCTCCCAGCGCCGCGCCGCGCATGTGGCCGGGTGCCAGCCGCGACACGAGGCTGGGCAGGCTGGCCTCGAGCAGGTTGAATGCGCTGAAGAACACGATGGCCGCGATCCACAGCAGCGCCTCGGCGTGTCCGGCCAGGCTCAGGCCATAGGCCGCCAGTCCAAGCAGGATCGCGCAGGTCAGCACCAGCCGCATGCTGCCGGCCACCGAGGTGACCCGGCGCAGCACGCCGCCCATCACCACGGCGGATGCCAGCATCACCGGAAGATAGAGCTCCCACTGGCGGTCCAGGCTGATGCCGGTGTCGTGCACCAGCGTCAGCGGCAACACCACGAACGCGGCGGTGAGCATCACATGCATCATGAAGATCGAGGCGTTCAGCACCACCAGCTGCGGTTTCACCAGCATGCGCAGCACGGTCGACCAATGGGCCGCGTCTTCGGCCCTCCGCTGGGTCGGCCGCGGCACCACGGCCCAAAGCAGCGCGATGGCGCACACGGCCAGCAGCGCGGTCAGGCCGAACAGCCCGGGCAGGCCGGCGATCGTCGCCAGCGGCGCGCTGAGGATGATCGCCAGGATGAAGGCCAGCCCGATGCTGACACCAATAATGCCCATCACCTTGCTGCGGTTCTCCGCGTTGGAGTGATCCGCGGCCAGCGCCTGGCTGGCGCCGGATACCGCACCCATGCCCTGCAGCACGCGGCCGGCGATGATGCCGTCGATGCCGTGCGCCATGGCCGCCAGCACACTACCCGCGGCGAACACCAGCAGCCCCACGGTGATCGTCAGATGACGCCCCATGCGGTCGGACGCCAGCCCCACCGGCACCTGCAGCAGCGCCTGCGCGAAACCGTAGACGCCGATCGCCAGCCCGACCAGGAACGGCGTGGCGCCGGGCATGTGGATCGCATAGGCGGTGAACACGGGCATGATCAGGAACAACCCAAACATGCGCAGGCCGACCACGCTGGACAACGCGAGGGAGGTATTCAGTTCACGCTTGCTGAGCTTGCTCACGATGATCGGCATCCGGTAGCGAAGGGAATGGGCGATTATAGGCCGCCGGAACCGGTTCCCGATGTGGCACATCGCCACGACAGCGCAGACGACGTGACGGCATCGGCCGCACGCCACGCGTGCCAGCCCCTATAATCGCGCCTCAACCCAATGCAGGCCGTCCATGAGCTCAACCGCCGAACATGTCCCCGGATCACCGCGCGACTTCGCCGCCGTACGCGAGCTGGCCGCGCCCGACATGCGCGCCGTCGATGCGCTGATCCGCCATCGGCTGTCCTCCGATGTGGTGCTGATCAACCAGATCGCCGAGCACATCATCGCGGGGGGCGGCAAGCGCCTGCGGCCGATGCTGCACGTACTGGCCGCCGGCGCGGCGGGCTACACCGGCGAGCAGCAGATCAAGCTGGCCGCGGTGATCGAGTTCATCCACACCTCCACCCTGCTGCACGACGACGTGGTGGACGAGTCCGGCCTGCGCCGCGGCCGCCAGACCGCCAATGCGCTGTGGGGCAATGCCGCCAGCGTGCTAGTGGGCGATTTCCTGTACTCGCGCTCGTTCCAGCTGATGGTGGAACTGGACGACATGCGCATCATGCGCATCCTGGCCGACACCACCAACACCATCGCCGAAGGCGAGGTGCTGCAGCTGCTCAACATCGGCAATGCCGACGTGGACGAAACTGCCTACCTGGCCGTGATCGAACGCAAGACCGCGGTGCTGTTCGCGGCCGCCACCGAACTGGGCGGCCTGCTGGGCGGCCTGGCACCGGACCAGGTTGCCGCGCTGCGCCGTTACGGCATGGAGCTGGGCTATGCATTCCAGATCGCCGACGACCTGCTGGACTACACCAGCGACGCTGAGACCCTGGGCAAGAACATCGGCGACGACCTCGCCGAAGGCAAGCCCACGCTGCCGCTGATCTACGCGCTGGAAGCCGCCAACGAGGAGCAGGCGCAGGCGCTGCGGCACGCCATCGAGCACGGTGGCCTGGATGCGCTGGACCGCATCGTCGCAGCGATCCGCGACTCTGGTGCGCTTGAGCGCACCCGTGCACGCGCCGAAGCGCATGCGCAGGCGGCCCACAACGCACTGGGGACGCTGCCGCCGTCGCCGTGGCGCGACGCGCTGGCGGTACTGGCGGATTATTCGGTGCAACGATCGTTCTGAAACAACGACCGGCACGCGCCTAGGGCGTGCCCGCGAACGCGCTGGCCAACCACATATGCATCAGGCGGTAGCTGCGCGCGGCCGCCTTCGCGTCGTACCTGCAGCCGGGCTCGTTCTCGCCGACCTCGGTGAAGCAGTGCACGGCGTGACCCAGTACCACGAACTGCCAGTCGGCCGGATCCTGCCGCATGTCGGCAAGGAACGCGTCCGCGTCCTTCATGGTCCAGCTGTCGTCCGCACCGTTCATGGCCAGCACGCGGGCCCTGATCTGCCGGGCCAGGGCAAGCTTGTCGGTGGACAGGTCGCCGTGGAACGACACGACGGCGGCCAGATCGGCGCCACTGCGGGCCAGGTCCAGCACAGCCGCGCCGCCGAAGCAGAAGCCGATCGCCGCCAGTTTCGAGACATCGATCGGCGCGCTCGCCGCCTGCGCCCGCAGTTGCACCAGTGCCTCGTTGACCCGCTGCCGCATCAACGCGCGATTGGCGTAGAGCGGCTTCACCGCCGCCTGTGCTTGGCTGGCATTGCCCTGCTGCGGGCGCACGCCGGCGCCATACATGTCGGTCAGCAGGATCACGTAGCGGCGACCGGCGATCATCTCGGCCTTGCTGATCGCCGCCGCGTTCACGCCGTACCAGTTCGGCACCATCACCAGGCCGGGTCGTTTCGCGGTGGACGCGTCGTCGTACACCAGCACGCTGTGGAAGCGCGTGCCGCCCAGCGTCCAGTCCACCGCACGATGCACCATCTTCGCCTGTGCGGCGAAGGCGACCACGGAAAGCAACAACACACTGCCAAGACGCGCCATACGCATGACCCACCTCCAGCCGTCGAAGGCCCCGGACGGCGGGGCCGAACTCAGTTTCCGGCTGCGTGCGCCGCCAGGCGGCGCTTCAGCGGCGACAACCTGTCCAGCATCCGCACGCCGAGCCCGCGCGCCGCCACCAGCGGTGGCGACTGCCAGGCATGGATACGTGCCAGTGCATCGAAACCGTGTGCATCGAGGGTGTCGGCGCTCAGCCGGCGGCGCGCATAGCGGCGCAACACGTGGGCCGCGGCGATATCGCGCCCCTGCAGACGCGCGGCGACCAGCGTGTCGCGCAGCTCGGCCACGTCGCGCAGGCCCAGGTTCACGCCCTGGCCGGCCAGCGGATGCACCACGTGGGCGGCGTCGCCCAGCAGGACGAAACGCTCCGACTGGTAGCGCTCGGCAAGCTGCAGCCGCAACGGAAAGGCCGCGCGTTTGGTGGTGGCGAGAATGCGGCCGAGCCGGAAGTCGCTGGCCACGCCCACGGCATCGCGGAAGGCCGCGTCGTCCAGTGCCTGCACCTGACCCGCCTCATCGTCCGGCAGCGACCACACGATCGAACTGCGCCCGTCGGCCAGCGGCAGCAGCGCCAGCGGGCCGCTCGGCAGGAAACGCTGCCAGGCCGTGTCGCAGTGCGGATGCTCGGTCGTCACGTGCGCCACCACCGCCCGCTGCGCATAGTCGCGTCCGCGGGTCTCGATGCCGGCCATGGTCCGCAGCGGCGATGCCGCGCCGTCGGCCGCCACCAGCAGGCGGGCCTGCAGACTCTCGCCACTGGCAAGGTCCAGGGTCACCCGGTCCTCGCGTGCCTCGAACGCATGCACCTCGGCCGGACACAGCCGGCGCACGCCGGCGGCGTCCAGCACCTGCCACAGGGTCCACTGCACCAGCCCGTTCTCGACGATGTAGCCCAGCAGATCGCGGCCTTCGTCAGCCGCGTCGAAATCGATCGCGGCGCCGTTCTCGCTGTCCCACACATGCATGTGCGCGTAGGGACCGGCGCGCGAGCTGCGGATGGCCGACCACACGCCCAGTTCGTCGAGTAACGCGATCGACGACGGCGCCAGACCGACCACGCGCAGATCGACTTCGTCGGCAGCCCGCCAGGGTCGGGGCTCGCGCGCATCGAGCAGGGCCGTAGCGAAACCGGCCCTGGCCAGCGCCAGCGCCGCGGCCGCACCGACCATGCCGCCACCGACCACCGCCACATCCAGCGCGGGCGGGCGACGACGTTCGGTCACCGCGCTCACGGCAGACGCTCCAGCACGGCACGCGGCGGCTTGCCGCGAAAGCCCATGCCCCGCCGCGCCAACATGGACTGCAACGGCGACACACGATCGTAGGCCAGCAGGCCGAGCGAGCGCAGCGGCGCCAGTAGCGGCTGCTCCAGACAGGCCAGCCGGACCAGGCCATGACTCATCGCCATGGTGCCTTCGCGGTCCGGCGCACGCTGCGCGGCGTAGCGTTCCAGCAGGCCGGCATCACCCGGGTCGGGCGCTCCGGCGACCAGCTCGGCCAGGGTCAGCGCATCACGCAGGCCGAGGTTGAAACCCTGTGCGCCGATCGGATGCACGGTCTGCGCCGCATTACCCACCAGCACCGCGCGCGGACCCGTGAGACGGGCGGCCGCGACACGGTGGATCGCATACGGATGACGCTTGCCCGGACGGCTCAGGCGGCCCAGCCGCCAGCCCAGCCGGCGCTGCGCCAGCGCGAGGAAGCCCTCGTCGTCCAGCGCCGCCACCGCCCCGGCCTGCTCGCCGGGAACCGTGAGCACCAGACCGCAGCGCCGCCCGGCCAGGGGCAGCAGCGCTACCGGCCCATCGTCGGAAAAACGCTCGTAGGCGCGATGTGCGTGTTCGCGTTCCGGCGTGACGGTGGCGACGAACAGGGTCTGCCGGTAATCGATGCGTTCCGCCTCGATGCCCAGCTGCGCGCGCACCAGCGACTCGGTGCCGTCCGCACCCACCAGCAGTGCCGTGTCGATGACCTGCTCGCCATCGGCCGTGCGTACATGGGCACGCCAGCCGGCATCGAGCGGCTGCAGCCGCTCCAGCTTCGCCGGCGCGAGACGCGTCAGCCGCGTGCACGACGCCAGGCGGGCCAGCAGCGCCGCGCCCAGCTCGCGTGCGGGCAGTGTCCAGCCCATCGCGTCCACACCGTGCAGGGCCGCATCGAGACGCGCACTGCCGAACTCGCCGGCACGGCTGACATGGATGTGCCGGATCGGCGTGGCCTGCGCGGCGGCATGCGTCCAGACCCCGATCGCGTCGAGACCGTTGACGGTGGCGCGGGCCAGCGCCAGGTTACGCTCGTCGTAGCTAGGCTGGGCGTCGGCGCGTGGTGCCGCGGCCTCGACCAGCACGGCCGGAATGCCGGCCGCGTCCAGCGCGATCGCCAGGCTGGCCCCGACCAGGCCACCGCCGACGATCAGCACGCCGGTCTCGCGGATGGGAGCTTCGGAAGGATTCATGACCGCGAATGATACGCGCCGGTCGCCCCGGACCGCATCGCCTGCCGCACATTCGGCTAAACTGTGGGTTCGAATCCGCTTGACGACCACGGAGTACACCATGGCCACGACGCAACCCCAACGCCTGGGCATTTTCATCGCACTCGCCCTGGTGATGGCGGCGACCCGCATCCACCTGTCGCTGCTGCACCACAGCGTATGGGACGCCTCGTGGGGCGTGTTCTTCCTCGCCGGCTTCTGGCTGCGCGGCCAGGGACGCTGGGCGTTCCCGCTGCTGATGGCCGAGGCGATCCTGGTCGATTACGTGGTGATCACCCAGCAGGGCATCCCGTTCTGGAGCCACTACTGCGTGTCGCCGGCGTACTGGTTCCTGATCCCGTCGTACGGCGCACTATGGCTCGGTGGCAGCTGGCTGGCCCGGCGCCAGCTCGGTCTGCGCCTGCCCACGCTGGGCCTGGCCGCATTGACCCTGCTGGTCAGCGAAGCCGTGTGTTACCTGATTTCCAACGGCAGCTTCTACTGGCTGAGCGCCAACGTGCCGGCGCCGCGCAGCTTCGGCGCATGGTTCGTCAACCTAGGCGACTGGTACCTGCCGTTCCTGGAAACCACCGCGCTGTACGTGGCACTGGGCGCGCTGCTGCACGTCTTCGCCGTGCAGGTCTCGCGCATGCTGCAGCACGGCGGCCAGACCCAGCACTGAGCGTGGGCAACCGGCTCTCGAAGATCTACACACGCACCGGCGACGATGGCTCGACCGGCCTCGGCGACGGGTCGCGGGTGGCGAAGGACTCGCCCCGGGTCGCCGCCTACGGCACCGTGGACGAGCTCAACAGCACCCTCGGCATGGTGCTGGCCTGTGCCGGCATCGCCGACGACATCCGCGAGACGCTGACCCAGGTCCAGCACGAGCTGTTCGACCTGGGCGGCGAGCTGTGCATCCCCGGCATGGCGATGATCGAGGACGCCGACATCGACCGGCTGGAAAGCGTGCTGGACGGCTTCAACGAGGCGCTGCCGCCGCTGAAGGACTTCATCCTGCCCGGCGGTGGCATGGCGGCGTCCTGCTGCCACCTTGCACGCACTGTGTGCCGGCGCGCCGAACGCGAGGTGATCGCCCTGGCCCGGGTCGAGCAGATCCGCCCGCAGGCGCAGCGCTACCTCAACCGGCTGTCCGACCTTCTGTTCGTGCTGTGCCGCGTACTGGCACGTGCCGACGGCCACGGCGAAGTGCTGTGGCAGCACGAACGCCGGCGCAAGCCCAAGGCCTGAGCCGCCCGCCCGATGCTGCGGCTCTACACGCATCCCGCCTGCCTCAGGCATGACACCGGCCCGGGTCATCCGGAATCCCCCGCGCGCCTGAGCGCGGTGCTGCGGGCACTGGACCACGACCGTTTCGCCGCCCTCGACCGGGTCGAAGCCCCGCGGGCCACCCGCGAACAGCTGCTGCGGGTCCATCGCAGCGCCCATGTCGCCAATATCCTCGACACCGCCGTCACCGATGGCAGCCGGCGGCTCGATGAAGACACCGTGATGTCGCCCGGCTCGGCCGAGGCCGCGCTGCGCGCCGCCGGTGCCGCGGTCGCGGCGGTCGATGCCGTGCTGGCGGGCGAGGCGCTCCACGCCTTCTGCGCCGTGCGCCCGCCCGGCCATCACGCCACGCCGGACCGGGCCATGGGCTTCTGCCTGTTCGACAACGTCGCGGTGGGCGCGGCGCATGCCCTGGCCGTACACGGCCTCAAGCGTGTCGCGATCGCCGATTTCGACGTCCATCACGGCAACGGCACCCAGGCGATCTTCGAGCGCGAGCCACGCGTGCTGTTCCTCTCCAGCCACCAGTCGCCGCTGTACCCCGAAACCGGCCGCGAGGACGAGCGGGGGGTGGGCAATGTCGTCAACGGATGCCTGTCGGCCGGCGACGGCTCCTACGCCTTCCGCGAAACCTGGGACGGCCTGCTGCTGCCGCGGCTACACGCATTCAAGCCGCAGCTGGTGATGGTCTCGGCCGGCTTCGACGCGCATCGCGACGACCCGCTGGCTGACCTGCAGCTGGCCGCCGAGGACTACGCCTGGCTGACCGCGAAGCTGGTCGACCTGGCCCGCAGCCATGCCGGGAACCGGCTGGTCTCGACACTGGAGGGCGGCTACGACCTTCAGGCCCTGGCGGCCTGTACGGCCGCCCACGTCACCGAATTGATGGACTAGCCCCTCGGACGCACGGACCTGACCGGGCTAGTTGATCGGCAGGAAATCCAGCGCCAGCGAGTTGATGCAATAGCGCATGCCGGTCGGGCGCGGGCCATCCGGAAACAGGTGCCCCAGGTGCGAATCGCAGTTCGCGCAACGCACTTCGGTACGCCGCATGCCGCGACTCTGGTCCTGGTGCAGGCTGATCGAGGTACGCGCGAGCGGCTGGAAAAAGGCCGGCCAGCCAGAGCCCGAGTCGTATTTGGTTTCGGAAGCGAACAGACCGGTCCGGCATCCCACGCACACGTAGGTGCCGGCCTCGCGATGGTGGTACCACTTGCCGCTGAACGGCGGCTCCGTAGCCGAACAGCGGCACACCGCGTACTGCTCAGGGGTCAGATCGGCCTGCCACTGGGAGTCGGTCTTGTGCAACCGGACCGGATTCGTGAGTGGGTTTGGGGTCGAGCTCATCACATCGATCCTTGCGCAGGCTATTGGGTCACGCCTGCCGAAGACAGGCCCTTTCTGTTAGCTTACTGCGTCTTCAAGCCGACAGAATGCCATCGTGACGCGCACGCCCCGCCACCTGCCCCCTCGTCGCCTGCTGGCGGTTGCCGCCGCACTCGCCCTGATCGGCGCGCAAGCCGATGCCGGCACGGGGTCGCACAGCCATCATCCGCACCCCAAAGCCTCGCTCGACGGGTCCGAGACGGTCTGCCCGCTGGGCACCTTCATCTGCCCGCCGCGGCCGGACAACTTCGCGCTGTGCCGACCGAACGCCATGCTGTCGTTCTACGATCCGTTCCTGCCGAAGGACCCGGCGCTGCGCGACACGTCGAAAACCTATGTCGAAGCGGAGCACGTGGACAGCTCCAACAAGACGGTCTACCACCTCTCCGGCCGGGTGAAGATCACCCGCGACGACCAGCAGCTGCGGGCCGACCGCGCCGACTACAACGACAGCACCACCGACTACGACGCCCGTGGCGATGTCCGTTACCAGGACTACAGCCAGCTGCTTTCGGCCGACCACCTGTGGGGCAACGAAGACGCCAGCCGCGGCATCGCCAAAGGGCACCTGCGCTTCCAGATGCTGAAATCGCACGGCAACGGTACGGCCCAGCAGGTCCACATGCTGGACGCCAAACACAGCCGCTACCGCGAGGTGACCTACTCCACCTGCGACGTCGGCCACCATCTCTGGGAGATCCGCGCCCAGAAGCTCACCGTGAACAAGGTCAGCGGTCGTGGCGTGGCGCAAAACGCCACCATGCGCCTGGACGGCGTGCCGTTCCTCTACCTGCCGTGGCTGAGCTTCCCGGTGGACAACCGGCGCATGACCGGTTTCCTGTATCCGACCTTCGCGCACACCAGCCGCGGCGGTTACATGTTCAGCGCGCCGTTCTACCTGAACCTGGCGCCCAACTACGACGCCACACTGGAGCCACGACTGTATTCGCTGCGCGGTCCGATGCTGGCCGGCCAGGCTCGCTACCTGCTGCCGGGCACGCACGGCCAGCTCGATTTCGAATACCTGTCCAGCGACCGTTTCGACGACACCACGCTGTCGTCCACCGCTACGCCCACCCTGGGACACAAGCGCTGGCTGGCCAAGTACACCGACAGCACGGCGCTGTGGCCGGGCTGGTCGTTCAGCACCAACATCAACCGTGCCTCCGACCGCAATTACCTGCGCGACTTCGGCAACAACCTGTACACCATCTCGACCGGCACCCTTGCGTCCAACGCCTACATCTACGGCTCGGGCAACTGGTGGAGTGCATCGTTCGGCGCGGACTACTACCAGAATGTCGACCCGTCGCTGCCGGACAGCGTGGTGCAGTACAAGCGCTGGCCACGCGCCACGTTCAACGTGGACCTGCCGCTGAACCGCTGGCTGGAAACCGGCCTGACCAGCGAGGCGGTGGCCTTCCGCAAGTACGACGTGGTGGAAGGCGACCGGCTCGACCTGGCGCCCTATATCGGCGCCGATTTCCAGGGTCCCGCATGGTTCGTGCGGCCCAAGCTGGCGTGGCGCTACACCGGCTACCAGCTCAACAACGGCTACCAGAACTACGGCTATTACAGCCAGTTGTCGACCGGTCAGACGTCACCGTTCACCGACCATACGCCCAGCCGCTCGCTGCCGATCGTGGACCTGGACAGCGGCCTGATTTTCGAACGCAACACCTCGCTGTTCGGCAACAGCTACACGCAGACCCTGGAGCCGCGGCTGTACTACCTGTACGTGCCCTACCGGAACCAGGACAACCTGCCGTTGTTCGATACCACCCTGATGTCGTTCGACTACTGGCAGTTGTTCACCACCAACGAATATTCCGGCGCCGACCGGCAGATGAACGCGAACAACCTATCGGCCGCAGTGACCACCCGCCTGCTCGATGACGGCGGCGTGGAACGGCTGTCGCTGAGCTTCGGCCAGATCCGCTACTTCACGCCGCAGCGGGTGCAGTTGCCGAACTCCAACACCACCACCAATCTCTACACCGACTATGCCGGTTCGGACTACGTAGTGCAGCTGGACAGCCAGCTCAGTGACAACTGGCGCCTGTCCAGTTCCTACCAGTGGAACCCGAACACCCGCCTGACCGACACCGGCATGCTGGAGCTGCAGCGCCGGGTGGGCCTGGACGGCGTGCTGAACTTCTCGTACCGCTTCCGGCGCAACCTGCTGGAACAATACGACGCTTCGATGGTCTATCCGGTTTCCGATCGCTGGCGCCTGCTCGGTCACTGGACGTATTCAGTCAAGGACAGGCGCACGGTGGAAGCGATGGCCGGTCTGCAATACGAGAACTGCTGCGTGAAGCTCAGCGTGCTTGAGCGCCACTACGTACGCGGTTACGACGGACTGGTCACCAGCACCACCACAACGAACCCGGGCACCGACAACGCGATCATGTTCGAGATCGAATTCAAGGGCATGGGCGCGTTCAACGGCCAGACGGAGACCTATCTGCGCCGTGGTATCCTTGGCTATCAATAAACCCTGTCGCCACCAGCGACTGAAGGCCCCCGACTGATGAAGCAGACCTTCGCGTTACTCCTGCTCGCGATTACCTTCGCGATCGCCCCGCTCGCCCATGCCCAACTGCTTCCGCAGGCCGCATCCGGGCAGACCGGCTCCGGCCAGGAGCAGCGCCTCGACCGCATCGTCGCCGTGGTCGGGGAAGACGTCATCCTGCAGAGTGAACTGGACCGCGCGGTGCATGCCGTGCAGCAGCAGTATGCCCAGCATCCGGACCAGCTGCCGCCGCTCAGCGTGCTGCGTCGCCAGGTGCTCGATCGTCTGATCCTGATGAAACTGCAGCTGCAGCACGCCGACGACCAGGGCATTCACGTTTCCGACCAGGACGTGGATCGTGCCGTGCAGGCCGTCGCCCAGCAGAACAAGATGACGCCGGACCAGCTGCGTCAGGCCGTCGAGCAGACCGGCCAGAGCTTCGCGGATTTCCGCCAGCAGTTGCACGACCAGCTGGTGGTGCAGCGCCTGCACCAGAGCGTGGTGCAGAGCTCGGTGAACGTGACCCAGAGCGAAGTCGACAACCTCCTGAACAGCCCCGCCTACAAGGCAGGCGAGGTCCACCTGGCCCACATCGAGATCAACGTTCCCGCCGGTGCCAGTGCCGAAGACATCAGCGCCGCCGCCGCCAAGGCCAAGGCCGCACTCGATGCGATCAAGGGCGGCATGAATTTCCAGGCCGCGGCCATCCGTTATTCCGACGCCACCGATGCCCTCGATGGCGGTGATCTGGGCTGGCGCCGCATGGACGCCATTCCGCCGGCGTTCCTGGACACCATCGCCAACATGGAGCCTGGCCAGGTGAGCCCGGCGCTGCGCGGCCCCACCGGCTTCCACATCCTGAAGCTGCTCGGCCGGCGCAAGCCCGCCAAGCAGGTGGTAACCGAGTATCACGCGCTGCACATCCTGATCAAACCCACTGCGGTGGTGACCATGCAGCAGGCCGGCCAGAAGGCTGAGGCGCTGTACCGCCGCATCGTCGACAAGCACGCCTCGTTCGCCAAGCTGGCCGAGGCAGATTCCGACGACGACACCACCGCCAACAACGGCGGCGACATGGGATGGTTCCAGAAGGATGCCTGGGGCAGCGCGATCGGCCAGCAGGTCACCATGCTGAAGGATGGCGAGGTTTCCAAGCCGTTCCAGACCGCGGAAGGCTGGCATATCGTGAAGCGCCTGGGCGAACGTCAGACCGACGTGACCGAGCAGGACGCCCGCGCGCAGGCCCGCCAGGCGATCGGCAACCGCAAGGCCGAGCAGGCCTACGACAACTTCCTGCGCGAGCTGCGCTCCCGCGCCTACGTGAAGATCCTGGTCCCGTCGCTGGCCAGCGACGGCAACAGCAAGGCCACCCCGTGATACCGGGGCGCGCTGCTGCCCGGGTGTAAAGGTGCAGTTGCTTCCACGGCTTGCCGTGACCGCAGGCGAACCTGCGGGCGTCGGCCCCGAACTGCTGATCCGATTGGCCGCCACTCCGATGGCGGCCAATCTCGTTGCGGTCACCGATCGTGAACTGCTGCAGCGCGCCGCCGCCCGCTGCCGGGTCACGCTGCACCTGCTCGACGATGACGGCACCGACATCACCGAACGGCCCCCGGGCACCCTGCGTGTTCGCCACGTTCCGCTCGGGGTGCCCGAACGCCCGGGAAGCCCGGATCCGGACAATGCGCGACATGTGCTCGACACGCTGACCGAAGCGGCGGATGGCTGTGCCGAAGGGCGTTATGCCGCCATCGTCACCGCCCCGCTGCAGAAGGCTTCCATCAACGATGCCGGCATCCGCTTCAGCGGCCACACCGAGTTTTTCGCCGAGCGCAGCCACGCCGAGGTAGTGATGATGCTGGCCAGCCCGGAGCTGCGCGTGGCCCTGGCCACCACGCATCTGCCGCTGGCCCGTGTTTCCGCCGCCATTACCCGCGAACGGCTCGAAGGCACGCTGCGGATCGTGCATCGCGAACTGCGCGGCAAATTCGGTCTTGGCGTACCGCGCATCGCCGTGCTTGGCCTGAATCCGCATGCGGGTGAAGGCGGCCACCTCGGCCACGAAGAGCAGGACACCATTGAACCGGTACTCGACGCACTACGCGCCGAAGGCATGCAGCTGATCGGCCCGCTGCCCGCGGACACTGCCTTCGTGCCCGCGCAACGGACGCGCTACGACGCGGTACTGGCCATGTACCACGACCAGGCACTCCCCGTGCTGAAAAGCGAAGCTTTCGACCGCACCGTGAACCTCACGCTCGGGCTGCCCTTCATCCGCACCTCGGTCGACCACGGCACCGCACTCGACCTGGCCGGAAGCGGCCAGGCAGACCCGTCCAGCCTGATCGCTGCCACGCGGATGGCGCTGGAACTGATCCACAGGAGCCACGGCGCGCGCGACGCGGGCTGATCCGGCGCACACACGCCCGCCCGCATCCACGCACGCCCATCATCATGAACACACCTGCCCGCCCCAAGAAAAGCTTCGGCCAGCACTTCCTGCACGAAACGCGCTACATCCAGCGCATCGTCGCGGCCATCGCCCCCCGGCCCGACGAGTTCGTGGTGGAGATCGGCCCGGGCGAGGGTGCACTCACCCTGCCGCTGCTGAAGGCGGCTGCAAAGCTCACCGCCATCGAACTGGATACCGACCTGATTCCCGGCCTGCAGTCGCGTGCAGCGCCGGTCGGCGAGCTGTCGATCGTCCATGCCGACGTGCTCAAAGTCGACTTCACCGCCATGGCCCACCGCCACGGCGTGCAGAAACTGCGGCTGGCCGGGAACCTCCCCTACTACATCTCCAGTCCGATCCTGTTCCACTGCGTTGAGCACGCAGCGAGCATCAGCGACATGCATTTCATGTTGCAGAAGGAAGTGGTCGACCGTATGGCCGCCGAACCCGGCAGCAAGGTCTACGGACGGCTCTCGGTCATGCTCCAGCTCGCCTGTCAGGTCATCCCCCTGTTCACCGTGCCGCCGGGCGCGTTCCGGCCGCCACCCAAGGTGGATTCGGCCGTGGTGCGCCTGGTGCCGCTGGAACCGGCGCAGCGCCACGATGCCGACCCGGAGCGCCTGCATGCCGTGGTCAAGGCCGCCTTCGCGCAGCGTCGCAAGACACTGGGCAATGCGCTGCGCCAGCTGCTCGACGCCGACGCGATCCGTCGTGCCGATGTCGACCCGAAGGCCCGCGCGGAAACGCTGGCGCCGTCCGATTTCGTGCGACTGGCCAAGATCGCGCCATCGGCCTGAACAGTACAGCGCGACTCGACCGCATCATCGCTGCCCTTGGACGACGGCAACCCGTACAATTCCGACATGATCGAGAAATCCCCCTATACGATCGACGTCTGTGTCGTCACGCGCTTCGTACCGGATCAATCGCGACCCGACGACAACCGCTACGTGTTCGCCTACACCGTTACCTTGCGCAACGCGGGCGACGTTCCCGCCCGCCTGATCACCCGGCACTGGGTCATCACGGACGCCAACGGCAAGACCGAAGAGGTCAGCGGCGAGGGCGTGATCGGCGAGCAGCCGTGGATGCGCCCCGGCGACGACTACGAGTACACCTCCGGCGCCGTGCTCGAGACGCCCGTTGGCACCATGGGCGGCAGCTACCAGATGCTGGCCGACGACGGCACCCGTTTCGAAGCGCCGATACCCCGCTTCACCCTGTCGATTCCACGCACGCTGCACTGATGGACAGGACCTGACATGGCGGTCTATGCGATTGGCGACGTACAGGGTTGCTATCCGGAACTTCAACGCCTGCTGGACAAGCTGGGGTTCGACACCGCCCAGGACAAGCTCTGGTTCTGTGGCGATCTGGTCAACCGCGGCGGACAGTCGCTGGAAACGCTGCGCCTGATCCACGAACTGCGCGAGCACGTCGTGGTGACCCTTGGCAACCATGATCTCAGCCTGCTTGCGATCGCCGAGCGAAAGCCCGACGCCCAGGCGCGGGTCAATCCCGAACTGCGTGCCGTGCTGTTCGCCGACGATGCGCCGGTGCTGTTCGAGTGGCTGCGCAGCCAGAAGCTGCTGCATCACGACGAATCGCTCGGCTGGACGATGGTGCATGCCGGGCTGTCGCCATTCTGGACAATACGACAGGCACAACGCTGCGCACTGGAAATCGAGCGTGAACTGTCCGGCCCGAACCGGGGCCGCCTGCTTAAGAATCTATTCGGCAACCGTCCGGCGGCATGGACCAACCGGCTGCAGGGCATCGACCGCCAGCGCGCCACTATCAACACCATGACCCGCATGCGCTTCTGCGACGTCAACGGCCGCATCGACTTCGAAGGCAAGGGCGTGCCCGGCACCCAGAAGCCCGGCATGTATCCATGGTTCGAAGTCCCGGGCATGCGCCGTCGCGATACCCGCATCGTGTGCGGCCACTGGTCCGCCCTGGGGCGCTTCGCCGGCCTGGGCATCCATGCCATCGACACCGGTTGCGTATGGGGCGGCACGCTCACTGCACTGCGCCTGGACAGCGACGAACCGACCTACGTCAGTGTCGCCGCCGAGCCGCACCGCAAGCGGATACCGGGCGCCGACTGACTCCCGCTGGCTGCCGTCGTGCTGCGGCCGGACGCCATGCACACTCCGTGCTAGCGTGGAGACTCCCCACCGACACGGAGTCCCCGCCATGCAGCACCAAGGCACCGTCACCCGTCAGTTCGGCAGCCAGGCACAGGCCTACCTGTCCAGTTCCGTGCACGCGCAGGGAGCCGACCTTGCCCGGCTGGGCGAACTCGCTGCCAGCCTTGCCCCCGGCTCGGCCGTACTCGACCTGGGGTGTGGTGCCGGACACGCCAGCTTCGCGGTAGCACCGCATGCGGGCGAGGTCGTCGCTTACGACCTCTCCGATGACATGCTCGCCGTCGTCGCCAAAGCGGCGGCCGAGCGTGGACTCGACGCGCTGCGCACGCAGCAGGGCCCGGCCGAGCAGCTGCCCTTCGCCGACGGCGCGTTCGCTCTCGTCATCAGCCGCTACAGCGCGCACCACTGGAGCGACCCGGCCCGTGCGCTCACCGAAGCCGCTCGCGTGCTCGCCCCTGGCGGGCGGCTGTGCCTGATCGACATCGTGGCTCCGCACGGACCGCATGCCGCCCTGATCGACACTCACCTTCAAGCCCTGGAACTGCTGCGCGACGTATCCCACGTCCGCGACTACAGCCATGCCGAGTGGCGCAGCATGCTCGCCGCGGCCGGCTTCGGGCCGCCCGAGGTACAGGACTGGCGACTGGATATCGGCTTCGACGCCTGGCTGGCACGCATGCGCACGCCCGTCGTGTTCGAAACAGCCATACGCCAGCTGCTCGCCGGCGCACCCGACGAGGTGCTGCGCTACTACGCGGTCGATCCGGCGACGCTGGACTTCAAGCTCGAGTCGGCCATGTTCAGCGCGCGCCGCCCATAAACCCATGAAAAAGGCGGCCGGGTCGCCCCGGCCGCCTTGCGTTCGTTGACGAGCGGCTACGCCGTCCGACTCAAGCCAACTGGCCGTGGCAGTGCTTGTACTTCTTGCCCGAGCCGCACGGGCACGGATCGTTGCGACCGACCTTGGGACCGCTGGACGCAGGCACTGCCGCCATGGCCGTAGCCGCATCGCCGCCGCCCAGCGCATCGGCCGGCGCGCCACCGCCGCTGGCCTGCATCTGACGCTGCATGCGCTCGGCCATGCGACGCTGCTCGGCCTCCATTGCAGCCACTTCCTCTTCGCTGCGAATGCGGATCCGCGCCAGCATCTGCACCAGCTCGTGCTTGATCCGCTCCAGCATCTCGGAGAACAGCTCGAACGACTCGCGCTTGAACGCCTGCTTCGGATCGACCTGGGCGTAACCACGCAGGTAGATGCCCTGGCGCAGGTAATCCATGCTGGCCAGATGCTCCTTCCACGCGTTGTCGACCACGCTGAGCATGATGTGCTTCTCGAGCTGGCGCATGGTTTCCGCGCCCACCTGCTCCTCCTTCGCCTGGAACAGCTCGTCGACCAGCGTACGCACATGCTCGAGGATGCCGTCGGCGTCGATTTCCGGCTGCTGCTCGATCCAGTGCTTCAGGTCGGCCGAAATGCCGTACTCGCTGTCGAGTTCGCGATCCAGGCCGGCAATGTCCCACTGCTCGTCGATGCTATCCGCCGGCACATGATTCCGCACCAGTTGCGCTACCACATCCTCGCGGATATCGGCCACGGTGGCGGAGACGTCGTCCTCCTCGAGCAGCTCGTCGCGCTGCTTGTAGACCACCTTGCGCTGGTCGTTGGCGACGTCGTCGTACTCGAGAAGGTTCTTGCGGATGTCGAAGTTGTGCTGCTCGACCTTGCGCTGCGCCTTTTCGATCTGGCGGCTGATCATGCGATCTTCCAGCGCGTCCTCTTCCTTCATGCCGAAGCGCTTCATCCAGCGCACCAGGCCCTCGCCACCGAAAATACGCAGCAGGTTGTCCTGCAGCGACAGGTAGAAGCGCGAGGAACCCGGGTCGCCCTGACGACCGGAACGGCCGCGCAGCTGGTTGTCGATACGACGCGACTCATGCCGCTCGGTACCCACGATATGCAGGCCGCCGGCAGCCAGCACCTGTTCGTGCAGCTTCTTCCAGTCGGCCTTGACGCGGGCGCGCTCGACCTCGCCAGCATTCTCCGGCAGCGCCGCCAGGGCGGCTTCGAGGCTGCCACCCAGCACGATGTCGGTACCGCGACCCGCCATGTTGGTGGCGATGGTCACCGCACCGGGCGCACCTGCCTGGGCGACGATCTGCGCTTCGCGTTCGTGCTGCTTGGCGTTCAGCACTTCGTGCGGAATCTTTTCCTTCCGGAGCAGGTTCGACAGCAGCTCGGACACGTCGATCGACGCGGTACCCACCAGCACCGGCTGACCACGCTTGTGGCAGTCCTTGATGTCGGCGATCACCGCGTTGTACTTGTGCTCCTGGCCAAGGAAGACCATGTCCGGGTTGTCCTTGCGGACCATCGGCTTATGGGTGGGAATGACCACCACTTCAAGGCCGTAGATGCTCTGGAACTCGAACGCCTCGGTATCCGCCGTACCGGTCATGCCGGCCAGCTTCTTGTACATGCGGAACAGATTCTGGAACGTGACCGTGGCCAGCGTCTGGTTCTCGCGCTGGATCGGCACGCCCTCCTTCGCCTCGACCGCCTGATGCAGGCCGTCCGACCAGCGCCGGCCAGCCAGGGTTCGGCCGGTGAACTCGTCGACGATGATCACCTCACCGTCGCGGACGATGTAGTCGACGTCGCGCTGGTAGATCGCATTGGCGCGCAGCGCGGCGTTGAGGTGGTGCACGATGGCCAGGTTCTTGGAATCGTACAGGCCGCTCTCGGACTCGATTACCTTGGCCTGGCGCAGCAGCTCCTCGGCATGCTGCATGCCCTCTTCCGACAGATGCACCTGCTTCTGCTTCTCGTCGACCCAGTAGTCGCCCTCGCCTTCCTCTTCCTGCTGGCGCACCAGTTGCGGCACGATCTTGTTCACCGCCAGGTACATCTGCGGGGAGTCTTCGGCCGGGCCGGAAATGATCAGCGGCGTGCGCGCCTCGTCGATCAGGATCGAGTCGACTTCGTCGACGATGGCGTAGTGCAGGCTGCGCTGATAGCGCTGATCCTTGCCCAGCGCCATGTTGTCGCGCAGGTAGTCGAAACCGAATTCGTTGTTGGTGCCGTAGGTGATATCGGCCGCATAGGCCTTGTGCTTCTCGGCATGATCCATGCCCGGCCACACCACGTCGGTGGTCAGACCCAGGAAGCCATACAGCTTGCCCATCTGCGCGGCATCGCGGCGCGCCAGGTAGTCGTTCACGGTGACCACGTGAACGCCCTTGCCTTCCAGCGCGTTCAGGTACACCGGCAGGGTCGCCACCAGGGTCTTACCTTCGCCGGTGCGCATTTCGGCGATCTTGCCCTGATGCAGCACCATGCCGCCGATCATCTGCACGTCGTAATGGCGCATGCCGAGCACGCGCTTGGCGCCCTCGCGCACCACCGCGAAAGCTTCCGGCAGCAGCTTGTCCAGCGACTCGCCGGCGGCGATGCGCTGCTTGAATGCCTCGGTCTTGCCACGCAGCGCTTCGTCGCTGAGCTTCTCGAGCTCGGGCTCGAGTGCGTTGATGCGGGCGACGGTCTTGGAAAGCTGGCGCAGCACGCGGTCGTTACGGCTGCCAAAAACGCTCGTCAGGGCACGATTGAACATCGATCTTCCGGATCTGGAGACAGGTATCACCCGCCGGGAAACCCCAGCCGGGACAAAGGGGTGATGATACTAGGGTCGGCCGGCTATCCAAAACGCAGGAGCCGGCGACGACGCCCCCGCATCATCGCCCGACCCGTCTTGGAGTGGCGGCGTGGCGTCGAAGTTTCAAGGCCGGCGCCGCCGGCGCGCTCAACGATGGCTGCGGACATAGGCCAGCGGGTTGACCACATGCCCCTTGTACCAGACCTCGAAATGTACGTGCGGACCGGTCGTGCGGCCGGTCATCCCGACTTTGGAGATCACCTGCCCCACACTCACCCGCTCGCCCGGATGGACCAGCAGCACGCTGTTGTGGGCATAACGGGTCATGTAGCCGTTGCCGTGGTCGATCTCGACCACGTTGCCGTAACCCCGGCGCACCCCGGCGAAGGTAACCATGCCCTCGGCCACCGCATGTACCGGAGTGCCGTAGGGCACCGCGATGTCCAGCCCGGAATGCAGTTCCACCCGTCCGTTGAACGGGTCAGGCCGCATGCCGAAGTAGGACGAGATGTAACCGCCATGCACCGGCATGCCGGTGGGCTTCAGGTCCGAGTCGATGCGCGCATTGAGCAGCAGGCTCTGCAGCGCATCGAGCTGAGTCTGCTGGCTGTCGAACTGTTTGGCCAGCTGATCGATGCTGGCGCCCAGGGCCTGCGGCAACATGTAACTGCCGGTGGAATCATCGACGCCACCGACCGGCGGGGGCTGATCGAAATTGAATTCGCCATTGTCGAGCTTGCCGACTTGGGCCAGCCGCTCACCCAGCGCATTCAGCCGGGTCGACTGGGCCTGCAGTTGCCCCAGCTTGACCGCGAGCGCATCGAGCTGGCGCTGAGCGTCCCTGCGCATCTTGCCCAACTGCCCGTTCTGCTGCTTGACCTGCTGACGCAGATGACTGATCTCGGTCAGCGCGCGGCCACGCGGACTGGCCACGGCGAGAGCCAGTCCCGCACCGAGAGCGGCGCAACCCAGCACGGCAGCCGCCACCACACCCAGCAAGCGCCAGCGCAGTCGTCGATCGGCCAGATCCAGTGTTTTTGGCACCTTCCTGGCACGCGAGACGAGTATGATTTGCATGTCTTTCCACATCGATTGTCTGCCCCCCATGCAGCGCGACGCACCCTCCGCCGCTCAACGCACCGGTCACGGACTTAAGTCCATCACCGAGTGCGGCCCGTTCGCCGCCCTGGCCCGCCAGGCTGGCGAACTGGATGCGCTGGATCGCGCATTGCGCCAGACCTTGCCGCCCCCCCTGCGTGAACAGGTCAGATTCGCCCAGCGGCGAAACGACCGCCTTGTCTTCCTTGCGACATCACCTGCCTGGGCGTCGAGGCTGCGGCTGATGCAGACGCAAATCCTCTCCGCAGCCCACGCCATCGGCGTACAGGCCGGCTCAGTCATCGTGAAAGTGGCCCCCCTACCTCCGGTTGCCAGCATGCCGGAGCAGTCAAAACCGCTTTCTGCCGCCGCAGGCCTCCACCTGAAGGCCGCCGCGACATCCATCCCAGACCCCGAACTGCAGGCGCTGTTCCTGGAACTGGCATCCATCGCCGAAACTGCTGGGTCCAAGCCTGACGCGTCAACCTGATTCAGGACAGCGCATCCGGCACACCCCGAAGCAATCTCGGCCTCGAGGGGTTCCGACGTTTATACCATAGGACTTTTCGTCCGATACCTTATGACGTGCTCATGACGTGAACGACAGTGCAGCACTGCCGTGATTCTTATCACAAAACAAAAGGCCGTACCCGAGGGTACGGCCTTTGTGTCGCCACCATCGGCGGTATCAGGCGTCAGATGGCCTGTGCCGGGTGCGCATAGGAGATCGGCGCAGTCGCCGGATCATCCTGGTAGCTGACCTCTTCCCACGCGGTGGCGTCGGCCATCAGCGTGCGCAGGAGCTTGTTGTTCAGCTCATGACCTGACTTATGGGCGTAATACGCGCCCACCAGACTATGGCCCAGCAGGTAGAGGTCGCCGATGGCGTCGAGAATCTTGTGCTTGACGAATTCGTCTTCGTAGCGCAGGCCATCCTCGTTCAGCACGCGATAGTCGTCCAGCACCACGGCGTTGTCCATCGAGCCACCCAGCGCGAGGTTGTGCTCGCGGAGCATCTCGATGTCGCGCATGAAGCCGAACGTGCGGGCCCGGCTGACTTCCTTGACAAAGGACGTGGTGGAAAAGTCGATTTCCGCCTTGGAGGTGCGCTTGGAGATGATCGGGTGGTTGAACTCGATCGAGAAGCCGACCTTGAAGCCTTCGAACGGTTCGAAGCTTGCCCACTTGTCGCCTTCCTGCACCTTCACCGGCTTCTTGATCCGGATGAAGCGCTTGGCGACAGGCTGTTCCTCGATTCCGGCCGACTGCAGCAGGAACACGAACGGACCCGCGCTGCCGTCCATGATCGGAACTTCCGGTGCGGACAGATCGACATAAGCGTTGTCGATCCCCAGGCCGGCCATCGCCGAGAGCAGATGCTCGACCGTGGAGACCCGGATGTCGCCATTCACCAGCGTGGTCGAAAGCCGCGTATCGCCCACATTGTCCGGACGCGCATAGATGTCGACCGGCGGACTGAGGTCGGTGCGGCGGAACACGATACCCGTGTTCGGTGCCGCCGGACGCAGGGTCATGTAGACCTTGTCGCCGGTGTGCAGACCGACGCCGGTAGCCCGGATGATGTTCTTGAGCGTACGCTGCTTGATCATTGTTGTTGGTACCTGTCAGTAGGCAGCAGCCAATCAGGGAGCGGATGCTAACACAGTCTTAACCAGTGAGAAAGCAAACCGTACCGTACAGTCTGTTGGACCCTTCATTTTCCTTTCATCATCGAATGCGATCCATTCGCATTCTTGATTCGAGCAGGTACGCCAGTCCAGCCAAGGACTTGCATGTCGACGCAGGGACTCCGTACCGGGACGGGATGCCGGTTACGGAGCCCTGGACAGATCGGACATTCGCTCCATGGCCCGATCACCCCTGTCTTGCGCCATCCCGGCGCATCGTCTCATTGCATTCACACGATCTTCGCAGGCTGGACTGCACGCCTGACGATCTGTCCGCTAGCCGTATCCGGCGCTGCCGGCACGCAGCAGCTCCGGCCTCATCCGACCCCATATAACTGGAATCGGCGCACCCGGGGTGTACAGACAGATCAATCCGACGTTCGTTCAACGATACGCAGCCTCCCTCAATCGGCCTGCCGGCGCAAGAAAGCCGGAATATCGAGATAGTCGAAGCTGGAATCGGCACCCTTGGCCGGCGCCTCGTTCCGGGTGCTGTGTGTCGCCACGGCCTCGGGCTGGGCGTAGTCGACCACCTCGTTGCCGGTACCCGTACGCAGCACCATCGGGCGCGGACGGGCGCGCATTTCCACCTGCTGCGTCGCCACCGGACGTACCGGCTGGCGGGTTGCCGCACGATTCAGGCCCGTGGCGACCACGGTCACGCGCACGTCGTCCTTCAGCTCCGGATCCAACGAGGTACCGATCACCACGGTCGCGTCTTCGCTGGCAAACTCGTGGATCACCCGGCCAATTTCGTCGAACTCGCGCATAGTCAGGTTCGGACCGGCCGTGACGTTGACCAGGATGCCGCAGGCGCCGTTCAGGTTGACGTCTTCCAGCAGCGGGTTGTTGATTGCCGCTTCGGCCGCGGCCTGGGCACGATCGTCGCCGCGCGCGGTGCCGGAGCCCATCATCGACAGGCCCATCTCGCTCATCACGGTGCGCACGTCGGCAAAGTCGACGTTGATCAGGCCCGGGCTGGTGATCAGGTCGGCGATCCCCTGCACCGCTCCCTGCAGCACGTCGTTGGCAGCCTTGAAGGCATTCAGCAGCGTGACCTCGCGCCCCAGTACCGACAGCAGCTTCTCGTTCGGCACGGTAATCAGGGAGTCGACATGCTGCGACAGGTCCTCGATACCCTTCATCGCCACCTGCATGCGGCGACGGCCTTCGAACGGGAACGGCTTGGTCACCACGGCGACCGTCAGGATGCCCTTCTCTTTCGCGAGCTGGGCCACCACCGGTGCCGCGCCGGTACCGGTGCCACCGCCCATGCCGGCAGTGATGAACACCATGTCGGCGCCTTCCAGCATTTCCTCGATGCGCTCGCGATCCTCCAGCGCGGCCTGACGGCCCACTTCGGGGTTCGCGCCGGCGCCAAGACCCTTGGTCACGTTGGCGCCCAGCTGCAGATGCATGCGGCCACCGCAGCCCTTCATGGCCTGGGCATCGGTATTCGCCACGACGAACTCGACGCCTTCGATGTTGGCGTTGAGCATGTGCGCAACGGCGTTGCCGCCACCACCGCCGACGCCGATCACCTTGATGACTGCGTTCGGTGCGATTTTTTCGATCAATTCAAACATTTCCCGTCCTCCGTAGAGCTTTCGTTGTCGTTGTATCCGTGGGACGGCTCCTGCCGTTCCGCGGGGGTGGACGCATCCTTTCGTCCATGGCGATGCGTCCTGCACCGCCAGATGTCATGAGCGACCGGGCAGATGCCCGCCCACTCAGAAATTCTTGGTAATCCAGTCGCGCAACCGGCCGACCACGCCGCCGACGTTGCCCACCATCGGCACGCTGGTGCGCATGCCACCGGCGCGCGAACCCTGCAGCAACAGCCCCACTCCGGTGGAATGCAGCGGATTGGCGATGACATCGCCCAGGCCACTGACATGCTGCGGCACACCCAGGCGCACCATCTTGTGGAAGATTTCCTCGGCCAGCTCCAGCGCACCCTCCATCCGGGCGGCCCCGCCAGTCAGCACCACGCCGGCGGCCACCAGGCTGTCGTAACCGGAACGGCGCAGTTCGTCCTGCACCATCTCGAAAATTTCCTCGTAGCGCGCCTGCACCGACTGCGCCAGCGACTGCCGGGCCAGACGGCGCGGCGGACGATCGCCCACGCTGGGCACCTGGATCGTTTCTTCGGCATGCGCCAGCTGGGCCAGCGCACAGGCGTACTTGATCTTGATTTCCTCGGCATGGGCGGTTGGCGTATGCACGCCGTAGGCAATGTCACTGGTCACCTGGTCGCCACCCACCGGCAGCGACTTGGTGTGGCGGATCGAACCCTGGGTGTAGATCGCGATATCGGTGGTGCCGGCACCGATGTCCACCAGGCACACGCCCAGCTCGCGCTCGTCGTCGGTGAGCACGGACTTGGCGCTGGCCACCGCCGACGGCACCAGTTCGTCCACCGACAGGCCGCAGCGCTGGATGCACTTGGTGATGTTCTGCACCGCGGCCGCCGCACCGGTGACCAGGTGCACGGTCGCCTCCAGCCGGACGCCGCTCATGCCGACCGGCGAGCGGATGCCGTCCTGACCGTCGATGCGGTACTCCTGCGATTCCTTGTAGAGGACTTTGCGGTCCGCCGGGATCGCTACCGCGCTGGCCGCTTCGAGCACCTGCTCCAGGTCGCCCGGCGTCACTTCGCGGTCGCGGATCGCGGCGGTGCCATGGGAATTGCGTGTTTCGAGGTGGCTGCCGGAAATCGATGCGTAGACCGAACGGATATCGCAGCCGGCCATCAGTTCGGCCTCTTCCACCGCGCGCTGGATCGAATGCACGGTCGACTCGATATCCACCACCGAGCCGCGCTTCAGCCCCCGCGAGACATGCGTTCCGATACCGATCACCTCGATCGGCTCACCCGGCTCGTACTCGCCGACGATCGCCACCACTTTCGAGGTACCGATGTCCAGGCCTACCACCAATTGTTTTTCGTTGCGCGGTTTCATAGTGAGGTGCTCATGTGCGCGGAAGGCTTGCGGCAGTGCCCGGGGCAGGCGTCGGCCACTTCACGGCAAAGCCGTTCGTGTAGCGGAGGTCGGCATAGACGAAGGTGCCGGTATGGCCCGCCATGACCTGGGCATACGCACCCAGGAATCGCCGCAGGCGGGCACCGGCATGTGCGCTGTCGCCCAGCACGATGCTTGCCCCCGATGCCGTCGTCAGGGTCCAGCTGCCGCGGTCGCTCAGGGTCACGCCGGCCACTTTCAGCGACGTGCCGGCAAACATCTTCAGGGCGTCGGCATAAAAGCCGACCACGTCCGACATCTGGTCGGCCGGACCGTGCAGGTCCGGCAACGCGGTATAGGACGACGCATCCGCCACCTTGAACACCTCGCCCCTGCGATCGATCAGGCTGTCGCCGTTCCAGCGCGCGAAGGGCTCGCGTTCCACCACGCGCAGCAGCAGGGTGTCCGGCCAGCGCTTGCTGGCCTCCACCGACGCCACCCAGGGCAAGGCCGCCACGGCACGCTGCACCTTGTCCAGGTTCATCGCGAAGAAGCCCTTGCCCAGATGCGGCAGCACCACGGCACGCAACTGCTCGGCGCTGACATGGTGGAACTCCGCCTGCACGGTAAGCCGGGTCACCGGCCAGCGGCTGGCGGCAAACCAGCCGTTGAGCACGCCGACGATCGGCAGCGCCACCAGCGCAACCGCCAGACACCAGGCAACGAGGCGGTAGCTGCCCTTCATGCACCCTCCACGAAGCTGGTTTCCAGCACGTGCCAGCACAGCGTCTGATAGTCGATGCCAGCGGCCGCAGCGGCCTTGGGCACCAGCGAGTGCGAGGTCATGCCGGGCGCCGTATTCACCTCCAGCAACCAGTTGCGTCCCGCGCGATCGCGCATCACATCGACGCGCCCCCAACCGCTACAGCCGAGCGCATCGAATGCGTGCAAGGCCAGGTCGCGCAGCTCTGTCTCGGCATCGCCACGCAGACCGGGGCAGAGATATTGCGTGTCCTCGGCCACGTACTTGGCGTTGTAGTCGTAGAACGCAGCCTTGGGCACGATATGAATGGACGGCAATACTTCGCGTCCCAGGATGCCCACGGTCAGCTCGTCACCCTCGATCAGAGTCTCCATCAGCAGGTCACCGGGATATTCCGCGGCAAGCGCGACGGCGCCGGCGAGATCCTTTTCCTCGAACACCCGCGTGACACCAACACTGGAACCCTCGCAGGCCGGCTTCACGATCAGTGGAAACCCGAGCTGTCGCGCCGCCGCATGCACGGCATCGGCACCGGCGCCGCGCGGCAACGCGACAAAGACCGGGGTGGGCAGGCCGAGCGACTGCCATACGCGCTTGGAACGGGTCTTGTCCATCGACAATGCCGAGCCCAGCACGCCCGAACCGGTATAGGGCACATGCAGCGATTCCAGTGCACCCTGCAGCACGCCGTCCTCGCCACCACCGTGCTGGCCATGAAGGATGTTGAACACACGCGCGAAGTGGCCGGCGCGCAATGCATCCAGCAGCGCGGGAATGCCGTCGATGGGGTGCGCGTCCACGCCGCGCGCCTGCAGCGCCGCCAGCACATTGCGCCCGGAGTCCAGCGACACCTCGCGCTCGGCCGAGCTGCCGCCCATCACCACGGCAACGCGTCCGAACTGTGCGGGATCGGTAATCGTCCTGTTCATGTCTTGCTCGTTTTCAGTACGCCGGCCTTCGCCAGCTCGACCGCTGCGGTGCCAATATCGCCAGCGCCCAGCAGCAGCAACAGATCACCGTCGTGCAGCAGCGACGGCAGGGTGTCCTTGAGGTCGCGCGGATGTTCCACCAGCACGGGGTCGACCTTGCCGCGCGCGCGTACCGCACGTGCCAGTGCGCGGCCATCGGCACCGGCGATAGGCGCCTCGCCGGCCGGATAGACATCCGTCAATACCAGCACATCGGCATCGGCCAGCACATTCGCGAAGTCGTCCATCAGGTCGCGCGTGCGGCTGTAGCGGTGCGGCTGGAAGCCCACCACCAGCCGGCGCTCCGGCCAACCGCCACGCACGGCGGCGAATACCGCAGCCAGTTCACGCGGATGATGACCATAGTCGTCCACCAGCAGCGCGTGACCGTGGTCCAGCGCCAGTTCGCCGCGACGATGGAAGCGTCGCCCCACACCCTCGAAATTCGCCAGTGCGTGGGCAATCGCGCCGGCTTCCACGCCCAGCTGCCAGCCGATGCTGGCGGCCGCCAGCGCATTCAGCACGTTGTGCCGGCCGGGCAGATTCAGCGTCACCGGCAACGGCTCGGGCCGCCCTGGCAGCAGCAGGTCGAAATGCATCTCGAAGCCGGATTGGCGCAGGTTGACCGCACGCACATCGGCATCCGCCGCGTCGATGCCGTAGGTCATCACGCGGCGCGTGGTGTCCTTCGCCAGCGCGGCGACCTCTTCGTCGTCGATGCACAGCACGGCCAGTCCGTAGAACGGCAGGCGATGCAGGAAGTCGGCGAAAGCCTTCTTCACCTCGGCGAAATCACCGTGGTAGTTCTCCAGGTGATCGGCGTCGATATTGGTCACCGCGGCAATCACCGGCGACAGCAGCAGGAACGAACCGTCCGACTCGTCGGCCTCGGCGACGAGATACTGTCCGGTGCCCAGCCGGGCATTCGCACCGGCGGCGTTGAGCTGGCCGCCGATCACGAACGTCGGATCGTAGTCCGCCTCGGCCAGCACACTGGCGACCAGGCTGGTGGTGGTGGTCTTGCCATGCGTGCCGGCGATGGCAATGCCACGCCGGAAGCGCATCAGCTCGCCCAGCATCTCGGCCCGCGGAATCACCGGAATACGTTCGGCCCGGGCCGCCATCAGCTCGGCATTGTCGGCCTTGATCGCACTCGAGGTGACGACCACGTCGGCACCTTCGATATGCGCCGCCTCGTGACCGATGCGCACGTCGATGCCGAGCCCGGCCAGGCGCTGCGCAGTCGCGGAATTGGCGCGGTCCGAACCGGACACGGCATAGCCCAGGTTGTGCAGTACCTCGGCAATGCCGCTCATGCCCACGCCGCCAATGCCGATGAAATGGACCCGGCGGAAGGTCGTCATCAGGTCTTCGTGGGCCAGCAGTCGGCGCGGCGTCATGCAGCCACCTCCAGACAGGCGTCGGCAATGCTGGCCGCCGCATCGGGCTTGGCCAGCGTACGGGCCGCTTCGGCCATGGCGCGCAGGCGCGCGCGGTCGTGCAGCAGCGCGTCGAGGCGCTGCGCAAGTCGGGTGATGTCCAGATCGCGCTCCTGGATCAGTTCGGATGCACCCACGGCGACAAGCGCCGCGGCATTGCGTGTCTGGTGGTCGTCCACCGCGTGCGGGAACGGCACGAGTATCGCGCCCAGACCCGCTGCGGCCAGTTCGGCGACAGTCAGCGCACCGGCACGACAGACCACGAGGTCGGCGCGCGCATAGGCTGCCGCCATGTCGTCCACGAACGGCACGACCTCGGCCTCGACACCGGCCTTTGCGTACGCCTCGCGTGCCTCGTCGAGTCCGCGTGCGCCGCACTGGTGCAGCACCTGCGGACGGCGCTCCGGCGCGAGTTCTGCCAGCGCCTTCGGCACCGACAGGTTCAGCGCGCGGGCACCCAGGCTACCGCCAAGCACCAGCAGGGTCGGTCGCCCGTCGCGTGCTGCCATGCGTACGCCCGGCGCAGGCAAGGCCGCGATGGCGGCACGCACCGGGTTACCTACCCACTCGGCCTGCGGCAATGCGCCCTCGAAACCGGCCAGTACGCGTTTCGCATGCGACGCCAGCTTTCGGTTGGTGTAACCGGCCACGCCATTCTGTTCATGCACCAGCAGCGGTCGACCCAGCAGGCGTGCGGCCACACCGCCTGGTCCTGCGGCATAGCCGCCCATCGACAGCACGCTGCGCGGCTGCAGTCGGCGCAGCACGCGCAACGACGCAAGCAGGGCGCGCGCAAGCATCAGCGGTGCCGTCACCCGCGTCTTCCAGCTCTTGCCGCGCAGGCCACCGACCGGAACGGTATGCAACTCGATGCCGTGCGACGGCACCACCCGGGTTTCCATGCCGCCGACGGCACCAAGCCAGGCCACCGGAACGCCACGCGCGCGCAGCACTTCGGCCACGGCAAGACCCGGGAAAATATGGCCACCGGTACCGCCAGCCATGATCAGCACGGGGCGCTGGTCCTTGCTCATGCGGCCTCCGCCTCAGGCATGCCGGCCGCTTCGGTTTCGTCTGTCGCGACATTGGCCACGGCCACGCGGTGCGAACCCTGCCGTGCATCGACCGCGCGACTGATTTCCCATGAGGCACGCAGCAGCACGCCCGCCATCGCGCAGGTCAGCGCCATGGACGAACCGCCGTAACTGATCAGCGGCAGGGTCAGGCCCTTGGTCGGCAGCGCCCCCAGGTTCACGCCGATCGAGACCAGCGCCTGCAGGCCGATCATTAGCGAGATACCGAAGGCTACATAACCGGCGAAGCGCTGGTTCACCTCCACACCCTTCAGACCGATGTAGAGGCCGCGCCCCACGACCAGTGCGAACAGCGCCATCACCGAGAGGATGCCGACCAGACCCAGCTCTTCACCGATCACGGCGAAGATGAAGTCGGTATGCGCCTCGGGAAGGTAGGACAACTTCAACACACTCGAACCGAGCCCGACACCGGTCCATTCGCCACGACCGACCGCCATCAGCGACTGGGTAAGCTGGAAGCCATCGTCGAACGGGTGGTCCCAGGGATGCAGGAAGGTGGTCAGGCGCTTCATGCGATAGCTTTCGCTGGTCGCTGCGACCACCAGCGCCGGCATCAGCGGCAGCCCCATCAGGAACAGGAACAGCGGCCGCGCGCCGCCCAGCCAGACCATCGCGATGGTCACCGCGATGACCAGCATGGCCGAGCCGAAATCCGGCTGCGCCAGCAGCATCAGCACGATCACGCCAGCCACCAGCAGCGGCTTGATCAGGCCCAGGAAACGGGTCTCGATGCTCTCGCGGTGACGCACCAGGTAGCTGGCCATGTAGATCACCAGCACCAGCTTCACTGCTTCCACCGGCTGGAAGCTGGTGATGCCGAGATTCAACCAGCGATGCGCGCCGTTGATGCGCATGCCGAAGTGCGGCACGAACACAGCCAGCAGCAGGATGAACGCCAACGCCAACAGCGGGAACGCGAACTTCTCCAGCACGCGCAGCTCGGTGCGCATGGCCACGCCTGCCGCCACCAGGCCGATGCCAAGAAACAGCAGGTGCTTCTTCAGGAAGTAGAACTCCCCGATATGCTGGCTGGCCGCCACCGCGATGGAGCTGGACGCCACCATCACGACGCCCACGCAGGCCAGCCCGATCAGCCCGATCAGCAGCCACTGGTCGTAGCTGCCGCGCGGGCCGGTCCGGCGTTTGGCCTGGGTGGTGTCGAAGATGCCCATCAGCGCACCTTCAGCGTCGCAAGGCCGATCAGCACCAGCACCACGCTGATGATCCAGAAGCGCACGATCACCCGCGGCTCGGGCCAGCCTTTGAGCTCGAAGTGGTGATGGATCGGCGCCATGCGGAACACCCGCTTGCCGGTGAGCTTGAAGCTGGCGACCTGGATCATTACCGAGACGGTTTCCAGCACGAATACGCCGCCCATCACGATCAGCACGATTTCCTGCCGCACGATTACCGCGATCGCCGCCAGTGCGGCACCGATCGCCAGTGCGCCCACGTCGCCCATGAACACCTGCGCCGGATACGTGTTGAACCACAGGAAGCCGAGCCCGGCACCGGACAGCGCGCCGCACAGGATCGACAACTCGCCAGCGCCCGGTATCGACGGTATGCCCAGGTATTCCGAGAACACCTTGTTGCCGGCCAGGTAAGCGAACAGGCCCAGCGCACCCGACACCAGCACCGTCGGCATGATCGCCAGACCGTCCAGGCCGTCAGTCAGGTTCACCGCATTCGAGAAGCCCACCACCATGAAGTAGGCGGTCACCACGAAGAACATGCCCAGCGGAATCGCCACGTGCTTGAACAGCGGCACGAACAGTGCCGTCTCCGCCGGCAGCACCGCGGATCGATACAGGAACACCGCCGCCGCCAGCCCGAACACCGACTGCCAGAAATACTTCCAGCGCGATGCCAGCCCACGGCTGTCCTTCAGCACCAGCTTCTTGTAGTCGTCGTAGAACCCGACCGCGCCGAAACACACCAGCACGGCCAGCACCGTCCAGACATAGCGGTTGTGCAGGTCTCCCCACAGCAGCGTCGACACGACTACGGCGAGCAGGATCATCACCCCACCCATCGTCGGCGTACCCGCCTTCACCAGATGGGTCTGCGGGCCGTCGCTGCGCACCACCTGGCCGGCCTTCAGCGCGGCCAGCTTGTTGATAAGTCCCGGCCCCAGCAGCAGCGAGATCGCCAGCGCGGTCAGCGCGGCCATGATCGTGCGGAAGGTGATGTACTGGAACAGGTGCAGCGCCGTGAAGTAGCGCGCCAGCCATTCCGCGAGTTCAAGCAGCATTGTCGGCGCCCTCCCCTAGTGCGTGGCGCTTCAGCTCGGCCACAACCTGTTCCATGCCCGACGAGTGCGAACCCTTGACCAGACAGGTCACGCCCTCGTGCAGATTCTTCTCCAGTGCCTCGATCAGCGTCGGCTTGTCGGCGAAGTGCTCGCCGGCCGCACCAAACGCGTCGACCGCAGCCGCGCTCAGCGGCCCGGTGGCGAACAACCGGTCGATGCCCTTTTCGCGTGCACGTGCACCCACCCCTGCATGCAGCGCGTGCGCATCGGCGCCCAGTTCGGCCATGTCGCCCATCACCAGCCAGCGCTCGCCGGCGGCCAGAGCCAGCGTGTCGACGGCAGCCGCCATCGAGCTGGGATTCGCGTTGTAGCTGTCATCGACCAGCATCCAGCCGCCGGGCATCGCCTCGCGACGCAGCCGACCCTCGACCGGCGCTGCACGCTCGAGCCCCTTGACGATGACGTCGAGCGGCACGTCCAGCGCAAGCGCGATGGACGCGGCCGCCAGCGCATTGGCCACGTTATGACGCCCCGGCAGGCCCAGTCGGACCTCGGCATCGCCCGACGGCGTGCTCAGCACGAACACGGAACCATCCGCACGCTGCTCGACGATGTCGGCGCCCACATCCGCCCGATGCTCCAGGCCGAAGCGCAGGATCCGCCGCGAGCCGGCCCAACCCGCAAAGGAGCCGGCGAAGGCGTCGTCCGCATTGATGATGGCCACACCATCCGCAGGCAGCGCCTGGTACAGCGCGCCCTTGGTCTCGGCCACGACTTCCACGCTGCCCATACGCTCAAGATGCGCCGGCGCGATGATGTTGACGAGGCCGATATCGGGCCGCGCGATGGCGGCCAGGTAAGCGATGTCGCCCGGCTTGCCCGCGCCCATCTCCAGCACCGCGTATTCGGTGTCTTCCGGCATCGCCAGCAGGGTCAGCGGCAGGCCGATCTCGTTGTTGTAGCTGCCGGTATTGACATGGGTACGGCCGTGCAGCGACAGAATCGACGCAGTGAGCGTCTTGACCGTGGTCTTGCCGTTGGAGCCGGTGATACCGATGACCCGCGCCTGACGCTGCGCGCGCACCGCGCTGGCCAGGTCGCCGAGCGCAGCCTCGACGTCGTCGACCAGCACCTGCGGCAGATCCACATCGACCTTGCGCGAGACCAGTGCGGCCGTCGCGCCGGCCGCGGCCGCTGCAGCCAGATAGTCGTGCCCGTCCACGCGTTCGCCCTTGAACGCGGCGAACAGGTCGCCCGCCTTCAGCTTGCGCGTATCGATGGCCACGCCGGTGACTTCGGCGTCGGCGCCGAGCAGGCGGCCATGGGTCCACAGGGCAATCGCGCTCAGGCGCATCATGCGTGTCGCTCCACAGGAAGTTTGTCCAGCGCGGTGGCAGCCACCGCCATGTCGTCGAACGGGCGCTTGCCGTCGGCACCTTCCTGATAGGTCTCGTGTCCCTTGCCGGCAATCAGCACCACGTCGCCCGTGCGCGCCATGCCGAGTGCCTGACCGATCGCGGCGGCACGATCGCGCTCGACGCGTGCATCGCCAGGTTGGGTCATGCCAGCCACGATCTGCGCCACGATGGCATCGCCATTCTCGCCACGCGGGTTGTCGTCGGTGACGATCGCCAGGTCGGCCAGGCGTTCGGCGATCGCGCCCATCTGCGGACGCTTGCCCGCATCGCGCTCGCCACCGCAGCCGAACACGCAGATCAGGCGGCCTTCGCAGTGCGCCCGCAATGCGCTCAGCGCCTGCTCCAGCGCATCCGGCGTGTGGGCGTAGTCGACCACGACCAGCGGCAGGCCGTCGCGTCCGCCCAGGCGATTCATGCGTCCATTGATCGGCTGCAGCGATTCCAGCGCCTCGATGATGCGCTCGAACGGTTCGCCCAGTGCACCCAGGCAGGCGGCGACCGTGAGCAGATTGTCGACATTGAAGCGTCCAAGCAGGGCGCTTCGGATCGCCCGGGTTCCCCACGGCGTATGCAGTTCGAAGGCAATCCCTTCGGCCGATGTAGTGATGGCATGCGCCGAAAGGTCAGCTCCTGCGGTACCGGACGCGCTGAAGCGCAGGGCACGCACGCCGGACGGCAGCTGTTCCGCCAGGGTGTGACCGAAGGCATCGTCGACATTGATCGCCGCCGCCTTCAGGCCCGGCCAGGCGAACAGCTTGGCCTTGGCTTCGCCATAGGCCTGCATGCTGCCGTGATAATCGAGATGATCGCGGGTGAGATTGGTGAAGGCCGCCGCCTCGAACGCTACGCCCGACACGCGCCCCTGATCCAGGGCATGCGACGACACCTCCATCGCCACGTGCGTGGCACCGGCATCGCGAAACGAGGCCAGCAGGCCCTGCACACTGATCGCGTCCGGCGTCGTTCGTTCGCCCTCGCGCAGTTCGCCATGCATGCCGGCCCCGAGTGTGCCGATGGTTGCCGTAGGATGGCCCAGGAAGGTCAGCGCCTGTGCCAGCAGCTGTACCGTCGACGTCTTGCCATTGGTCCCGGTGACGCCGATGACGTGCAGCCCGGATGTCGGCTGGCCGAAGAAACGGGCGGCGATTTCACCGACGCGCTCGTGCAGGCCGTCGATCCACAACACCGGCACGGCGAGGGGCGGAAGCTCGCCAGCCGGCGCTTCCGCCAGCACCACGCGGGCACCTCGCTCGGCCGCGCCCTGCGCGAAGTCGATGCCATGCCCACGACTGCCGCGCAGCGCGAAAAACGCGTCACCCGTGCCCACCCGGCGCGAATCCAGGCACAAGCCGTTCACGACGAGATCGCCGTGCACTCCGGCGTCGGCGATCCCATGCAACAGCTGATCGAGGCGCTGGCCGTTCATGGGCCTACCCCTTCTTTCGCCGATGCGCCACCGGACGGATCGGGCGGCGGCACGCTGCCGGCCAGGCCACCGTTGCTGATCTTCGGCCCGCCCACGTACCAGCGACCGATGTTGTCCGGCGGAATGTCGAGCAGGCGCAGCGCACCGGTCATCACCTTCTGGAATACCGGCGCCGCAGCTAGGCCACCGTAGTACCCACCCTTCTCCGGATTGTTGATCACCACCACACCGACCAGCCGTGGAGCACTGGCCGGCACGATGCCCGCGAACAAGGCGTTGTAGTGGTTCTTGGCGTAGCCGCCGGGAATCGCCTGGTGCGCCGTGCCGGTCTTGCCGGCCACGCTGTAGTTGGCAATTTCTGCCCGCGTGGCGGTGCCGCCGGGTTGGGTGACGGTTTCCAGCATGCGCACGATCTCGTCCGCCACCTGCGGCGCAACGATCTGCTTGCCCGGATTGTCGTCGCCCTTGATGAAGGTGGGGTCGTGCATCACGCCGTGATCGGCCAAGGTGGCGTAGCCGTTGGCCAGTTGCAGCGCGGTGACATTCAGGCCATAGCCGAAGGCCATAGTGGCCTGTTCCAGCGGCCGCCAGTTGCGCCACACCTTCAGGTAACCGGACGACTCGCCCGGAAAACCGCTCTGCGTGGTGTCGCCGAACCCGAACGCGCGATAGGTGTTGTAGACATACTCGGGACCCAGCGACAGCGAGATCTTGGCGGCACCGATGTCACTCGACTTGGTCAGCACGCCGGTCGGCGTAAGCTGGCTTTCCGCCTCGTCGTCGCGGATGTCGTGCCCCTGGAAGTACCAGTTGCCGTTGTTGACGTTGATCACCGGAGTCGTCGGCGTGTACTTGCCGCTCGACAGGCCCGCCGCCATCGTGAACGGCTTCATCGTCGAACCCGGCTCGACCACGTCGGTCACCGCGCGGTTGCGACGTTCGGCAGCGGTGCTGTCGTTGATGTCGTTGGGATTGAACGTGGGCAGGCTGACCATCGCCAGGATCTCGCCGGTCGCCACATCCAGGATCACCATCGAACCCGAATCGGCCTGGCTTTTCTCGATCTGGTTCTTCAGCTCGTTGTAGGCCAGGAACTGGATGCGCCGGTCGATGCTGAGCGTGAGGTTCTTGCCCGGCTGCGGCGCACGCAGCAGGTCTACGTCCTCCACGATGTGGCCCTGGCGGTCGCGAATCACCCGCTTGGCACCCGGCTTGCCGGACAACCAGCTGTCGAACGCCAGCTCCAGCCCTTCCTGGCCACGGTCGTCGATGTTGGTGAACCCGAGCACATGCGCGGTGACGCCACCGGACGGGTAGTAGCGCTTGTATTCGCGCTGACCGTTGACGCCGGGAATATCCAGAGCCAGCACGGCCTTGGCCGCCTCGGGATTCATCTGCCGACGCAGATAGGCGAAGTCGCGGGTGGAGCGGCGCTCGAGGTACTGCCGCAGGCGATCCGGGTCGATGCCCAGTGCGTTTGCCAGGGCCGGGATGCGGTCGGCGTTCTGCAGCACCTGCCCCGGCACCGCCGTGATCGACACCATCGGCGTCGACACGGCCAGCGGGTCGCCGTTGCGGTCGAAAATGGTGCCGCGCGAGACCGGAATCTTCACCTCGCGCAGAAAGCGGGCGTCGGCCTGGTCCTGATAGAACTGGTTCTGGATCACCTGCAGGTCGAACGCACGCGCCACCAGCCCCAGCGAGGCGATCACCAGCACGGTCACCACCAGCACCATGCGCCGACGCGCACTCGGCGGCGTGGCACGGCGGCGTCCCGTCGGCTTCGCTGGATGCTGTTCGCGCCGCTTCATTCGGTCACCAGCCGAATGTCCTGCGGCAGCGGCGTGAGCATGCCCAGCCGGCTGCGCGCCTCGCTGTCGATTCGCCGTGGCTCGGCCCACGTCGCCTGTTCCAGCTCAAGCTTGTTGTATTCGATGTTCAGCGCATCGCGCCGGTTCTGCAGCTGGGTCAGCTGCATGAACAGCGCACGGCTCTGCTGGCGCGTCCACACCACGCCGATCGCGGTGACCATGGTGACGCCCAGCAGCATCAGCAGCAGCGCGACGCCGACCACTTTCATGCGGCACCGCCTGCGGGCAGCTTCGTCGCCACGCGCAGCACCGCCGAACGGGCACGCGGATTGGCGGCCAGCTCGGCTTCAGACGGAAAGCGGGCCTTGCCCACGGCAGCCATCTCGGCCGGACGCGCCGCCACCGGCGGTCCACGCCGGCTGCCCTGCACGCGCCCCTCGTGGTCGCGGATGAAATGCTTGACCGCGCGATCCTCAAGCGAGTGGAAACTGATCACCGCCAACCGTCCACCGGGCTTCAGGCGCGCCAGCGCCGCTTCGAGTCCGGCATGCAACGCATCCAGTTCACCGTTCACGCGGATGCGCAGTGCCTGGAAACTGCGGGTGGCCGGATGCTTGCCGGGCTCGCGCCGCCCCAGCACGCGCTCGATCAGCGCGGCCAGTTCGCCGGTACGGGTGATCGGCGCTTCGGCACGGCGTTCGACGATGCTGCGTGCGATCTTGCGGCTGAATCGCTCCTCGCCGAAACGCCACAGCACGTCGGCGATCTCGCGTTCGTCGGCGTGGGCCAGAAAATCCGCCGCACCCTCGCCCTGGGTGGTATCCATGCGCATGTCCAGCGGCGCATCGGCCATGAAGCTGAAACCACGGGCAGCCTCGTCCAGCTGCGGCGACGACACGCCCAAGTCGAGCAGCACGCCGTCCAGCCCCGCCGCGGTTTCGTCCCACTCGGCCAGCGTCCCGAAATTCGCATGGCGGATCGACACGCGCGGATCATCGGCAAAGGTTTCGCGCGCCCAGGAAATCGCCTGCGGGTCGCGGTCCATCAGCAGCAGGCGGCCGTCCGGCCCCAGGCGCGACAGCACGGCGCGCGCGTGACCGCCGCGTCCGAATGTGCCATCCAGATAACGCCCACCTGCCTGCACGGCAAGCCCCTCCACCGCTTCGCCCAGCATCACCGGGATGTGCCGCAACTCGGCCATGCCGCACCCTCCCGTACCCATATCGTGTCCACCCGCCGCGCCCGCTTACAGGCGCAGGCCCGCCATGTCGTCGCTGATGTCGTCTTCGCCGATCGTCTGGCGGATCTTGGCCAGGTGGGCCTGTTCGCTCCAAAGCTCGAACTTGTTACCCATGCCCAGGAGCACCGCCTTCTTCTCGATACCCGTGGTCGCACGCTGGCTGGCAGGAAGCAGGATGCGCGCGGCACCGTCCGGCTCCACCATCGCCGCCGCACCGACCAGCTTCATCTGCAGGGCGCGATGCACGGACTTGACGTTCGGCAACGCATTGACCTGATCGCGCACCCGCTCCCACTCGTCATGGGGGAAAAGCCAGAGACAACCCGCCTCGAACGGGTTGTAGGTGATCACCAGGCGATTGCCGCACGCACCCGTGACCAGCTCCCGATAGGCCGTCGGGATGGCCAGACGACCTTTGTCGTCGACGGTGATGGCAGTTTCGCCCTGGAACACGACGCAATGACTCCACTTATTCCCACGATTTCACACTGAAAGCCACGATAGTCTCGCCCCATGAGACTGTCAAGCGATTTTTCTTTGTGAATCAAAGGGAAAGGCGAAGGTATGGCCAAAATTCCAGCCATTTCTAGGAAGCTTGCAAAGGTGCTTGAATGACAGGGATTTTTTGCGAATCGCATCAAGCTCTCGCGTTCGCTTCGAAACGGCATCGGACACGCGACCGACTGAACCGGACATCCACTCCCGGTCGCAGCCGCGTCGGTGATCCATGGACCACTGACGCGACTGCGGAAAGGGAATGAGGTGGAGTCGGCCTGTAAGCCGGGTTCTGTGCGCCTTGCGACGCGACAGTCATTCATCTCGGCCAGATGTCGCCATCTGGCTCCAGCAACCTACCCGGGAACAACGCGGGCCGCGTTATCGTTCCCCTATTCGGTCTTGCTCCGGGTGGGGTTTACCGTGCCATGCGACGTTGACCCCGCATGCGGTGCGCTCTTACCGCACCCTTTCACCCTTACCACGCACATCCGGAGATGCCGTTCGGCGGTCTGCTCTCTGTTGCACTGGCCGTCGGCTCGCGCCGCCCAGGTGTTACCTGGCACCCTGCCCTGTGGAGCCCGGACTTTCCTCGACGCGCTTGCGCGCGACGCGACTGTCCGGCCGACTCCGCCGACAAGTATAGATGAGCGGCATGCCGGAAAGCGCGGCAACGCATGCCGGCGATCCGGCCCGGTCACTTCTCGTAAAGCGCCTTGCGCGGTGCGCCACTGATCGCCGCCGCCAGTTTCGCCGCCTTCGCCGGCGGCAGCTCCTCGCGCAGGATCGCAAAAACCCGCTGCCCCTCGGCGAGCTTCGCATCCGCATCGTCGCCGCGGCCGGACACCAGGATCACGCACTCGCCGCGCTGCTGGTCAGGATCTGAAGCCACGCGCGCAGCCAGTTCGGCCAACGGTTCGCCCAGCACCGTCTCGAACAGCTTGGTCAGTTCGCGCGCCAGTACGACCTCGCGCTCGCCGCCGAACACATCGCGCATGTCGGCCAGGCTCTCCGCCACACGATGCGAGGACTCGTAAAAAATGATTGTGCGCGGGTCACCGGCCAGTACCTGCAGACGACTGCGGCGCGCCGCCGATTTCGGCGGCAGGAAACCCTCGAACACGAACCGGTCGCTGGGCAGGCCCGCCACCGACAGCGCTGCGATCGCAGCGCATGCCCCGGGCACCGGCGCGCAGCGGATACCCGCCGCGCGGGCCGCGCGCACCAGCCGGAAACCCGGATCGGAAATCAGCGGCGTACCGGCATCGGAAATCAATGCCACGGACTCGCCTTCCTGCAGCCGCCGCACCAGCGCATCGACTACGTCGCGCTCGTTGTGCTCGTGCAGTGCCACCAGTGGCGTGGCGATATTGAAATGCTGCAGCAGCGGCCGACTGTGCCGGGTATCCTCGGCCGCGATCACCGTCGCCTGGCGCAACGTTTCGACGGCACGCGCCGACATGTCGTCGCGGTGTCCGATCGGCGTGGCGACCACCCACAGGCAGCCGGGCGTGCTGGATGTCATCCTAAATAGACTCCGTGTCGCCGCGAGGCGGCAATATGATCGGCTATCATCGCGCAATCGCCGATCCTGTCGATACCGACCGAGGAATATCCATGCGTTCGTACCGCGTCGCGGCCGTTGTCCTGCTGCTTTCACTGGCATTGAGCGCCTGTGCGCCTGCCATCCGGCCGCCATCTCCCGCGGAAACCGCCGCCGCGCAACAAGCCGCCACACTCGCCAGCCAGGGCCAGTTCGACCAGGCGGCCAGCGCCTACCTCACCCTGGCCCAGCAGACATCCGCCCGCAGCAGCCATTACCGCCTGCTCGCCGCCGAAGCCTACCGCCAGGAAGACCAGCTTGGACGTGCCGCACCCATTGTCGCCACCATCGACCGCAGCCAGCTGACCGGCGACGAACCGCTACGCCTGGACCTGCTGCGTGCCGAGATAGCACTGCAGCAGCACGATCCGGCCACCGCGCTGCGACTGACCACGGAGTCCGGCGTGAACACGCCGCTGGCGCTGCGTCCTCGCCTGCTCGAGCTGCGCGCGGAAGCCATGGCCGCCAACCACGACTACTGGGGCGCCGGACGCACGCGCGTACAGATGGACAGCCTGCTGCACGGCTTCGACCGCAGCCAGAACCGCAAGCAGGCGGTCAACCTGCTGGCCAAGGTCGGTGTCGCCGAACTCAAGCAGCGCGCCGCGGCCATGAAGCCGAATGACCGCATGCTGCCGTGGATCAACGAGGCATTGACCCAGTTGGGCATCGTGGTGGCGCAATCGCAGCCCAATCTCGGCCAGCCGGTGGGCACCCTGCTGCCGGGCGCGGGCGCCAACGTGCGCCAGGGCTACAAGGTGCCGGCGAAGATCGCGCTGCTGCTGCCGCAGGGCAACGGCTTCGGCGGCATCAGCCAGGTGATCCGCGAAGGCTTTTTCGCCGCCTACTTCGACGCCGCCAGCAACCATGCGCCGCGTCCGTCGGTGCGTGTCTACGACAGCACGGGCACCGCCGACGGCGCCGTGAAGGCCTACCAGCAGGCGGTGGCCGACGGCGCACAGATGGTGGTCGGCCCGCTTACCCGCGCCGCCGTCAGCGCCGTGCTGGCGCAAGCGTCCCTGCCGGTGCCGGTGCTCGCCCTGAACCACCCGAACAGCGGCACCCTGCCCGCCGCAGGGGCGAGCGAGTTCGCGCTGCGCCCCGAAACCGAAGGTGCCGAAGCCGCCGACCACATGAGCGAGCGCGGCATCACCCAGGCCTACATCATTGTCTCCGACGACGATTTCGCCGGCCGCGCCGCCGCCGCCTTCAAGGCCGAATTCCAGGCACACGGCGGACTGGTCCTCGGCCAGACCCAGATCACCCGCGGCAGCGTCAACTACCGCAACCAGATCGCCGGTCTCGGCATCCCCGCCACCCCCGCGGACCAGAACATCAACAGCAGCGCGAACGCATCGGCACCGACGGCGGGCATCTTCATCAGCATGCATCCCGAGCAGGCCCGCCTGCTGCTGCCCCAACTGCGGGTGGCCCGCATCACCCTGCCGGTGTACGGCACCTCGCATATCTATGCCGGCAGCGACGACCCCAGCGACGACAACGACCTCGACGGCGTGTCGTTCTGCGATGCGCCGTGGCTTTTCGACGCGCAGACCGGCCTGCCCAAGCATGACGCCATCACCGCACTGCTGCCCGAAGCACGCGGCGCCAGCAGCCGCCTGTTCGCCTTCGGCATGGATGCATGGAACCTGGTGCCCTACATCGACTGGATGCGCGCGAACCCGGGCAGCTACCTGCCTGGCGCCAGTGGCCAGCTGACTGCCGACGCCTTCGGTCACGTGCGCCGCATCCTGATCTGGGCGAAGTTCCAGAACGGCGTGGCCCGACCCACCGGCGACAACCTGCAGATGCAGATGGACACCACGCCGGCCCCCGCCGGCAGCGCGCCGGCACCGGCCAGCAGCAGCGCGCCTGCGACCAGTCCGGCAGCACCGGCGAGCGCCGCCAGCAGCCCAACACCTGCGAGCACCCCGGCCGGCTGATGCGTGCCAGCGGCGCCGTCTTCGAACAGCGCGCCCGGATCGAACTGGAGCGCGCGGGCCTGCGCCTGCTGGCCAGCAACTACACCACCCGCCATGGTGAGCTCGACCTGGTGATGCAACACGGCGATACCGTCGTGTTCGTCGAAGTGCGACACCGCCAGCGCGCCGGCCACGGCGACGCCACCACCTCGGTCACCCGTAGCAAGCAGGAAAAGCTGATACGCACGGCACAGCTATGGCTCGCCGCGCACCCGCAATACGCCCAGCGCCCATGCCGCTTCGACGTGGTCAGCTACGACGGCCCGGCGGACGACGCGCGCATGCACTGGCTTAAGGGCGCATTCGAGGCGTACTGATTCACTGCTTCGTGGATTACGCTTGCCGCATGAAGATGCCCGGCGCACTACTCGACACCCTGCATACTCTTTTCGGCGACGACGCCATCTCCACCGCCGACGCCGAGCGGCTGGCCTATGCCTACGACAACTCGCGCCGCAACGCCCTGCCCGACGCTGTGGTGTTTCCGACCACGCACGAACAGGTCGAAGCGCTGGTGCGCGCTTGCCGCGAGCATCGGGTACCGCTGATTGCACGTGGCCGCGGCACTAATACCACCGGTGCCACGGTGCCGGTGGAAGGTGGCGTGGTGGCCAGCTTCGAGCGGATGACGCGCATCCTGCGCATCGATCCGGACAACCGCCTTGCCGTGGTCGAACCGGGCGTGCTCAACGGCGACCTGCAACGCGCGCTGGCACCGCACGGTTTTTTCTGGCCGCCCGACCCGTCCTCGTCGCCCTGGTGCAGCATCGGCGGCAACCTGGCCTGCAACTCGGCCGGGCCACGCACGGTGAAATACGGCAGCCCGCGCGAGAACACGCTGGGCCTGCGCGCCGTGGCCGGCAACGGCGAGAGCTTCCGTTGCGGCACCTACACCAGCAAGGGCGCCACCGGCTACGACCTCACCCGTCTGCTGATCGGCTCGGAAGGCACCCTGGCACTGATCACCGAAGCCACGCTCAAGCTCACCCCGAAACCCTCGGCCGTCCGCACGCTGCGCGCCACCTACCGCAACGTGGGCAGTGCGGCGCGCGCAGTGGCGCGGATCATGGCGCAGCCGGTAACCCCGTGCGCGCTGGAATTCATCGACGACGTGGCGCTGAAGCTGGCCCACGACTACGCCCCCGACGCCGGTGTACCGCTAGCCGGGGCGATGCTGATGATCGAAGTGGACGGCGAACCGGAAAACCTGCCGTCGGCCGCCGAGGCGGTGGCGCGCGCCGCTCGCGGCGATGGCCTGGAAGAACTGCGCGTGGCGGCCGACGCGGACGAGACCCGGGCGCTCTGGTCCGCCCGCAAGGCGCTGTCGCCCGCCCAGCGGACGCTGTCGCCGAACAAGATCAACGAAGACGTGGTGGTGCCGGTGAGCCGCCTGCCCGAACTGGTCGACGGCGTGAAGCAGTTGGCCGCGCGACACGACGTGCCGATCGTCAGCTTCGGCCACGCCGGCAACGGCAACCTGCACGTGAACCTGCTGCCACGCGACGACGCCGAACGCGAACGTGCCCATGCCGCGCTCGCCGGCCTGTTCGAACAGGTGATCGCGCTGGACGGCACACTGTCCGGCGAACACGGCATCGGCATGATCAAGCGCGAATTCATGCCCCTGGCGCTGTCCGGCGAAACGCTGGACCTGATGCGCGGCATCAAGGCCGCCTTCGATCCCGACGGCATCCTCAACCCGGGCAAGCTGCTGCCGTGAAAGCGGCACCACTGGACGCGCTGCTCGCCGAGATCCGCGCCTGCCACCTGTGCGCCGCGCAGTTGCCGCTGGGGCCGCGGCCGGTGGTGCAGGCATCGGCGCGGTCGAGGCTGCTGATCGTGAGCCAGGCGCCGGGGCGCAAGGTGCATGACACCGGCGTGCCGTTCAACGATGCCAGCGGCGAGCGGCTGCGTGACTGGCTGGGTATCGACAAGACGGCCTTCTACGATCCGTCGAATGTCGCCATCGTGCCGATGGGCTTCTGTTTTCCCGGCACCGGCAAGGGCGGTGACCTGCCGCCGCGAGCGGAATGCGCGCCGGCCTGGCACCCGCGCCTGCTGCCGCTGCTGAACCGGGTACGACTGACCTTGGCGGTGGGCCAGTATGCCCAGGCCGGCCTGCTCGGCGACCGGCGCGGACGCACGCTGACCGCGACCGTGCAGGCATGGCGCGGGCACCTGGCCCAAGACGTGCTGCCGCTGCCGCACCCCAGCCCGCGCAACCAGCTGTGGTTGAAGCGCAATCCCTGGTTCGAGACGGAACTGCTGCCGGTGCTGCGACAACAGGTGAAGGAAGCACTTCGCTAGCAACGGCCTCAGGCGGCGCGGCGCGCGAAGATCAGATGCAGGCCGAAGAGCATGAACACCGCACCGGCGCAGCCGTCGATCCAGCGGCTCAGACGCAGATAGCCACGTCGCATCGCTGGCAGCGCGAACACCCCGGCGACGAAGGCGAACCACAGCAAAGTCTCGACCACCACCATCACCCACAGCCCCCAGCGGGCGCCGGCACCGAGGCGGTCGCCCACGAAGGCCGAGAAGATGCTGCCGAAATACACCACCGCCTTGGGGTTGGCCAGATTGGTGAACAGGCCATTGCGCAGGGCCCGCCAGGGGCCGTTGGCCAGGCGCACCGCATGCGTCGGCAGCGACGCCGACGCGACCATCGCACCACGCAGCATCTTCAGGCCCAGCCAGCAGAGATAGGCGCCGCCGCAGATCGCGATCAGCCGTTCCAGCCACGCCAGCCGGTGCAGCAAGAGCTGCAAACCAAGCAAGGCCAGCGCCGCCCACACGGCCACACCCAGTGCAATGCCCGCAACCCCGGCCAGTGCCTCGCGTCGCGAATGGCTGACCGCGGTCTGCGAGACATAGAAGAAATCCGGCCCCGGGCTCATCAGGGCGATCAGATGGACCAAGGCGATGGTCAGGAACAGGCTCATGGGCGTCGATCCCCGTGCGAGGCTGACAGTGTAGCGATGCCGATGCGGCGGCGGTTGCCTTGCCGTGCCGTGGCGGCTTCATCTAACCTGCGACGATTCGCCGGCTCTGGGGGTGTTCCCCGGCTTCCTACAGGGGAAACACGCATGCGGAACATCGGCCCATGAATCTCAAGCTTCGCCTCACGGTGATGAACTTCCTCCAGTACTACATCTGGGGGGCCTGGCTGCTGACCATCGGCACGTGGTGGTTCCATACCCAGCACTGGTCGGGCACCAGCTTCGGCGCGATCTTCTCGACCATGGGCATCGCCTCGCTGTTCATGCCCTCGCTGGCCGGCATCGTGGCGGACAAGTGGATCAACGCCGAACGCCTGTACGGGCTGTTCCAGATCGCCGGCGCGGTGGTGCTGTTCGCGATACCCACGGTGCACAGCCCCGACACCATGTTCTGGGTGATGCTGCTCAACATGTGCTTCTACATGCCGACCATCTCGCTTTCCATCGCGGTGGCCTACAACGCGCTGAAGCAGCAGGACATGGATGTGGTGACCGTCTACCCGCCGATCCGCGTGTGGGGCACGGTCGGTTTCATCGCGGCGACCTGGACGGTGAGCCTGCTCGGCTTCGAGTCGTCCGCGACCCAGTTCCACGTGGCCGCCGGCGCCTCGCTGCTGCTGGGCCTGTACGCGTTCACCCTGCCCAAGTGTCCGCCGAAGCTGGACGCCACGCACAGCCGCACGCTGACCGACCGCCTCGGTCTCACCTCGTTCGTGCTGTTCAAGAACCGCAACATGGCGGTGTTCTTTATTTTCGCCATGCTGCTGGGCGCGGCGTTGCAGCTGACCAACGCCTACGGCGACACCTTCCTGAAGGACTTCTCCAAGGTCCCCGCCTACCAGCACCTGCTGACGGTGAAGTACTCGGCGATCATCATCTCCATCTCGCAGTTCTCCGAAACCGCCTTCATCCTCACCATCCCGTTCTTCCTCAAGCGCTTCGGCATCAAGGCGGTGATGACCATGAGCATGCTGGCCTGGGTGCTGCGCTTCGGTCTGTTCGCGTTCGGCAACCCGGACGGCGGTCTGTGGATGATCGTGCTGTCCTGCCTGATCTACGGCATGGCCTTCGACTTCTTCAACATTTCCGGCTCGCTGTTCGTCGAGGGCCAGGCCGACCCGAAGATCCGCGCCAGCGCGCAGGGGCTGTTCATGCTGATGACCAACGGCATCGGCGCCGTGCTGGGCAGCCTGATCGCGGGCTGGATGATCGACCACTTCTTCACCAACCACAGCTGCAACGACACGTTGCTGATCTGCAAGGACTGGCGCGGCATCTGGCTGACCTTCGCCACCTATTCGCTGATCATGGCGGCCTTGTTCGTGCCGTTGTTCAAGCACCGGCACGAGCGCAAGGCGACGACGGAGGTCGCGCCCACGCACTGAGCGCTACTCAGGTCACCAGGGTGCTGGCCACCACGCGGTTGCGGCCGTGCGCCTTGGCCTCGTAGAGCGCCTGGTCGGCCGAGCGCATCCAGCTGCTGATGTCGTGGCAGCGCACACCGTCGAACACAGCCACGCCGATGCTGATGGTGATGCGTGACACCTTGGCATCCGCCGGCAGCGGCATCGCCGCCATCTCGGCGCGCAGGGTTTCGGCCAGGCGCATGCCGGCCTCCGCGCCCATGTCCGGGCAGAGCACGACGAACTCCTCGCCGCCGATGCGGGCGACATGGCCCGCCGCCCCGCTGACACGACACAGGCAGGAAGTCACGATGGTCAGCACCAGATCGCCCTGCGCATGACCGGCCTGGTCGTTGACGCGCTTGAAGTGGTCCACGTCGATCAGCAGCAGCACGTGCGCCTGCAGCGGTGAGGGCAACGGCCTGGCCAGCAGGGCATCGACGCGTTGCTGGAACGCGCGCCGGTTTTCGATGCCGGTGAGCGGATCGCGCTGAGCCTGCGCGCGCAGCTCGGCCGCATGGCGGCGTTGCGCGTGCAGCAGCAGGAACAACAGCAGCGCCACCAGCGCGCCGCCCACCGCCACGATCTTGGTGAGCAGGCTGCCCAGGGCCTCGCGCCGACGTGCCTCGTCGCGCCGCGCGGCCTCGGCCTGGGCCGCCTTCAGCTGCAGGTCCTTCAGCTGGTTCTCGCGCTTCAGCGAGAGAATCTGCAGTTCCTTCTCGCGGGTGGCGTAACGGGCCTCCAGCTCCGCTTCGTCCGAACGCAGCACCGCAGTGTTGCGCACGTCCAGGTCGCCGGCCACTTCGCGCATGTCGTCCAGCGCCGGACGCAGCTTGCCCATGGCCGCCTCCAGCCGGCTGCGCTGCTCCAGCTCATCGGGCAGCAGGCCGTGAATATGCTGGGCACGGGCGTCGCGGATGATTGAATCCATCAGCTCCAATGCATGTTGCCGCTGCCCCATCGCCTCGTAGTCCAGGGCAATGTCCATGCGCGAACCGAACGCGTCACTGATGCGCCCTGCCTTCAGCTCCTGCTTCAGCGAAGCCTGCGACAACGGCAGCGCCTCGCGCACGCGGCCGGTCTTGCGGTACGCCTGGGACAGGTTGTCGCCCACCAGCACCACCATTTCCTGCGCGCCGATCTGCGCGAAATGCCGACGCCCGCTGAGATAGACCTTGATGGCAGCGGCGTAACGGCCAAGGTTCGTGTAGACGATGCCCAGGTCGTTTTCCGCGTTGCCCTGGCCCCACAAGTCGTGCTGGCTGCGGTAGGTGTCGATGGCCTGGCGACACAACGGTACCGCCCGATCGAACTCTTCGGACATCGCGTAGGCGTCGCACAGGGTGTAGCGCATCCGTCCCAGCATCAGCGGGTCGGTCGTGCCCTGCACCCTGGCGACCGCCTGCAGCTCCTCGCTGACGCCGTCGCCCTCGCCGGTGGCGATCATCTGGCGCGAGCGCAGGAACCCGGCATCGGCAGCAGCAGCCGGGTCATGGTTTTGCTGGGCGAGGTCGTCCAGCATGACCGTGGCTTCGGTCAGGGCCGCATCGTCGTTGACGTTCACTGCCGCCGTGCCCATCAGCCACAGCCGCTCGCGCGTCTCCGGCTCGCCCATCGGCGGGGTCTGCCGGTCCAGTTGCTGACGGATGTCGGCAATCAGCGCATGCGGATCGGTCTCGGTGCGATAACGCAGCGCGTCGCGCGCAGACATGCCCTGCCCATGCACAAGCACCGGCAGCATCAGCAGAGCCGCAAGCATGAACCCCTGCATCGAACGCCCGTCCAAGGCCCGATCCAAAGCTGCATTTTTGGACGGCTGGCCGCCCGGCGCAAGTCTCGGTGCCGGGGCGGTTACAATTCCCGCATGCAGATCGGCCCTTACCACCTCGACCCGCCGCTGGTGCTGGCCCCCATGGCAGGGGTCACCGACAAGCCGTTCCGTCTGCTGTGCAAACGGCTGGGCGCGGGGCTGGCCGTGTCGGAAATGACCACCGCCGACCCGCGTCTGTGGCATACCCGCAAATCGCTGCGGCGGATGGACCACGCCGGCGAACCCGAGCCGGTGAGCGTGCAGATCGCCGGCGCCGACCCGGCCGTGCTGGCCGAGGCGGCGCGCTTCAACGTGGCCAACGGGGCGCAGATCGTCGACATCAACATGGGCTGCCCGGCAAAAAAGGTCTGCAATGTCTGGGCCGGCTCGGCCCTGCTGCAGGACGAATCGCTGGTGGCGCGCATCTGCAAGGCGGTCGCCGACGCGGTCGAGGTGCCGGTGACCCTGAAGATCCGCACCGGCTGGGACCGCGACCACAGGAACGCGCTGGCCATCGCCCGCATCGCCGAGGACAGCGGCATTGCCGCCCTGGCGGTGCATGGCCGCACCCGCGCCGACAAGTACGAAGGCGAAGCCGAATACGAGACCATCGCTGCGGTGAAGGCCAGCGTGCGCATCCCGGTGCTGGCCAACGGCGACATCAGCACGCCGGAACGTGCCCGCCACGTGCTCGACGCCACCGGCGCCGACGCGCTGATGATCGGCCGCGGCGCCCAGGGCCGGCCATGGATCTTCCGCGAGATCGCGCACTACCTCGCCACTGGCGAGAAGCTGCCCGAGCCCACGCCGGATGAAGTGGCGACGATCCTGCTCGGCCACCTGGAACACCTGTACGCGTTCTACGGCGAACAAGCCGGCGTGCGCATCGCGCGCAAGCACCTGGGCTGGTACGCCAAGGACCGCCCCGAGAACGCCGCTTTCCGTGACGTGGCCAACCGTGCCGAAAGCGCGCAGGAACAGCTGCGCCTCACCCGCGACTATTTCGCCGCACTGGCCGCCGGCGAACGCCTCGCGGCCTGACCGGTACCCGCGCTCAGGCTGCCAGCACCTCGGGTCCGGCATCGTCGGCGGTCAGGCATAGGCGCGGTGGAATCTCGGCCAGCACCTCGCCGCGATGGCTGAGCAGGCGCAGGGTTCCGTGCGCGTCCTCGCTCAATGCGGTCAGGCTCTCCACCCAGTCGCCATCATTGGCGTAGACCAGTCCGTCGCGCTGGATCAGCCCGGCCCGATGAATGTGTCCGCAGACGATGCCGTCCAGCCGGCGACGCGTCGCGTCATCCAGACCCGCCTGTACGAAGCGCGCGATATAGCGTTCGGCCGCGCCGCTCTGCCGTTTCACGAAGGCGGACAGCGACCAGTAGCGCAGGCCCAGCCGACGACGCGCCAGATTCAGCCAGCGGTTGCAGCTGAGGATGCGGTAGTAGATCCAGTCGCCCAGCTGTTCCTGCAGGTCGCCGAACTGGGTGACGTTGTCGTAGTCGTCGCCATGCGTGACCAGCAGTCGACGGCCATCGGCAGTGACGTGCACGACTCGTCGGCGCACCCGCATGCCCGGCACCATCAGGCCGCACAGCTTGCGCAGCGGCCGGTCGTGATTGCCGGGCACGTAGACCAGCGCCGTGCCGCGCTGATGCAGCGCGTGCAGCGCCTCGATCACGCGCGCATGCGCACCGCTCCAGCGCGTGCGACGGCGGGCGATCCACCACAGGTCGACGATGTCGCCGACCAGGTACAGCCGCTCGCAACGCAGGTTGTCGAGGAACTCCGCCAGCTCCGTCGCATGGCAGTGCTTGGCCCCCAGGTGCACGTCGGAAATGAATACTGCCCGCAACCGCCGATCGCCCTGGCCGGCCACCCGCTTCATGCCGTTGCACCCTGCCGGCGTTCCAGATAGCGCTGGCGCTTGCGTGGTCGCAGCCGCTCCAGGTCCACCTCGATCAGCCCGTCGACACAAGCGCTGAAGTCCGGATCCACGCTGAAGGCGAGAAAGCTTGCACCGCCCGGCTCGCACAGCTCGGTGTACTGCTTGTAGAGCATCGGCACGGTGGCGCCGACACGGCCCAGTGCGGCCTTCATCGCGTCGAAGGCCGCATCGATGTCGAGACCGTCGAACAAGGGTGCCGCCGCCTCGAACACGAACGGCCGCAGCGCATCGGCCAGCACCTGCTCGCTGCCGTAGAAGCGCTGGTAATAGCTCACCACCTGCTCCGCTGCATCGCGCGGCAAGGTCCCGCTGATCGACACGGCACCGAACAGGTAGCGCACGCCGGGATGGCGCTGCAGATAGGCGCCGATGCCCTGCCACAGATAGTCCAGGCTGCGGCTGCCCCAATAGTCGGGTACCACGAAACTGCGCCCCAGTTCCACCCCGTTGGCCAGCCGCGGTATCGCCGCGTCGGCGTAGCGGAACAGCGACGCCGTATACAGGCCCGCCAGGCCCGAGCGGGCCAGCGCCTCGGCGCCACGTATCACACGGTAGGCACCGGCAATCCGCGCTGCGCCGCTGTCCCACACCAGAATGTGGTCGTACCACGCGTCGTAGGCGTCCAGGTCGCAGCTACGGCCGGTGCCCTCGCCCACCTGGCGGAAGGTCAGCTCGCGCAGCCGGCCGATTTCCTGCAGCAGCGGCGTGCCCCCGGCCTGGCGCGCCAGCCGGATCTGCTTGCCGTCGCTGGTCTTGCCGAGCAGCTCGGTCGCTTCGATCGCGGCGACCAGTTCGGCCTGGTCGACCGCCGTGGCGAGCGGCTCGGGCGCGCCATTCGCCGGTGCATCCTGCCGGCCGATGGCATACAGCGCGCGTCGTATGCGGCGCACCGCTTCGCGCTCGCTTTCAGCGGCCGCGACCGCGGTTTTCTCGCCCACGTGCAGACGTACCGGCTGCTGCCGGCGGGCAAACATCTCACGCGCCAGCAGCGCCGTCGAGGCCGGCCGGTACAGCGCCGAGACACCATAGAAAAGCCTGGAATTGCGTGCCTCGATGCGTACCGGCAACACCGGCGCATCGGCATTGCGCGCGAAGCGCAGGAAGCCGTGCCGCCAACGCGTGTCGCTGACCCCGCGCGGACCCAGACGGGACACCTCGCCGGCCGGAAACACGATCACGCACTGCTCGTCCTGCAGCGCCCGTTCCACCCGGCGCAGACTGCCTGCGCCGGCGCTACCGCCGAACACGCGCACCGGCAGCATCAGTTCGGCCAGCGGCTCGACCAGCATCAGCATTTCGTTGGCGACGATCCTGACGTCCGGCCGGACCCGCCCGACCATGTCCAGCAGCGCCAGCGCATCTAGCGCGCCGCATGGGTGATTGGCAACGATCAGCAGGCGGCCACGCGGCGGAATGCGCGCCAGATCGGCCGGCTCCACGGCATAGTCGAGATCGAGGAAGCGCAGGCCTTCGCGCAGGAAATCCAGGCCACGCAGGTGACTATGGGTACGCACGAAGGTGTCGATGCTGTCGAACCTTGACCAGCGGGCCAGGGTTCTCAGCAAGGGGGTGGCGATACGGCCACGACGGCCGCGGAACCAATGGGGATATCGCTGCTGCAGACGCTGTTCGATGGCTTGCATATCGGCAACGCTCGGCTTCGCTCCGTCGCAAGCATGCGCGGCTTTCGGGACGCTGGCGTTGCGCGCCTGCGTCAGAGCGGTGACAGCGGCCGGGGCGCCATCAGGCCCCGGCGTGCAGCAGTCCGGTCGGCGCGGCTATTCCGCGGCCGCGTGTGCCGGCCGCGGCGGGAACCCGTAATGCGCCAGCACCGGCTTCAGAGCCGCGATCCAGATCGCGTAGCCGGCCGGCGTCATGTGCAGGCCGTCGGGACGGAACAGACTGGCCGACGGCCGGCCTTGCCCGTGCAGCATGCGCGTAGCCACGTCGACATACGTCACATCGTGCTGCGTCGCGGCCCATTGCCGGATCAGCCGATTTGCCGCACGCATGCGCGGCCACAGCGACCAGCGCGCCCGGCTGGGCTTGATCGAGACGAAAGCCACCGGCACCTGCGGCAGGTCGTGTCGCACACGCGCCACGAAGGCCCGGAAGTGTGCGGCCACCTGCGCCGGCGCCAGACCCTCGGCAATATCGTTGTCGCCCGCGTACATCACGATCAGCGCGGGGTGATACGGCACCACGATGCGGTCGGCGTAATAGGTCGAATCGGCAATGGCGGATCCGCCGAAACCGCGATCGATCACCGGCACGCCAGGAAAATCCCCGGCCAGGGTGGGCGCCCAGAAACGGATCGACGAACTGCCAATGAACAGCACGCCATGCTGCGGCGGAGGGTTGCTTCGGTCGTGCGCCACGAAGGCGTCGATATCGGTGCGCCAGTGCGCCGGCGAGGGTGGCTGTTGGCCAGCGGCGAACGCCAACGGCAGGGCCAGCATCAACAGTGCCCCGACCAGCCAGCGCAGCTTCCGGTTGACGACTCGATTCATCACGATGCTCCACGCGGATCCATCCGCATTATGCAGCAGCGCCTGCCGGCGCCGACGCCAGCCCCGCCCCGTTGCCGCCACCCGCGCCTGAACGCAGGCCATCACCGCCCTGTCATGGTGCGACCGCACGATGAAATTCCGGGCGACTGGCTGTATCATGAGCAATCCCTTTCCATCTCTTTATCCGTAAAGAAGGATAAATGCCGCGATGAGCAACTTCCTCTTCACCTCCGAATCGGTCTCCGAAGGCCATCCGGACAAGGTCGCCGACCAGATCTCCGACGCCGTCCTCGACGCGATCCTCGCGCAGGACCCCCGCGCCCGCGTGGCCTGCGAAACGATGGTGAAGACCGGCGTCGCGATCGTCGCCGGCGAGATCACCACCAGCGCCTGGATCGATCTGGAGGGCCTGACCCGCAAGGTCATCCTCGATATCGGCTACGACTCCAGCGACGTCGGCTTCGACGGCGCCACCTGCGGCGTGCTGAACCTGATCGGCAAGCAGTCGCCGGACATCAACCAGGGCGTGGACCGCAAGAAGCCCGAGGAACAGGGTGCCGGCGACCAGGGCCTGATGTTCGGCTACGCCACCAACGAGACCAAGGACTTCATGCCGGCGGCGGTGTACTACTCGCACCGTCTGGTCGAGCGCCAGGCCAAGGTGCGCAAGAAAAAGAACTCGCCGCTACCGTGGCTGCGCCCGGACGCCAAGAGCCAGGTCACGCTGCGCTACGAGAACGACCAGGCCGTGGCGATCGACGCAGTGGTGCTGTCGACCCAGCACGACCCGGGCGTGAAGCAGAAGGACCTGATCGAAGCCGTGCGCGAGGAAATCCTCAAGCCGGTGCTGCCGGCCAAGCTGCTGCACAAGGGCACCAAATTCCACATCAACCCGACCGGCAAGTTCGTGATCGGCGGCCCGGTGGGCGACTGCGGCCTGACCGGCCGCAAGATCATCGTCGACACCTACGGCGGCTGGGCCCGCCACGGCGGCGGCGCGTTTTCCGGCAAGGACCCGTCCAAGGTCGACCGCTCGGCGGCCTACGCCGCACGCTACGTGGCCAAGAACGTGGTGGCCGCCGGCCTGGCCGACCGCTGCGAAGTGCAGGTGTCCTACGCGATCGGCGTGGCCGAGCCCACCTCGATCTCGGTGACCACCTTCGGCACCGGCAAGATTCCGGACGAGAAGATCGAGAAGCTGATCCGCAAGCACTTCGACCTGCGCCCGTACGGCATCATCAAGATGCTCGACCTGATCCACCCGATGTACCAGCAGACCGCCAGCTACGGCCACTTCGGCCGCAGCCCCTACGAGGTGAAGGCCGCCGACGGCAGCACCTACACCGCGTTCTCGTGGGAAAAGACCGACAAGGCCGAAGCGCTGCGCGCCGACGCCAAACTGAAGTAATCGGCGGCGCGGCGTCCAGCACGCCGGAGTCGCATACGCAGACGGGCCGCCCCCTTGGGCGGCCCGTCTGTTTTAGGGCCCGATGCAACGTTGCGGCTTGCGCGCCACCAGGTCGATCAGTGCCGACATGCCTTCATGTCCGCTGCCTTCGTGGATTTCGATGTCATAGCTCGCCAGATGTTCGATCTGCAGTGTTGCGAAGGCGTCCCGCAGCAGCGTCTCGGTATACAGATTGGCCAGGTCCGACGGGCCGCCCGTGCCGTAGCCGAGCTGCTCCGGGCGGTAACCCTCCAGCAACAGCACGCCGCCCGGCCTGAGCGCTGAGCAGATACCCTCGAACATCCGCTGGCGCAGGACCGGATCGGCGAACTGGACGAAGATCGCCGCGATCACGTCGAAGCGCTCGGTACCGAAATCCCACTGCGCCAGGTCGGCCTGCTCGTGGTGCAGGGTCACCCCGCGACTGTCCGCCAGCCGCCGGCTCTTGGCCAGCCCGGTCGCGGAGGCATCGACGGCCAGCACGTCCAGCCCCTGCTCGGCCAGCCAGACGCCATTGCGACCTTCGCCGTCGGCCACCGCCAGCGCCGTGCCGGCGGGCGGCAGGCGATGCCGCTGCGCAGCCAGGAAGGCATTCGGTGCCGTGCCGAAAAGAAACGCCTCGCCAGCGTAGCGCTCGTCCCAACGGTTCATCGTTACGCTCCAGTCCAGGGGTCGCCATCTTAAGCCACGCGGACATACGCCACGTATGCCCGGCACGCGACAGCCCGTACAATGACGGCATGTCCCTGATCCAGCTCCAGCACGTCGATTTCAGCATCGGCGGCCCTCTCCTGCTCGCGTCCGTCGACCTGTCGATCGAGGCGAACGAGCGCGTGTGCATCGTCGGTCGCAACGGCGAAGGCAAATCCACCCTGATGAAGCTGATCGCCGGCGAGCTGAAGCCCGACGACGGCGAGATCCGCGTGCAGGGCGGCACCGTGGTCGCACGCATGGCGCAGGAGGTGCCGCAGGGCACCGCCGGCAGCGTATTCGACGTGGTGTCCGAAGGCCTGGGCGACCTGGGCCACCTGCTGGCGCGCTATCACCACCTGCTGGCCGAAGGCCTGCACCTGGACGGCGCGGTGGAGGAGCTGGGCGAGGTGCAGCAGCAGATCGAGGCGCAGCACGGCTGGGACCTGGATCGCCGCGTTGCCGACGTGATCGCGCGGCTGGAACTGCCTGGCGACACCGACTTCGCCGCGCTCTCCGGTGGCATGAAACGGCGCGTGCTGCTGGCCCAGGCGCTGGTCCGCCAGCCCGACGTGCTGCTGCTGGACGAGCCCACCAACCACCTGGATATCGAAGCGATCGACTGGCTGGAAGGCTTCCTCAAGTCGTTCGCCGGCAGCATCATCTTCGTCACCCATGACCGCGCCTTCCTGCGCGCGCTGGCCACGCGCATCGTCGAGATCGACCGCGGCCAGCTCACCGATTGGCCCGGCGACTACGACAATTACCTGCGCCGCCGCGAGGAACGCCTGCATGCCGAAGCGCAGGCCAACGCGCAGTTCGACAAGAAGCTGGCGCAGGAAGAAGTGTGGATCCGCCAGGGCATCAAGGCCCGGCGCACCCGCAACGAAGGCCGGGTGCGCGCACTGAAAGCGCTGCGCGTGGAACGCGCGCAACGGCGTGAGCTGTCCGGCAACGTAAAGATGACTGCCGCCGCGGCGCAGTCCTCGGGCAAGAAGGTGATCGACTTGGCCCACGTGCATCAGGCCTATGGCGGCCGCGTGCTGATCGACGACTTCACCGCCACGGTGATGCGCGGCGACCGCATTGGCATCGTCGGACCCAACGGCGCCGGCAAGAGCACCCTGCTGAAGATCATGCTGGGCGAGCTCAAGCCCGAGCGCGGCGAGGTGCAGCTGGGCACCAACCTTGAGATCGCCTACTTCGACCAGCACCGGGCCCAGCTCGACGATCGCCTCAACGCGCTGGACAACGTGGCGCAGGGGCGCGAATACATCGAGCTGAACGGGCAGCGCAAGCACATCGTCGGCTACCTGCAGGACTTCCTGTTCTCGCCGGAACGCGCGCGTGCGCCGATCACCCGGCTGTCCGGCGGCGAACGCAATCGCCTGCTGCTGGCGAAGCTGTTCGCGCAGCCGTCGAACCTGCTGGTGATGGACGAACCCACCAACGACCTGGACGTCGAAACGCTGGAACTGCTGGAAGAGCTGCTCACCGACTACCCCGGCACGCTGCTGCTGGTCAGCCACGACCGCGCCTTCCTCGACAACGTGGTCACCAGCACGCTGGTACTGGAAGGCGGCGGCCGGGTGGGCGAGTACGTCGGCGGCTACAGCGACTGGCTGCGCCAGCGGCCGGAGCCCGGTGCGACGACACCTGTCGCCAGCGCGACCACCGCTGCGCCTACGGCCACGCCGTCGGCTGCCGCTGCGGAACCGAAGCGCAAGCTCAGCTACAAGGAAACGCGCGAGCTGGAACAGCTGCCCGCCCGGATCGAACAGCTCGAGACCGAGATCGCGCAGCGCAGCGAGGCCATGAACGACCCGGCCTTCTATCAGCAGGACAGCGACGGCATCGTTGCCGCCAACGAAGCGCTGGCGAAGCTGCAGTCGGAACTCGACCAGGCCTATGCGCGCTGGAGCGAGCTGGACGGCTGACCCACGCCTGGATCAGGCCGGTCGAATGAACCGCCGCGCAGGCCCGGACGGACCTGCGCGGCGAGGCTCACATCTGCTCCAGTTCCTTGCCGCGCGTTTCCTTGACGTAGCGCAGCACGAATACCGTCGACAGCGCCGCCGCGACGGCATAGATGGCATAGGTCGGCGCCAGCCCGATGCCGACCAGCAGCAGCGGGAAGGAAATGGTGATCGCGAAATTGGCGATCCACTGCGCGGCACCGGACACCGCCAGGCTGGAACCGCGGATCTGGTTCGGGAACATCTCGCCCAGCATCACCCACATCACCGGGCCCCAGGACATGTTGAAGAAGGCTACGTAGACGTTGGCGGCCACCAGCGCCACCGTCCCGATCGGCGACGGCAGCACGATCTTGCCGGCCGCATCGAGATGGGCATGTGCGAAGGCCCAGACCACGATCGCCAGCGCGACCGTCATGCCGAGCGAGCCGATCCACAGCAGCGGTTTGCGACCGATGCGGTCGACCAGCATCACCGTCACCAGGCACGCCGCGATGCTTAGCGCGCCCGACAGCACGTTGATCAGCAGCGCGTCGCTCTCGGAAAAGCCTACCGCCTGCCACAGCACCGCGCCGTAGTAGAACACCACATTGATGCCCACCAGCTGCTGCAGCACCGCCAGCCCGATGCCCACCCATACCACCGGATGAACCTTGCGCGTGGCCTTGTCGACCAGGTCGGACAGGCTGGGACGGTGACGGTCATGCGCCAGCGAGGCGCTGATCTCTTTCAGCTTGGCACCGGCCGAGGAGGCGCCGTACAGGCGTGCCAGCACCACCTCGGCCTCGGCGTCGCGCCGACGCATCGCCAGGAAGCGCGGGCTCTCCGGAATGAACATCAGCGAGCCCAGGAACAGCGACGACGGCAGCACCTGCATCCAGAACATCCAGCGCCAGGCGCTCTGTCCCAGCCACAGCACCTCGGTCGACGAACCCGCCGCACGTGCCAGCAGATAGTTGCTGAGGAATGCGCAGAACAGGCCGCTGATGATCGCCACCTGCTGCACCGTGGCCAGACGCCCGCGGTAGCGCGAAGGCGCCACCTCGGCGATATAGGCGGGAGCGATCACGCTGGCGGCACCCACCGCGAAACCGCCGGTCAAGCGCGACGCCACGAAAAACTCCACCGCATGCGCGGCACCGGCACCCAGCGCCGACAGCAGGAACAGCATGGCGGCGGCGATCAGCACCGTGCGGCGTCCCTTGAGGTCGGCCGCACGGCCGGCGAAGAAAGCACCGATCGCGCAGCCCAGCAGCATCGAGGCCACTTCGAAGCCGATCTCCGCGGCGGTGGAATGGAAGGCCAGCTTGAGGCCGTCCACGGTGCCGTTGATCACCCCGCTGTCGAACCCGAACAGGAACCCGCCCAGAGTCGCCACACAGCTGATCTGGACGATCAGCCGGGTGTTTTCCGTAGCCGATGACATCCCGGTGTCATCGAGTGCCGCACTGTACATTTCCACGCGTGGACCCCTCTTGTGATGCTGCTGGCGTTGCCGCTGGATACCCCCGGCAACCCGGACCGGTCAGGCCCGGATCAGATACTGGTTGAGCAGGTTCTCGTAACGCTCCTGCTTGCCGCTGCGCTGTGCCGGCTCGCCATGGCCGAGCGCATAGGTGCGCAGATCATCCAGGCCCAGCTTGCCCTGTGCAAACGCCAGCCCCTCGCCCGAATCGAAGGTGGCATAGCGATCCTTCCGCCAGCCTTCCAGCGGCGACTGTGTCAGCAGTGCGTGCGCCACTTCCAGACCACGCGCGAACGAGTCCATGCCGCCGATGTGGGCGATGAACAGGTCTTCCGCGTCGGTCGACTCGCGCCGCACCTTGGCATCGAAATTCAGGCCGCCCGGCTCCAGCCCGCCCTGCCGCAGCACCACCAGCATGGCGCCCACGGTGTCGTAGAGATCGCTCGGGAACTGGTCGGTATCCCAGCCGTTTTGCGCATTGCCGCGGTTGGCATCGATGCTGCCCAGCAGGCCGTGGTCCGAGGCCACCTGCAGGTCGTGCTCGAAGGTGTGGCCGGACAGCGTGGCGTGGTTCGCCTCGATGTTGAGCTTGAAGTCCTTGTCGAGGCCGTGCTGCTTCAGGAAACCGACCACGGTCGACGAGTCGAAGTCGTACTGGTGGTTCATCGGCTCCATCGGCTTGGGCTCGATCAGGAAGTTGCCCTTGAAGCCGATGCTGCGACCGTAGTCGCGGGCCGCTGTGAGGAATCGCGCGAAATGGTCGAGCTCGCGCTTCATCTGGGTGTTGTGCAGCGACGCGTAGCCTTCGCGGCCGCCCCAGAACACGTAGTTGCCGCCACCGAGCTCGACAGTCGCTTCCAGCGCCGCGCGCACCTGCACCGCGGCACGGGCCACCACGGCGAAGTCGGGGTTGGTCGCCGCGCCATTCATGTAACGCGGGTGGGCGAACAGGTTGGCGGTGCCCCACAGCAGCTTCATGCCGGTGGCCTGCTGGCGCTCCTTGGCCATCCCGACCAGCTGCTTCAGCTGGCGCTCGTAGGTGGCGATGTCGTCATCGTCCGGCGCCATGTCGATGTCATGGAAGCAGTAGTAAGGCACACCGAGCTTGGTGAAGAACTCGAAGGCGGCATCCATGCGTGCCTCGGCGCGCGCCATCGGCGTCGCCGGCACGTCCCATGGATAACGTCGGGTGCCGGGGCCAAACGGGTCGTGGCCGGCATTGCAGAAGGAGTGCCAGTAGCACACCGCGAAACGCAGGTGCTCGGCCATGGTCTTGTCGCCGATCTTCTTCTTCGCGTCGTAGTACTTGAAGGACAGCGGGTTGTCCGACGCCGGACCTTCATAGGGAATGGAGCCGATGCCGCCGAAATATTCTTGCTTGCCGATGAAGGGAGTTGTCATGGAATAGTTGTCCTCTGCGAGAAATTGCACCGCCATGGGGTTCAGTCCATCGCCCCGGTCGCCGACGGCCCCTGCTGCTGCAGGGCATCGAGCTGGGCGATATAGCGGCGGTAAGGCGCTTCGTATGACTGGACGCTGGCATGCACCGGCTGGGCCGCGCATGCCACGTCCATCACGACGTGCTCACCGGTGATTTCGGCGATGCCGACAGCATCGCCCTGATGACGGCGCCAGGCCCACAGCGCCTGCAGCGCGGCCCCCAGGGCCGCACCCTCGGTCTCCACGGGCGACTCCACCGGCAGGTCGAACACGTCGGCCACCATCTGGCGCCACGCGGCACTTTTCGCACCGCCGCCGGTGAGCCGCACGGCACTCGCCTGGAGGCCGGCGGCGCGCAGCGCGTCCAGCCCATAGCGGAGCGCGTAGGTCGCGCCTTCCATCGCGGCACGATAGAGATTGGCGCGGGTGAAGTTGTCCGGGTCCATGCCGTGCAGGCTGGCGCGTGCCTCGGGTAGATTCGGCGTGCGCTCGCCGTTGAAGAACGGCAGCATGGTCAGCCCGCCCGCACCCGGCTCGGACTGCCCGATCAGGGCCTCGCCCTCGCGGGGATCGAAGCCGAGCGCGTGGGCGACGCGACCGGTCGCCACCGTGCAGTTCATCGTGCAGATCAGCGGCAGCCAGCTGCCGGTGGACGAACAGAACGCTGCCCACAGGCCCTCATCACTGACGATCGGCCGGTCCGCACAGGCGAACAGGGTGCCCGAGGTCCCCAGGCTCACGCTGAGCGTGCCGGGCGCCACGTTGCCGGTACCGATCGCCGCCATCATGTTGTCGCCGCCACCGGCCGACACGCGTACCGTGCGCGGCAGGCCCAGGGCGTCGGCGATATCCGCCGCGATCGGCACACTGGCATCGGCCGCCAGCAACGGCGGCAGGCATGCCGAAAGATCGCGGTCCGCGTCGGTGGCCGCCAGCATCGGGGCGGACCAGTCACGCGACCGCACGTCGAGCCAGCCGGTGCCCGATGCGTCGCCGCACTCCATCCAGCGTTCGCCGGTGAGCCAGAAATTCACGTAGTCGTGCGGCAGCAGGATGCTGGCGAGTCGCCGGTAGACATCCGGGCGATGCTTGCGCGTCCATGGCAGTTTCGACGCGGTATAGCCCGCCAGCACCGGGTTGCCGGCCTGGGCGATGCACTGCGCGGCACCGCCGGCCGCCGCCATGATCTCGCCGCACTCGCGCCAGGTGCTGGTATCGCACCACAGCTTGGCCGGAGCCAGCACCTCGCCGGCCGCGTCCAGCGGGACAAAACCATGCTGCTGACCCGATACGCCCAGCGCGGCGACACGCCCGCGCAACGCGGGTTCCAGCTCGGCGAAGCACTGACGGATCGCGTCGATCCACCACTCCGGCTGCTGCTCGCGGCTGCCATCGGCTTCGGCGGTCAGCGGCAGCGGACGGCTATGCACCGCCAGCATCGAGCGGCAGGCGGCATCGTAGGCGACCAGCTTGACGCTCTGCGTACCGACATCGAGTCCGACAACGACGCTCATGCCGCCGGCCACGCCTGTCCGTGGGTGGCAGCGCCCGCCGCAGATTTCGGGTACGTGGTCGAACCGTTCAAGACACCTGGCCCTTTCAGGATCCTCGCGATGCCCTGCTTGCCAGCATGCCGGCCGTCATCGGGTATCGCCATTCCGGGAATATCGCGGCATCGGGAGAAGCCGCCGCCTGCGGAAGGATCAGGTCCGTTCCGTCGAAGCGATGCTGCAATCGGGGCCCGCATGCCGCAATTGCGAAATCCACCATTGCGGCACGTCATTTTCCGTGCCGCAATGCCGCATGTGCCTAAGCTCTACAGCAGGTATTGTCCGTGCGTATAGACAGATATCGATTGGCAAGGCACTGGTATTCCATGGCTTCACCACATCGCATCGCCCTGCTTTTCAATGCCAACAAGGTTTACGACCGCAACGTCCTTACCGGCATCGGGCAATACCTTAAATCCACTCGTGTGGAGTGGGACCTCTTCATGGAGGAGGATTTCCGCTGCCGCACGCTGGGCATCCACCACTGGCGCGGCGACGGCATCATTGCCGATTTCGACGATCCGGTCGTGGTCGAAACGCTTTCCGGCATGCCCCTGCCGGTGGTCGCGGTAGGCGGCTCGTATGCCGACCCCAGGCAGTACCCCGAAAACATCCCGTATGTGGGCACTGACAACGCCAAGCTGGTGCGGCTTGCCTACGATCACCTGATCGACCAGGGCCTGCAGCGCTTCGCCTTCTACGGCCTGCCTCCAGCACCCGGCAACCGCTGGGCCATGGAGCGCGAGCAGGCATTCCTGGACATGACCCGCGCCGACCGGCTCGACGCACTGGTGTACCGCGGCTCGCCCACAAGCGCAGGTGGCTGGGGCGTGGCCCAGCAGGCAATGGTGGCGTGGGTGCGCTCGCTGCCCAAACCCATCGGCATCATCGCGGTCACCGACGCGCGCGCGCAGCAGCTGCTGCAGGCCTGCGTGGTGGCCGACGTGGCGGTTCCCGCACAGATCGCTGTAGTCGGCATCGACAACGATCCGATGGCGCAGCTGCTCAGCCGCATCGCGCTGACTTCGGTGCTGCAGGGCGCGGAAGAAATGGGCCACACCGCCGCTCAGCTGCTGCACCAGATGCTGCATGGCGGCCGTGTTTCGCAGACCCGCATCATCGTGCCGCCGAAAGGCATCAACGTGCAGGCCAGCAGCCAGCACCAGCCGCTGAAGAGCCCGCACGTGATGCGCGCGCTGCACTACATCCGGCATTACGCCTGCCTGGGCATCAAGACCGACCAGGTGGCCGACTATGTCGGCGTGTCGCGCACCCTGCTTGAGGAACACTTCAAGCGCGAGACCCGGCAGACGGTGCACCAGGCCATCCTGCGGCACAAGCTGGAAACCGCGCAGAAAATGCTGGTCAATGACGCGGTTCCGCTGGCCGACGTGGCCGTGCAGAGCGGCTTCACCTCGCTGCAGTACATGTACGCGGTATTCCGTCGCGAACTGGGCTGCACGCCGCGGCAATATGCCGAGCAGAACGGCAGCGACCACGATCTGCCGCCCGCCCGGCAAGCACCGGACGGGCGGCGGCAAGGTGCCTCAGAGCTTCACGCTGACTAGCTTGCCCGCATAACTGACGCGGACGTCGCCCGCCGTCGCCGCAGCGGCCGGATCGGGGTGACGACCGTCGATCCGCCGCACGATGAACTCGCGGGTGGCCGGCGCGCCGGTACCGTCGCCCTGGCGGGCACCGATGGTCAGTGTATCGGTAGCGTTGTCGTAGCTGAACGGCACGCGCGAATAGTGGCCCTGTTCGTAGCCGTAGGTGGTGCCCGCATCCTCGTACAGCGAGAAGTGACCGTCCGCGCCCGTGTACACCAGCAGGGTGATCGGGGCATCGGGCTTCTCGCCGGTGTACTGGATCGCCGGGCCGGTCGGGATGATCGCACCCGCCCGCACGAACAGCGGCATCCGGTCCAGCGGTGCCGCGGCATCGACCGTCTGTCCGCCAGCCAGCTCGCGACCGCTGTTGAAGTCGTACCACTGCGTACCGGCTGGCAGGTAGACCTTGCGCGACGTCGCCTTGTAGGTGGTCACCGGGGCGACCAGGAAGGACGGACCGAACAGGTACTCGTCGTTGATGTCGCGCACCTTCGCGTCATGCGGGAAGTCCATCACCAGCCCGCGCATGATGCTGCCGTTCTGCCAGTAGGTATCCGCGGCCAGCGTGTAGATGTAGGGCATCAGCCGGTAACGAAGCCGGTCGTAATAGGCCAACGTGTCGTAGACCGGGGTGCCCGGCCTGGCGATGTTGTAGATCTCGCGCAGCGGCGGCTGGCCGTGCGAGCGGAACAGCGGGCAGAACGCGCCGAACTGGAACCAGCGGACATACAGCGCGCGCCACTCCGCCAGTGCCGCCGCATCCGGATGCAGGTACTTCGGCGGCGTCACGTAGCCACCGATATCGGTGGTCCAGTTGGGAATGCCCGACATGGAGAAATTCACCCCGGCCGAGATCTGGTCACGCAGGTCGCGCCAGCGCGAGGCCACGTCGCCGCTCCAGCTCGCCGCCGCATTGCGCTGCTGTCCGGCAAAGGCCGAGCGGGTCAGGATGAACACCCGCTGGTCGGGGTAGCTGCGACGGCTGCCCTGGTAGACCGCGGTCGTCGTCATCAGCGGGAACGCATTGAAATCGGCCGCGGCCGCACGACCGCTGACCGGCTCCATCAGGCGGATGCGTTCGGCGATCGAGGTGTTGGAATTGATATCCGGCTCGGTCGCGTCGAGCCACCAGGCGTCCACGCCCAGCTTGGCCAGGCTGTCCTTGATCTGACGCCAGTAGATGCGGCGCGCGCCCGGCTTGAATGCGTCATAGAAGGCGTATTCGTAGCCCGGTCCCACCCAGTCCTTGAGCCCTTCCTTCACCGACTCGGGATACACGTCGCCGGCGGCGGCGAGTTCCTTGTAGTGGCTGGTGGTGGTGTAGAACTTCGGCCACACCGAGATCATGAAGTGTGCATGCAACTCGTGCAGCTTGCGGATCATCTGCGCCGGGTGCGGATAGCGCGAGCGGTCGAACTGGTGGGTGCCCCAGTCGGGGTCCTTCCAGTAGCGCCAGTCCTGCACGATGTTGTCCAGCGGCAAGCCCAGGCTGCGGTACTTCTCGACCGTGTCGATGATTTCCTTACTGTTGGTGTAGTGGTCGCGGCTCTGCCAGTAGCCATAGGCCCAACGCGGCAGCATCACCGATTTGCCAGTGACCTTGCGGTAGCCGGCGATCACGTCGTGCAGGTCGTTGCCGTGGATGAAGTAGTAGTTGACCGACTTCGCCACCTGCGAGAACAGCGACAGCTCGTCCTGCTGGCCCGCCGGCAGCGGGTCCAGGTGCTGCAGCGCGATGTAACCGCCCTGCGGCTCCCACACGATGCGGAACGCGTGCTTCTCGCCCGGCTTCATCTGGATGCGGAAGTCGCGGTACCAGGGGTTCCAGTTCTGCCGCCAGTAATCGAGCACCAGTTTGCCGTCGATGTACAGCTTGGTCGAGCCGCTGGCATACAGGCGGAACTTCTGCGCACCGGTCTCGTCGGCGCCCAGCTGGCCCTGCCACACCACCTTCTGCAGCTTGGTGCTGTCGAGGCCGTCCGGATACTTCTTCTGGTCGCTGAGGAACTGGTAGTCGATGTCCGACTCGTCACGACGCAGCACCGCCTTGCCGTTGACGTAGTACGTCGCGGTCAGGCCGCCGGGCCGGCCCTGCGCGTCGAACAGCTTCAGATGCGGCGAGGCCTTACCGGTGAGGCGGTACGGCCGCGGATCGCCGAAACGGGTGATGGAGTCGTTGTCCCACAGCACGCCGTAGTCGCGCGAGGACACCACGAAGGGAATCGCGATGTCCATGTTGTGCTGGGCCAGCTGGACATCCTTACCCTTGTAGTTCATCACGCCTTCCTGATGCTGCCCGAGGCCGTAGAACGCCTCGTCGCGCGGCGAGTGGAACTGCTGCCGCACGGCGTAGTAAGGCTGCCCGCGCACCTGCTCGGGGGTGAAGCTGCGGCCACCGTCCAGCTCGTGCAGGATCGGCCGGCCCTTGGCGTCGAAGAAGCTCACCGCTCCGCCCGTCAGCGCCACGTGCGCACTGAGCGCGGGCGTGGAAAGAATCGCCTCGCCGTTGTGTTCGGTCACGGTGAAATGCGTGTCGCCACCAGTGTGCAGCGCCATCCGGCTCGGCGGCAGGTCGAAGCGCCCATCCGGCGTCGCGGTGACATGCACGATATCGGCGTCGACCACCTGCAGTCTGACCCGCTGTTTCGAATGCGCCAGGCTCACGATGATGCCGTCGGATAGCTTCTGCACGTGCGGTAGCACGTCAGCGGGCGTGGCGGATACGCCCAGACCGAGTGCCGCCATCGGCACGGCCAGGCACCAGGCGGTGCGCAAAGAGGTCTTCATGGTTGTGCTCCCATCGTGATGTCGGCCTGCAGCGGCGTGCTGTCTGAAGCATCGCCCACATAGACAACGAACTTGCCCGGATCGACCCGCCAGCCATGCCGGCACACGTCGTAATAAGCGAATGCGCGGCGATCCAGAACGATATTCACATGCCGGCTCTCGCCCGGCGCCAGACGCAACTTGCGGAACCCCTTCAGCTCCCGGGCCGGCCGTGCGACCTGCGCCGACGGATCGCCGACGTACACCTGCGCCACTTCGGCACCGGCCCGGTGGCCGGTGTTGGCCACGTCGAAAGCCACCTCGACCGAACCGTCGGTGCTTGGCCCGGACACCTTCAGGTGACTGAAGCGGAACTGCGTGTACGACAGACCGAAGCCGAACGGAAACACTGGCTGCGGCTTGTCCGGATGACTGGTATACCAGCGATAGCCCAGGAGCACGCCTTCACCATAACGCACCACCGGGTGCCCGTCGGGCGCGGCATGCGCATAGTAGAAATCGTGCACCGGATTGTCTTTCCAGGCGCGCTGGAAGGAGAACGGCAGCTTGCCTTCCGGCGAATGCCGGCCGAACAGGATGTCGGCGATCGCTGTGCCACCCTGCTGTCCTGGATACCAGTTCTGCAGCAAGGCAGGCACGTCGTCCAGCCACCCCCGGGTGGCATAGCCGCCGCCCGAGGTCACCGTTACCACCGTGTGTGGGTTGGCACGCGCAACGGCTCGGATCAGCGCGGCCTGGCCCCATGGCAGTTCGAAACTGCGATCGAACGCCTCGCTTTCCGCCGCGGGCCCGTAACCCACTGCCACCACAGCGGCATCCGCCATTGCGGCCATCTTGCGCGCGGCCGGTGCAATCAGGTCGTCAACCGCGATCACGCCAAAGCCCATCCGGCTGTAGGCGACATCGGGCTTGTAGTCGAGCCGCAACTGCACCGGCTTGCCTGCGACCAGCGACAGCGTCACCGCATGCGGTGCCTGCCCCTCGCGCATCGGCTGCACGATCTCGGCCTTGCCGTTCACGTACAGCGTGTAGCTGTCCTGGCTTGCTGCCGCCGTGAGGAACAGGTACTTGCCGCTCTTGCCCGGCACGAAACGGCCGGACCAGCGGATGCTCTTGCGCAGGGTCGCCGGCGTGGTCCACAACTCGGGCTTCCAGTGATCGACCGTCGCATCGACCGTGCTGGCCGCAGGAAGGCCGGCGAAATCGGGGTTGTCGAAGGTCTGCCGCAGCAGGCCCGGCTTCCCGTCACCCGTGACGAAGGCCGGCCGTTTGAACACCTGGTCCGGCGTCGGCAGGCCAGGACTATAGAGCACCTTGACCTTGCTCCCGACCAGTTGGCTGATCCCCTCGAGGATGCTCACGGTGTGGAACGTATCGATGTGCGAACTGCCGCCCGCACTGGCTGCGCCGGGATACGCCATCGGGCCGATCACGGCAATCGTCTTCATGCGGGCTGCGTCGAACGGAAGCGTATGGTGTGCGTTCTTCAGCAGCACCGCCGATTCCAGTGCCGAGCGCAGCGCCACCTGATTCGCAGCGGGACCGAGCAGCGGTTCCGCGTAGTCCTGCCGCGGGCGATCCATGAGACCAAACCGTACCGCCGTACGCAGCAACCGGCGTACCTTGCTGTCCAGCTGCGTCTGCGACAGCGTGCCGTCCTGCAGGCCCTGCAGGATTTTCGCGGGCGTCATCTGGTCCGCCGCCGGCATCTCCAGGTCCAGCCCCGCCTTGAACGCCTTGATCCCGTCGTGTACTGCGCCCCAGTCGGACATGAACAGACCCTTGAAGCCCCACCCACGATCGAGCACGTCATGGATCAGGTAACGGCTTTCGGCGGTGTAGTCGCCGTTGACGCGGTTGTAGCTGCTCATCACCGCACCGACGTGGCCCTGCTTCACCGCCATCTCGAAGGCGCGCAGGTAGATCTCGTGCAGCGTGCGCTCGTCGACCAGGCTGTCGAGGTGGCGACGGTCGTATTCGGAATTGTTCGCCACGAAATGCTTGATCGTGGCGACCACGCCCTGGCTCTGGATGCCCTTGATCATGCCGACCGCGATCGATCCAGCCAGCAAGGGATCTTCGCCGTAATACTCCATGTTGCGGCCGTCCAGCGGCGCCCGGTAGATGTTCACCGCCGGGCCAAGCACGAAGCTGATGCCGCGCGCGCGCGCGTCCTTGCCAATCGACGTGCCGACTTCCCGCGCCAGCGAAGGGTCCCAGCTCGCCGCCAGCGCCATACCGGCGGCATAGGCATTGGACGGACCATGCATGCGCACGCCGACCGGGCCATCGGACATGCACAGCCTGGGCAAGCCGATCGTCGGCATCGCCCGCGTGCAGAAGCCGTCGACGCCGCCCAGCAGGTCGACTTTCTGCTGCAGGCTCAGTTCGCCCAGCAGGTGATTCACCTGCTGCTCGACGGCAGGCGTGTCCGGCAATGGATAGCCCGCCGTTCCGGCGACAACGGCGGCCGGGCCCGACATCAGCAGCGACAGACTCAACAAGGCCTTGCGCATGACATACCTCAATACGTACCCAGCCGCACCCGAAGCACGGTCGGCTGGTCGGTGAAATTCAGGCCGTAGTCGGTCTGGTCGCCATTCCACTCGCGGCGGAAAACCCAGTGGCCATGCTGGTAATGACCTTCCTCGACATGGTCGTAGAGGAAATGGATGCCCTTGTGGCCGGCACCGGGTTCGAAGCTCACCCGCACGTTGCGGCCGGTCACCAGGTATTCGTTGGGTGCCAGCCGAGCGATCAGCGCGCCGCCTTCGGGACTCGGATTGCCCTTGGGCGGCACCTCGCCGAACTGTGGCTGGCCGTAACCGAGGCGGACCTTCCAGGCCCCCAGGTCCAGCGTCTGCTCATGCGTCGCGGTCGGTTCGCTGGCGCCCCACAGGCGACCATCGAACGACGCCTGCGCAAGTATCCGGTCGACCGACTCCAGCACGCGGTAGCTGGGCGCGAACGGGGCCACACGGGCGGCGCCATCCTTGGCCGAAGCACCCAGCGGATAATTGGTGTAGCGGGTGAAGTCCATGCCGAACGGCGAGAAGCCGATGGCGCCGTGTCCGAGTACGGCGTAGACGTAGCGCGCATACGCGGCGGCGTTGCCCGTTTCCGGCACGAACAGCGGGTTGTCCGCACGTGCGTAATGATCGAGCACCGCCATGTAGCGGGCGTAATCGGGAAAGTAGATATCCGGTGCGACCAGGTCCAGCGATGGCGCGGTGGCGCGCCAGATCGGTATCACATTGTCGCTGGGACCACCGCTGGGATAGCTCCCGGGCGGGCCCGGTTTCAGCGGGTCGCGCAGGGCTGCGTTGGCGTACATCGGCAGGTCGTAGACGGCCTTGCCGGCCTGCGCGATCTGGTTGATGTAATGCGAGATCGACCAGGCGCTGAAATCCACTGCCGCGTCCTTGCCGAACACCTGCGTCCAGTTGCCCGGCGACTTGCCCAGCGCCTGCAGCAGCGCCGCGGGCACCGGCCCGTCGAACAGGTGGTTGGCCGCGTCCGAATAGTCGCGGTCGTTGCCATACATGCCCGACTCGTTTTCCACCTGCACCATGATCACCGTGTGCCGCGCGCCATCGACCTTGCGCAGATGGGTCATGAAGGCGACGAAGGCGGTGCGGTCGGCATCCAGCGTGCTCTTCGCATACGGCGACAGCACATTCAGCATGCGGCCATCGCGGGTGATCACGCGCGGAAAGCGACGATTGTCCAGCTTCACCCACGAAGGTGCGTAGTTCGGCGAGGTGTTCTTCCAGGTGCCGAACCACAGCAGCACCAGCCGCACGTGGTGGGCCCGAGCCTGATGCAACAGGGTGTCCAGGAAGCTGAAATCGAAGTGCCCTTCCTGCGGCTCGACCTGCCCCCAGGCCATCGGCACCTCGACCGTATTGGCATGCATCTGTTCGATCGCCGGCCACACGTCGGCAAGCATGGCCGGCCACGCACTGGAATTGTTGACCTGCGCGCCCAGGATCAGGAACGGCTTGCCGTCGACCAGCAACGCGTGACGACCGTCGTGGGTGACGATGCGCGGTATCGGCGCGTCGGCCGCCCACGCCGGGCCTGCACCCAGCAGCAGCACGCAGAGGATCCGGGCGGCCCGCCGTGCGAGCCATGCAATACGTCCGCTCATCGTTTCACCTCGTCACGGAATGGTCCCGCCGGCAGGCCGTTCTGGCCGATCAGGTCGGCGTCGACCGGGTCTTCGCTCCACGCATAGCGCACGGCCACGGGATGCTTCACATCGGCGCTGCCGACCACCACCTCGTGTCCAACAATCCGCGCCTGCGCCGGCTTGTAGTGCATGTCGGCACCCGCCAGCTCGAATCCGCCGACACGGTCGCCGCCGCCGCGCACCGCCAGCGCCTGGCCCTGGGTCGCGAAATGGATCCGCACGCTCGATCCTTCGACCTGCATCGAGCGGAACACCGGACCAGAATCGATCACCTTGTCGCCAAGGATCAGTCGACGCGCGACCAGCGCCAGCCGGTGCCCCACATCCTGCTTGTCGGTCGGATGGATGGTGTCGGTGCTGCCGATGTCGATGGTGATCGCCTGACCGGTTTCAGGCAGTGCCAGTGCGGACGTCTGGGCCGCACGCAGTTCTGCCCACGGGCTGTATTGTGCGGTGTCCTCGCCGGCCTTGAAGTTGGCCAGCTGGACCCAGATGAACGGCAGCCGCGGCCGGCTCCACTGCTTGCGCCAGACGCGGATCAGGGTCTTGAAGCGCGTCGCATAGGACCGTGCCTCATGCGCCAGCGCATTGGCCTCGCCCTGGTACCAGATGATGCCGCGCAGCGGGTAACCCAGCAGCGGGTGGATCATCGCGTTGTAAAGGATCGCCGGCTTGATCTCGCGCATGTCGGTACGGGTCAGGTAGACCGCCTGCGGGCGGAACAGCCATTGCCCGGCCAGCGGATGCCGCGTGCCGTCCGCATACTGCACGTACAGCGCGTCCGCACTGCCATGGATGCCGCCGCCGGCGCCCAAGTCGTCCACCCGCACCGCGATCACATTGCGCCCAGCGTGCAGGAAGCGCGCGGGAACCGTGTAGACACGCGGCTTGTTCCAGGCTTCGCTGGTCGCGCCGACCAGATGTCCGTTGACATAGCTGCGATCGGAGTCGTCCACCTCGCCCAGGCCCAGGGTGATGCCCTGCGCTGTCTGTGCCGCGTCCAGCGTGAAGCTGGTGCGGTACCAGGCCAGGCCGTCCATGTCGTAATAGCCCTTGGTTTCCCAGTAGGCCGGCACCGGAATCCGCGCCCAGTCCGCAGTATCCAGCCCGGGGGCCGCCCAGCCCGACCACGTGCCGGTCTCGGCCGGAAGAACGGCCGCGTCGTCCGCCGCCAATGCGGCCGGCCAGCGCGCCAGCTGCCGACGCGCAGCGGCCATGCGCCGGTCCTCGACGGCCGCTTCGGCCTTCAGTTCGCGGGCCAGCTTGGGCATGTCGAAATGGCCGGTGACAGCATCGGTCCAGGCCTGGATGCTGCTGCCGCCCCAACTGCTGTTGATCAGGCCCTGCGCCACATGGGTACGTGCCTGCATGTCCCTGGCGAAGAACCAGCACACCGCCGAAAACTTGCCCACCGTGGCCGGGCTGGCGTCCACCCAGCTGCCGCCGGCAAGCTGTGACTGCGGCTGCAGCGAGGCGCTGCGCGGCACCTTGAATTGGCGGATGTCGGGGTCGTTCGCGCGGGCGATCTCGGCAGCCGCATCACGCACCTCGCTGACGGTGAACTCCATGTTCGACTGACCCGAACACAGCCACACGTCGCCCACCATCACGCGGGGAATATCGATGCGCTGCGCGCCGTCCACCACACTGAGGGTGTATGGCCCGCCCGCGGCATGCCTGGGCAGTATCGCCTTCCAGCGCCCGTCCTTGCCGACGGTCGCGGTAGCCGCGCTGCCGTCCAGCGCCACGTCCACATGATCGCCGGGCGCGGCCCAGCCCCATACGCGCAGCGGCTGTCCGCGCTGCAGCACGGCTCCACTGGAAAAAACCAGCGGCATGCGCAGGGAGGACGCATGCGCCACTGGAAAGCAGAGGCAGCCTGCCAACAGGATGCCCAGATGTCTGAATTTCACTTTGCGCCTCCTGCCGGCTCGCCATAGATGATTCCGCGCGCATCGGGCGCGATGTAGACCCGCCCGAACACCCGTGGGTCGCCGATGATCAGATGGACGCGCCCGTATCGATGCGCGGCATCGTCGATTTCCTGCCACTGCCGGCCGCCGTCGATCGAGCGGTAGATGCCCTGCTTGGCCTGCAGTCGACCGGCGACGAACAGGGTCGGCGCATGCTGCCCCGGCGCCGCCTTGCCGAAGCCGAAGGCATCCACGCCGTCCAGCTTCGCGTAGCGCATCAGCACATGGCCCTGCACATCCGCGCGTAGCAACGGCACATCGCGCGCCGCCACGTAGACGATCCCACCCTGCCGCGGCGAGGCTTCCAGCAATACATGCGCATGGCCGTGGACAGCGGTTGCCAGCTCGCCGCCCATTGCCACGAAGCTGCGACCGCCATCGTCACTGGCGAACAATGCGCCGGTGGCCGGATCGACCGCGTAGAAACGCTGTGCATCGAAGCGGTCGCTGCGTATCTGCAGGCCGCCCGGCAGACCCTTGGCAAGCTGCCAGTGCCGGCCGAAGTCGGTCGTGCGGTAAGCCGCGGCAGCACCACGCGGGGCCCACACCACGACAGTGCCATCGGCATTCACTGCCAGGCTGCCGGCGCCCTTGCCCGTCGGCGGTTCGCTGGCGAACGCCGTCCAGTGCCGGCCATCGTCGCGGGACCACGCCGCGCGTATGGCCGGTCCGAACGGATGGCGAAGATAACCGCTGCGCACGATCAGCGAAGGCCGGCGACCCGCATAGTCGATGCTTTCGCTGTTGGCGTAACGCGGCGGCGCCGGGAACTGCGGCGGCGCCACCGACAGGTTGGCGTGACGGAACCCGTCGAGGTCGCCGACCGCACTGAGCAGATGCGCACCGGTCGGCGGGCTGATCAGCCCCAGCGGCACGGTTTCCTCCAGCCCGCGATCCTGGAACCACCAGTGCACGCGGCCGCCGTGGTCCAGCTTGCGCATGTCACGCGATGCCCAGATGCCGTAGCCGGTGACGAACAGCACGTGATCGGGATCGGCCGGATCGATGACCACGCGGGTCATCCAGTGCGGCGCATGCCCCACGGTCCACACCGCATTGCTGTGGTCGAATTCCGAATGAGCGAACACGTTGGTCCAGTGGCGACCGCCATCGGTGCTGCGGAACAGCAGGTCGTGCGGCGTGTAGTGGTCCATCGTGCTGGCCATCAGCACCTTCGGATTGGACGGATCGATCGCCACGTCGCCCCAGCCGAAACCCTTGGACACGCCACCCGCCGGCAACGGCGTGATGTTGGTCCAGCGGCCGATGGCCGGCTGCCAGCGCCAGACCGCGCCACGCGTCATCGTGTCCGGGCCGGGCTGGTCGCCATAAGTGAGGTAGTACGAGCCGTCGCTGGAACGGTGCATGTGGCTCGGCCGCAGACCGGTCGGCTGACCGGGCACGGGCCGCCAGTGCAGGCCGCCATCGACGGATTCGAAAAGACTGGTCTGGCGGGTCGACACGCCGGCATACAGCACTGGCGTGGGCTGGCCCTTGCGACCGCTGGCCGAGTCGAACACGACGAACACGATACCGATCGGCTGGCGCCGCCAGGCGTTGGCCGCCGTCGAGGATTTGCTGGTCGCGACCGAGGGAAAACTTTTTACCTGCTGCCAGTGGGTACCGTGGTCGTCGCTGCGCCACAGGCCCGCATTGCGCGAGCCGAGGAAAAGAATACGGCCGTCATGCGGGTCCACCGCCAGCCGCTCGCCATTGCCGCGGCCCAGCTCGTTGCCGCCCATCGGGAACGGCAACCGCGCCGCCGTGAAATGGCGCCCCCGGTCGGTGGAGCACAGCACCGCCGCATCGCCGGCCCCGGGGAACGTGTAGGTACCCGCGAGCAGATAGAGCCGATTCGGGTCGGACGGGTCCAGCGCCAGGCTGTCGATGCCCAGCCAGTTGGTATCTGCCGCCTCGATCCAGTCGGTCAGCGACACCCAGCGTCGCTGACCGCTGTCCCAGCGGTAGGCACCACCCACATCGGTGCGTGCATACAGCAGTCCGGGCACGGCTGCGTCGAATGCCAGCCCGGTGACGTAACCGCCTCCGCCGATGCGCACACCGGCGAAGTCGTACTTCACATGTTCCGCCGGGTGGCCAGTGGCATGCAGCGAACCTGCCACCAGAACCAGACCCCACACCCACTTGCGCGCGCTGCGGCGGAACATGCGAAATACCTCCATCGCTTAGAACGTTGCCCGGAAGACCAGCTCGTAACGCCGGTCGTTGACGAAAATGCCACGCTTGTACAGGCGCGGATCGACCGTGCCGTCGCTGTAGCTGGTCGGGCCCATCAACACGCGCGTCTTGGCGTTGTTGAGGTTGTTCATCTGCAGACCGACCTGCATGTGCTTGTTCAGGTGGTAGAACACCGAACCATCCAGCTGCCCATAGCTGTCCGACCAGGTCGGCAGATGCGTGGACGCATCGCTGGTACTCAGCAGGTAACGCGAACGCCAGTTCCAGGCCAGACGCGCCGACCAGCGGCTGTAGTCGTACATCGCGATGAAGTTGTAGTTGTTCTTGGACAGACCGACCAGCGGCAGAGCCACGCCCTTCACGGTCGTCGCGTAGTACGGGTCGGTCGCGGAGTTCACGCCACCCTGGCTCTTCACGTAGGTGTAGTTCACCTGCACGCCCAGCCCCTGGAGCCAGCCCGGCAGGAAGCTGAAGAACTGCGAGTAGCCGAACTCGGCACCACGGACCGTACCGGTACCGTTGTTGTACGGACGCGTTACTAGGTAGTTCTGACCGTTGTAGTTCTCGGTCTTGGTTTCGGTCTCGATGTAGTTGCTGATGTCCTTGTAGAACAGCGTGGTGTACAGCTCGCTGGTGGGACCGAAGTACCACTCCAGCGCGGTGTCGTACTGTTTCGCTTCCATCGGTTTCAGGTTGGGGTTGCCCGCCGCGCCGGTCCACTGCGTCACCGCGGTGTTGTCGGCATTGAGCGTGGCCCCCAGCTGCAGGTACGGCTGCAGCTGGGCGAAGTCCGGCCGGGCCATCGCCTTGGACGCGGCGATACGCCACTGCAGGTCATGCGTCAGCTTGAAACGCAGGTTCAGGCTGGGCAGCGCGTTCTTGTAGGTACCGCCACCGCTCAGCGGGAAGTACTGGCCGGTGTATGCGGTGGCCAGGCTGCTGGTCACGCCCGACTGCGATAGGTTCGGGTACTCGCCCCAGCCTTGTGCATTCTCCTGCGTGCGCACCAGCCGCAGGCCGAGGTTGCCGTCGAACGGAATACCAAACACCTGGTTGCCGAAGAACACGATGCCGTAGGCGGCCTGGGTCTTCTCGTTCTGGTTGTTGATGTCCTGCAGCGAGTACGCCGTCATCGGCGTCCAGCCCCAGGACACACCGACCGAGTGCAGCGCCTTGTACGCCGCCATGTAGTTCTCGGCCAGCGAGTCGTTGGCGAAGTACAGCGACGGCATCGTGGCGTTGCCACGGAAGAAGTCCGAGTAGTTGTACAGCTGCGACATGCCCGGCAGGTAATTGTTGAGATCGGCCAGGCCATTGGGGCTGTTGATGGTCGCCCAGTTGTCGGTGATCACGCCCCAGTTGTAGCCGCTGATCTTGTTGGTCTCGATGCGGCTGGTGGCGCGCACGCCGAACTTCACGTACTGCAGCCAGTTGCTGTTGTCGAAGTCGTATTCCAGATCGATACGCGCGGCATGCTCCCAGCCACGGTCGTCCTCATGGTGATCCATCGCCGCCGACCAGAAGTAATTGGCTGGATTGTCGACATAGTTCGACGGGCTGACGGTCACCTTGGGCAACGAACCGCTGGTGTCGAGATAGACACCCGGCAGATAGGTGGAGTCGAACACGGTGAAGTCGACACCGCGGCTGGTGGACTTCACCATCTGGAAGTCGGCCGACAGGATCCAGTTGTCGCTGAGGTACCACTTGAAGTGGTTGGACCAGTCAGTGGTGATGGTGCGCTGGTGCGAGTAACGGTTGTCGCCGCTGAAGCGCACACCATCGCCGCTGAGGCCGCCGCGCCAGGAGTTGGACGCCAGCCAGCCCCCTTCGAACACGCCGTCGGGGCTGTACTGGAAGGTGGTTCCGGGCGCCGGCACCACGTTGTTGGTGCTGTCGTTGAAGATCGCGCCGTGCTCGTTCCAGCTCATGTCATAGCCGGAACGCAGCACCTGGGAGATGAACTCCATGTTGTGGTTCGGCCGCCACTGGAACGCGCCCGCGATACCGATGCGGCGACGCTGGAAATCCAGCGTGCGCCAGTCGGCGCCGCCGGGCACGTAGACCTGGCTGAAATGGGTGCCCGCCAGCACCGCCGCATCGTTGCGGCGCACGTAGGGCTCCACCTGGATGCCGTCGCTGCGCGTGGCCAGCGAGGAATAGGCAACGTCGAACAGCGCGCCCATCTCGCCGAGGTTCTCGGTCTTCCAGCGGTTGCTGTAGAGGAATGAAGCCGAGGGCTTGCTCTTCTTGGACATGTCACCTTCGTTCACGCCCGTGTTGAACGAGATCAGCCGGCCCGGCGCGTCGAACGGCAGCCGTGTGCGCAGGTTGACCGTACCGCCGATGCCGCCTTCGATGATGTCGGCCGACGGGTTCTTGTACACGTCCACGCCGGCCATCAGTTCGGCGGGCACGTCCTGGAAGCTGAGGCCACGCGCGCTGTTGGCCGAAAAGATGTCGCGTCCGTTCAGTTCACCGCGAACCTCGGTCAGGCCGCGGATCATCACGCCGCTGCCTTCGGCCGACGGATGGTCGGAGTCGTTCGGCGACAGGAAGTGGTCGATGGTGACGCCGCTGATGCGCTGCAGGGTTTCGGTCACGCTGCGGTCGGGCAGTGCACCGATGTCGACCGCGGTAACCGAGTCGACGATCTGCGGTGCATTTTCCTTCAGCTGCTCGGCCGACATCAGGCTGGCGCGCATGCCGGTGACGGTGACCGCCGACAGGTTGGTGGTCGTCTTGGCGGTCTTGCTCTTGTCCTTGATGTGGTGCTTGACGACCGTGGCGCCGGTCTGCACCTGGTCCGGGGACGCGGCATGCGCGCCCAGCGACACCATTCCCAGCAACGCGACGCCGATAGCGGCAGACAAGCGCGTCAAAACAGAAACGCGAGTCATGCCATGCATACCGCTCACGTGGTTGGTCTTGTTCATGCGAAACACTCTCCCCATAGCTGCTTGCTTGTCGGTGGGAGCTTCTGTTCAGCCGGACATCGATGGCTGAAGGCTGTCGCGGCCATCACGAAGGCCTGCGCTCCCTTTTTTGCTGGTGCGGATGCTGATGTGCCCCACCCGCCGAGACAATTACGAAATTGCCAGCCGCGGTTAATGTTTCTTCGTATGCAATCGCACAAGAACTCTTCCGGGCCCGGGCTTGCTGCTAGCGTGTAGCGATCCAAACCACGGAGTGACCCATGGCTGCTAGGCCCGCCATACGCCCCTTCCGGCCACGTGCCGTCATCCGTCGCGGATGGCTCGCCGGCCTGCTCGTACTGGCCAGCTCAATGCCGTTTCTGACCATGGCCGGGCAACAGGCCGACGCACCGACCGCAAAAACGTTAACGCCGGAACAGATGGACCAGGCCTGGCAGCGCGCCACCGCGCGCTATGCACCGGTGCGCAAGGAACTGCTGGCGAAAGTTGCCAAAGCCGATGCCCAGGGGCCGTTCCGACCCGACTGGAGCTCGCTGCTGAAATACCAGCCACCGGCATGGTTCGGCGCCGCCAAGTTCGGCATCTTCATCCACTGGGGCGTCTACGCCGTGCCGGCCTTCGCCAACGAGTGGTACCCGCGCAACATGTACGACCACACCACGCGCGAATACGCCCACCAGGTCGCCACCTACGGCTCGCTGACCAAGCACGACTACAAGGACTTCATCCCCGACTTCAAGGCACAGCACTGGCATCCCGACGCCTGGGCGCGACTGTTCCGCCAGGCCGGCGCGCGCTACGTGATCGAAGTGGCCGAACACTCCGACGGCTTCGCCATGTACAACTCGCGCCTCAGCCGCTGGACCGCCGTCCACATGGGGCCGAAGCGCGACGTGGTCGCGGCGTTGGAGAAGGCGGTGCGCGCACAGGGGTTGCGCTTCGGCCTGTCCTCGCACCGTGCCGAGCACGACTGGTTCTTCGACCAGGGTCGCGACATCCCGTCCGACGTGAACAACCCGGCCTACGCCGATTTCTACGGCCCCGCGGAACCGCATGTCACCCAGGACGGCGACCAGGACCTGCAGCAGGACTGGACCTACGTGTCGCAGGCCTGGGTGCACGACTGGCTGGCCCGCACGATGGAGCTGGAAAGCTATTACCACCCTGACCTGATCTACCTCGACTGGTGGGTCGGCCACCCCGCGTTCCGCCAGGCGCTGGCCGACTTCCTGGCCGGTTACTACAACGACGGCGTGCGCCGCGGCGGCGTGGTGCTGACCTACAAGCTGCATGCCATGCCAACCGGCAGTGCGATCCTGGACGTGGAGCGCGGCCAGCTCGCCGGCATCCGCGCCCAGCCGTGGCAGACCGACACCACCATCAGCAACAGCTCCTGGGGCTACGTAAAGCACGACACCTTCCGTTCCGCCGCCGACATCATCCATCTGCTGGCCGACGTGGTCAGCAAGAACGGCAACCTGCTGCTGGACATCGGCCCCAAACCCGACGGCACCATCGTGCCGCAGGAAAAGTCCGTGCTGCTGAAGATCGGCAAGTGGCTGGCGACCAACGGCCAGGCCATCTACGGCAGCCATCCGTGGCGCGTGTACGGCGAAGGCCCAACCACGCAGAGCGCCGGCGAGTTCAAGGAAAACCTAGGTCAGGCCTACACCGCCGAGGACTTCCGCTTCACCCGCAAGGACGGCGTGCTGTATGCGATCGAACTGGGCTGGCCGGCCAGCGGCAGCGTGACGATCCACTCGGTCAAGCCTTCCGATCGGGTACGCGAGGTGCGCCTGCTCGGCTCGTCCGAAGCGGTGCACTGGCAGAGCACGCCCAAGGGCCTGGTGCTGCATGTCGGCGCACAGCCGGGACATGCCGCGGCCTACGTGTATGCCATCCGCACGGCGCACGGCCACGCGTAAAGCGCGCCTGACCGGGGCCTCGACCAAAAACCACTACCCGCAGACACATCACACGCCATGACCGATATCACCCGCAGGAACCTGTTCAAGGCCGTCGCGGCCAGCGCCGTCGCCGTACCGCTGGTCAGGGCCACGCGTGCCGACGCCACGGAAACCTGCGTCCCGGCCGACCCGCACTGGGGTCACGGTATCGAAGACCAGCGCAAGGCCGACCTCGGCAACGGGCGCTACCTCAACCCGATCGTGGCCGGCGACCATCCCGACCCCACCGTGCTGAAGGATGGCGACGACTACTACATGACGTTCACGCCGTTCACCGCGTCGCCCGGGATCGTGATCTGGCACTCGACCGACCTGCTCAACTGGAGCCCTGTCGCCACAGCCCTGCATAAGCCGATGGGCAACGTGTTCGCGGTCAACCTGTGCAAATACAAGGACCGCTACTACATCTACCTGCCGGCGCAACGGCCCGGCGGCGACTGGGCGATCTTCGTGATCTGGGCCAGGCAGGTTACCGGTCCCTGGAGCGACCCGATTGATACCGGCGTCACCGGCTGCATCGATCCGGCCCACGTGGTCGGCGAAGACGGCAAGCGCTACCTGTTCGTCAACGGCATCCGCATGGTCCGGCTGACCGACGACGGCCTTGCCGCCGATGGTCCGCTCAAGCATGCCTACACACCATGGCACTACCCCAGCGACTGGGTGGTCGAGGATTTCGCTCCGGAAGGGCCGAAACTGCTCCGCCGCGACGGCTGGTTCTACCTGGTCAGCGCCGTCGGCGGCACCGCGGGACCGCCGACCAGCCACATGGTCATCGTGGCCCGTTCGCGCTCGGTGCACGGCCCGTGGGAAAACTGCCCGCACAACCCGATCGTGCACACCCGTTCGGCCGCCGAACCCTGGTGGTCGCGCGGCCACGCCACTTTCATCGACGGACCGGCCGGCGACTGGTGGATGATCTATCACGGCTACGAGAACAGCTTCCGCACCCTGGGCCGGCAGGCACTGCTGGAGCCGATGGAGTGGACCGCCGACGGCTGGCCGGTGGCGACCGGTGGCGACCTGTCCCGCCCCTTGCCCATCCCCGCCGGCGGCAAGCCGGGGCCGGCCGGCTTCGCGCTCTCGGACGACTTCTCCAGCAACCGCTTCGGCATCCAGTGGGCCTTCCACGATCCGCGGCCGGATGAAATCCAGCGCGCCCGCTATGGCGGCAACGGCCTGCAACTGGCGGGTGCCGGCCATTCCCCTGCCGACAGCTCGCCGATGGTCTGCCGCGTGGGCGATCGCGCCTATGTCGCGGAAATCGGCTTCGAGCTTTCCGGCGATGCCGAGGCCGGCCTGTTGCTGTTCTACAACCACAAGGCCTTCGTCGGCGTCGGCTTCACCCCCGACACCATCAAGACCTTCGAGTACGCGCAGGAACTGCCGTGGGCACGCATCAAGCGGGACAACCGCCGGGTACGCGTGCGCATGACCAACGACCACAACGTGGTGACCTTCGAGTACTCGCACGACGACGGCCACAGCTGGCAGCTGCACACCATCCGCATGGAAGTGTCGGGCATCAACCACAACGTGTTCGGCGACTTCCTGAGCCTGCGGGTAGGCCTCTACAGTACCGGCGCCACCCCCGCCCGGTTGCACGACTTCCGCTACCGCGCGATCAAGGGCAACCCGCTGATATGACGCCCTGAGATGCATGGCCGGACGCGCGCCCGCGCTCCGGCCGTGCATGCCGTCGCAAGTCATCGAGGAACAACGCCTGACCGGCGCTTGCCAACGCGCCGGTTGCAGATCCATCGCAGCCACACCTAACCTGTGGATACCCCAGGCAGCCACGGAACATGGCCATGCGGATACGGACAGCAACAAGGCGTTGGAAATGGCGCATTCTGCTTGCGGCGTGGTCGATACCGCTCGCCACCATCGCACTGGCATACGGCAGCACTGCTGCGTCGAACGGCAATCTCCACGATCGCTGGCTCAGCCAGGCGGTGACCACGCTGGAGCATCGTCCCGATGCCGACTCATTGGTCACGGCAGCCATGCTGCAGCCACCGCCCGCGAACGCGAACCGTCGTGCGCTTCAACGACTGGACCAGGCATCACGGCGCGACCCCACGGCAGCGGACATCGCTGCACTGGCCATGCTGGAATGCGTGCCGGCTGATGGCTGTGACATCCATCGGCGCGCCCTTCGGCTGCAAGCCTTGGCACCGCACAACGCACTGGGCTGGCTGCCTGCACTGAACGCCGCGCAGGGCCACGGTAAGGCGCCTGAAGTGACCCGAATCCTGCAGCGCATGTCCCAGGCCGGTGGCTTCGAGACCTATCAGACATCGCTGGCCAGACGCATCCAGCATGGACTGGCAGACCTGCCACCTCCTCCGCCCGACATGGACCTGCCTTATCGCCTGGACGAAAAACACGACCGTCTGTTGCAGGTCCGCATCTACGTATCACTGATGCCCATGCCTGCCTACCAGCCCCTGATGAAGGCCTGCCGACCCGATGGCCCCGAGTTTGCGCAGCGACGATCGGCGTGCCGCAAGATCGGGACCAAGCTGACCAGGTCATGGGCGATCATCGCCAACCTCATCGGCATCGAATTGCAGCGATGGACCGCACAAGGCGCGCAGGATTGCCAGCAGACACTGACGCGTGAACGCGAGATGGATTGGCTGATTCCCGTCCACGCATCATGCGATCGAGCACATACCGCCGCCTGCCTCGACGCAGACATGCATGCCAAGAGCGAGCTCGATGCAGACCGCGCGATTGCCCGCCAGTTGGGCAAACCCCTCACGCCGTCGGCTGACTGGGTAGACCGACGCCTGCAAGCCTCAATTCGAATGGAGCAGCAAAGGTTTCATTCGCTGACCTGCAGTAGTGCCGCCACAAAAGCCACCACGGCCACGCAGCCGGCAGCCAACCGGATCAGGGCACCGCTGCAGTAGGACGAACGCCATCCAGCGACGGCTGCGCGGCAACGGGCAACCACAGACAGGCTATCGCGCCCGGCGTGTCGACCCGCGCCGTCAATGTCACCCCACCCTCGTGCGCCTCGGCGATCTGGCGCACCAGTGCCAGGCCGATACCGGAGCCACCGGGCTTGGTGGTGAAGAACGGCACGAACAGGTTGTCGCTTGAAGGCGGCCCCAGGCCATCGTCCTCCACCTCGATGCATACCCGTCCGGTCTCGCTGTGACAACGCATGCGCACGCCGCCGTCGGTGGACTGGACAGCCTCGACCGCATTGCGCAGCAGGTTGATCAACGCCTGCTCGATCTGATCGGGATCGGCCTGCACAACCGGCACGTCTGCGGCTTCGAGCTGTATCGCCAGGCGCTGTTCCAGCCCGGCCACCTTGCGCAACAGGGCCACCAGGTCGACAGCACGCGGCTGCGGCGGCGGCAGTCGCGCCAGCCGGCTGTAGCTGGAAAGAAATCGTCCCAGCGCCTCGGCGCGATGGCCGATCAGCTCCAGCCCGCTGCGGAAGTCGTCGCGCCAATCGTCCGGCAGCCGCTCGCGTGCGGCCAGGGTCGCCAGCGTGCCGGCCATCGACTGGATCGGCGCCAGCGAATTGTTGACCTCGTGGCCGAGCACGCGCAGCAGGCGCTGCCAGGCCTGACGTTCTTCCTCACGCAGCACGCGACCGACATCGTTGACCACCAGCAGCTGACCACCACGGCCGCCACTGCGCAGCGGCGCATGACGGACCTCGAAACGCCCAGCCCGCCCCGGGAATCCGTGCGAAAGCACGCGCGCAGGCGCACCGGCCAGCAACAGGTCCAGGCCCAGCTCGGCGGACGTGCGGCCGAACAGAGAATCACGCGATGTGTCCAGCAGTGTCTGTCCGGCCGGGTTGGCCAGGCGCAGCCGCTGCTGTTCGTCGAACACGAAGACCGCGCTGTCCAGCGCCGCCAGCGTCTTGCCCAACAGGTACGACGATTCCTCGAAGTCGAGCCGCTCGCGCTGCAAGCGGTCTGCCAGTGCGTTGATGTCGTAGATCACGTCGCCGAGCACGCCGCCGGAAGTGCCGCGCAGGCTGTAGTCGCCCTCCCGCAAGGCCTCCAGCAGACCCGACAGTGTATGCAGCGGATAGGTGACACGACGCAGATGCCGGTATGCCAGCCATGCCGTAAGCGCGATGGCGCTTGCCAGCAAGCCGGCGCGGACCACGGTATCCAGCGGCTTGAACAGCACCATTACCCAGACCAGCAGCCAGGCGGGCGCGGCCACCAGCAGCGCACCGTAGAGCACGCGACGTTCGAACCGTGGCATGCGTCCGGCACGCTGCTCGGATAGCTCAGTCGTCATCGCCGGCAACGCGCAGCTCGTGCTTTTCCAGGCGCCGGTACAGTGACTGGCGGGTGATTCCCAGGGCATCGGCGGCGTGCTGCAGATTGCCGTCGTGGCGTTCCAGCGCACGCTTCACCAGCATTGCCTCGGCCTGTTCGAGCGTCATGCCGTCCAGGTCCGGCCCGGCTTCGGTCGGCGGCCCGAAGGCAAGCGCCGCGGCACTGACCTGATCATGTTCGGCCAGCAGTGCGGCACGTTCCATCAGATGCTGCAACTCGCGCACATTTCCCGGCCAGCCCCACGCCACCAGTGCCCGCTCCGCGGAGGGTGCGAGCGCAAGACCATCACGGCCATAGCGCGCCGCGCTGCGCGCCAGGAAAACGCGTGCCATCGGCAGAATGTCCTCACGGCGCTCGCGCAGGGGCGGTAGCCTGACCTCCAGCGTATTGAGCCGGTACAGCAGGTCGCGGCGGAAACGTCCCTCGGCCACTTCCGTGGCGAGATCGGCATTGGTCGCGGAAACCAGCCGCACGTCCACCCGCTGCGTGCGCGAGGAACCCAGCCGTTCGAACTCGCCGTCCTCGAGGACCCGCAGCAGCTTGGGCTGCTGTGCCGCGGGAACGTTGCCGATCTCGTCCAGGAACAGGGTGCCGCCGTCGGCAAGCTCGAAGCGGCCGATGCGCTCGCCCTTGGCGTCGGTGTAGGCGCCACGCACATGACCAAACATCTCCGACTCGAACACGCTCTCGGCGATACCTCCCATGTTCACCTTGACCAGCGAACGTGCGGCACGCGGCGAAAGTGCATGGATACGCTCGGCGATCACGCCCTTGCCGGTACCGTTCTCGCCCAGCACCAGCACGTTGGCGTCACTGAGTGCAACGCGCTCGACCAGAGCCAGCACCCGTCGCATCGCCGGCGACTCGGCAATACATTCGCCCACGTCACCGCGCAGCAGCGCGTTCTCGGCTTCCAGCCGCCGCTGCCGGCGCGCGCTTTCGCCCAGCGCGATCTGGGCACGCAGCACGCTGACCAGTCGTGCGTTGTCCCACGGTTTCTCGATGAAGTCGGCGGCTCCGCGGCGCATCGCCTCCACCGTCAGCGGCACATTGCCCCATGCGGTCATCGCCACCACCGGCAACTCCGGTGCCGCCTGACGCAGCTGTTCCAGCAACTCGATGCCCTCCTCACCCGAGGTGGTATCGCGCGAATAGTTGCAGTCGATCAGGGCGCAGGAAAATTCGCGCCGGCGCACGGCATCCAGGGCCATGGCCGGATCGGCCACCCCCACGCTGGCGATGCCCTCGGCCTTCAGCAGCAGACGCAACGCCTCGCGCACGTCGACCTGGTCGTCGGCCAGCAGTACCATCGGATTCGATTCGCGCGCCATGCCCTGATTCATGCCTGCAGTGTAGCGATCACTCGTAGCGCAGCGCGATGGCGGGATCGACCCGCAAGGCACGCAGCAGTGGCAACAGCACAGCCAGCACCGACACGCACCCCACCAGCAGCAGAACGGTGACGAACACCACCGGATCGTGCGCGCGTGTGCGCAGGTCCGGGCTTGCCAGCACATTCGACCAGGGCACGGCCAGCACAAAGCCGATCAGCAACCCCAGGCCCAGCTGCCAGAACAGTTGACGCCCCGCATCGCGCAGAATGGCGCCACCCACCGCGCCAATGGCCCGGCGAATGCCGATCTCGCGCGTGCGCTGCTCCACCGAAAACGCCAGCACGCCGTAGAGCCCGGCAGCTGCCAGCAACAACGCCACTAGGCCGAGCCCGCTGAACACGTCAGTCAGCACCACCAATCCTACGCGAGCCACCGCTATGTCCTTCGCCTGGCTATACACGGCATAGACGGCTGCCTGCGGGTCGACGCCATGCACCGCATCGGTCAATCGCGGCGAGAAGGCAACGGCTGCGGCATGTGTCCGCACGGCCAGCCCGACCGCGTGCAGCGGCGACATGGTAGCCGCCTGATCCAACGGCATTAGCAGGCCCGGCCGTGACCTCTCCGTCATGCTGTCGAGCTGCAGCGACTGGACCACACCGACCACAGTCACCGTCTTCGCCCATGAGTGCCCTGGATAAAGCACCAGTTTGCGGTTGAGTGCACCCTGATGTGGCCACATCGTGGCAGCCATCTTGGCATCGACAACCACCACGGGCTCGCTTCCCGCATGGTCTCGCGCGTCGAAAAAGCGACCTTCGAGCAGACGCACACCGTAAGTGTCGAGGAAATGCGGATCGACGATGCCCATCTGCGGCCGAAGCCAACCGTCCGAAGGCTGCACCTGGCCCGGCAAGGAAACGTCTTCGTGACTGCCGAGCACTGCGCTCGGCACGGTATCCGAGGCCGTTGCGTCGACCACTCCGGGATCCTGGCGCAGGCGCTCGACCACGCTGTCGAAAAAGCGTATGCGCTGCGCATCGTCCCGATACAACTTCGGCGGCAACGCCACGTTGGCGGTCAACACATGGGTGGCATGCGTCGCACCCACCGTTGGCTGTGCCAGCAGTGCATCCAGCGCGCGCACGAAGGTACCCGCGCCCACCAGCAGCACTACGGTAAGCGCCACTTCGACCACCACCATCACCTTCGCCACCCGTGCGAAGCCGCCACCGGAGCCCTTGCTGCCGTCGCGCAAGGCATCCTGCAGATCAGGCCGCGACGCACGCCAGGCAGGAATGCCTCCGGCCAGCGCGGTGCCTAGCATCGCCACCGCAGCACCGAAAGCCAGCACCCAACCGTCGATACCGTGCGTAAAGGGTATCGAATCCGGATGAGTCGCCATCCAGGTCTCATGCATCCAGCGAATGCATCCATGCGCAACAGGCAACGCAACCGCCAGCGCGGCCGCCGCCAGCAACAGACTCTCGATCAGGGCGCCGAGCATCAGTCGGGCGCGACTACCCCCCAGCGCACTGCGCAGAGCCAGCTCGTGACGACGCTGCAATGTCTGCATCAATTGCAGATTGGCGACATTGATGCACGCCAACAGCATCACCACCACGCCGGCACCGAACATCAGCCACAGCCACCGGCGCAAGTCCAGCGGCGCAAAGCTCACCGATAGCGGGTAGATCGTCAACCGCTCTGCACGCTGACCCGGCGGCAACGTGCGTTGCAGCCGGCCAGCCCAGGCGTTCAGCTCCGCGCGCGCCTGGTCCAGCTGGATCGCGGGTGCCAACCGGGCGGCCACCGAGATGTAGCCGTGCCGACCCGATTCGAGATGCAACGGCATCCATGCCTCCGTATCGCCACTCGGGAAACCGACGTCCGAAGGCAACACACCAACCACCGTAGCCCAGGCCCCGTTCACACGCACGGCGCGACCGATGATGTGCGGATCGGCAGCGAATGCATGGCGCCACAACGCCTCGTTCAGCAGCACCACACGCGGCGCGTCAGGCTTGTCGTCGGCAGGCACCAGGCTACGCCCAAGCAAGGGCTTGATGCCCAGCAACTTCATCATGGAGGCAGTGAGCAGAGCCCCCGTGTGATGCGTCGCTCCGCTGCCACTGTCGAGGTTGATGTCGGCACCCGTGTACGCACCCATCAAAGCCATGCTGTGCAATTTGCCACGCAGCTGCAGGTATTGATCGCTATCCATCCCACCGATGCCGTTGAACACAGGCTCGCCCACCGCCACCAAGCGGTTGGCCTGCGGGAACGGTAACGGCTGCAAGATGACGTCATTGATCATCGCGAACAGGAACAGCAGCACACCCAGCCCTACGCCCAGCACAACAACCGAAAGCAGCGTGTATCCCAGCCGCCCGACAAGCCGCCGCCATGCTTCGCGAAGTTCGCGCACGATCATCATGATCAATCCCCCCTCAACGCACGCATCGGCGCCACCCGCGACGCGCGCAATGCCGGGACCAGGCAGGCCAGCAACCCGGCCAGCAGCAGCAGCGCGACCACACCTGCCAGGGCCCATGGCTCGAAGGCATTAGTCCGTCCCAGCGCGTCGAACATCAATTCACGCGCGAACCGCGCCAGGCCGAGCGTAAGGCCGATGCCGATCATCAGCCCGATCAGTACCTGCCACGCACCATCCAGCAGTATGCGGCGCAAGAGGCGCGGCGGCGCAGCGCCCAGCGCCATGCGAACACCGATCTCGCACTCCCGGGCAGCCACCGACACCGCCATCACGGCATACAAGCCGGTTGTAGCCAACAACAGGGCCATGGCGGCCAACACGCCGATCAGCAACAGGTCCTGGCGCGTATCGGCGGTCTGACTGGCGACGACAGAGGTCAGCGTGCGCAGGTTGGCGATCGGTTGCATCGGAGCCACGCGGGCCACGACCCGGCGCACCGCGTCGCGGTAGGTCGCCGGATCGCCGTGCACGCGGATCGCGAAGCGCATCGGCTCGAAGTAGCGGAACACATCGAGCAGTTGAGTCGGCGTCTGGGTCAGCGGCAGGTAAAGGATCGGTGGTTGGGGCCACAACGCCCCGAATTGGCTGGTGTTGTCGACTACGCCAACGATACGCAGGGGCAGCCGGTGCCCGCCGCTACCGATGGTGATGGTCTTGCCGAGCGCATCGCCTCCGTAATCGTGACGGGCCAGTTCGCGGTTGACGATCGCCACCGGTTCGCTGCCGCGGGCATCCTCGCGCGTGAAGACCCTACCCGCATGTATGCGAATGTGGAACAACGTGAAGAAGCCCGGCGTGATGGCGCGGAACTGTACGTTCTGCGGCTGCTCGCCGCGCGAGGAGACCACGTCGCCGATGTTGAACTGCATGCCTACCGGCAGGTTGGTACTGGCAATGGCCGCATCGACGCCAGGCAAATTCCGCAATGGCTCCAGCACCTGCTGCGACAACCGCTGAATACTGGCGGCATCCGGGTAGATCGCCTTCACCGGCGCCAGTTCGAACGTCAGGATGCCGCGATCGGAAAACCCGAGTCGCGTGTGCGCGGCCTGGTAAAGCGCATGCAGAAACAATCCGGTGACTGAAAGCATCATCGTCGCCAGCACGACCTGCGTCACCACCAGTACACGGCCCAGGCGCCGATCGGTGCGGCCGCCCTCACGCAAGCGCTCGGGATCCGCCAAGTGACGGCTACGCCACACACCCATGCCTGCGGCAAGCAGTGCGACGACCACCGCGGCGACTACTGCCAGCGCCATGGTGCCTGGCCCGAACGCCACCACGCTCAGGTCGACGAGATTCCCGGCCACGAAGACACGCAACATCTTCAGCCCCAGGGAGGCCAGCACGATACCGGCCAGCCCCGCACACAGGCCCATCAGCAACGCCTCAGCCAATACAGGCAGGGCCTGGTGCAACGCCGATGCACCCAAGGCACGGCGTACCGCGCCGTCGTGGCCGCGTGCCAAGGTGCGCAGCAGCATGAGGTTGCCCACATTGACCAGCGCGATCAGCAACACCAGCAGCGCGCAACCAAGGAATAGCATCATCACGCCGTGTTCGTCGGCATGCCGTTGCTGTCGCAAAGTGACGGCCCGGAAATGCACATGCCGCCAGAACGCATGTTGTGACGCCGAGTAGGCGTTGGACGACTCCATGGTGCGTAGGCGTGCATCGATCTGGGACGATACCGACGCGAGGCTCACACCCGGCGCAAGGCGCGCCACCGTGAGATCGTTGGTGCCGTCGTCGGTGGTGCCCGGCGACAGCGCCATCGGCAGCATGATGTCGATCTTGCCAAACAGGTCGAAGCCGGCAGGCAGCACGCCAACGATGATGTGCGGCGTACCTTCGACCACAAGCGTTCGCCCCACGACATCCTTCCGTCCACCACAAAAACGCTGCCAGAAGGCGTACCCGAGGATGACTGCCGACGGTCCGTGCGGACGATCCTCGTCAGCTGTGAAATCACGACCGAGGAACAGGTGCACGCCAAGCGTGGGCAGCAGGTGACGATCGGCCAGCATCGTCGGCACCTGCACCGGCTGGCCCTGAACATAGACGTTGGACGGTGCCAGCGACGCGCCGATACCGATCGACCGGACTCCGTCGAGGCCAAGCAAATGCTGGTACATCTGCGGCGACGTGGTGACGGCCCCGTTGTCCTCCGGCATGCCAAGCGCTACCAGTCGCCCGGCTTGCGGATACGGCAGCGGCTTCATCAGCGTGCCCTGGATCAATGCGAACACCGTTGTGGTCGCACCGATGCCCAGCGCCAGCACACCGGCAGCCAGCAGCAGGAAACCGGGGCGGCGCAGGCTGGCGCGCCACGCGAGCCAGATCTCGGCAAGCCAGATGTTCATGCACCGACACCGATGCGCTGACCGATCAACGCATCGAGGCGTGACTCGTCCTCGCGACGCAGCCGGTCGAAGGTTTCCTCGTCGACCACGCGCCCGTCGAACAGGCGTACCTTGCGCTGCGCCAGTTCGGCGTAGCGGGCGTCGTGGGTGACCATGCAGAGCGTGGCACCGCCTTTGTGCAGTTCGTCGAGCAGGCTCATCACCGCCTCGCCGTTACGCGAGTCGAGGTTGCCGGTAGGTTCGTCGGCCAGCAGTATCGCGGGACGCCCGACCAGCGCGCGCGCCACTGCCACGCGCTGCTGCTGGCCGCCGGAAAGCTGTGCCGGATAGTGCCGCATGCGGTGCGCCATACCCACACGTTCCAGTGCTTCCTGCACCCGTGTCCGACGCTCGCCGGCATCGATGCCCCCACGATAGGTGAGCGGCAGTTCGACGTTTTCCTGCACGGTGAGATCGCCGATCAGGTTGAAGGCCTGGAAGATGAAGCCGATCTCTGCGTTGCGGATGCGTGCGCGCTGCCCGGCGTTGAGCCCAGCGACATCATGGCCGTTGAGTACGTAGCTGCCTTCAGTCGCGGTATCGAGCAGCCCAAGGATCGACAGCAGCGTGGTTTTGCCGCAGCCGGACGGCCCCGAAATGGACACGTACTCGCCGCGACGGATGTCCAGATGCACCTCGCTCAGCGCGTGGGTTTCCACTTCGTCGGCCTGGAATACCTTGCGGATGTCGCGAAGGGTGATGACGGAAGCATGGTCGGTCATGAGAACTCCATTTGCTGGATCACGTTGTTTCTGGAACCGTTGTCCGCCAGTGAGGCAAACGACCGGACGAAGCAGAGCCATTCGGGGCGTCTTGCTGACGCATCATCTGGCGCTGCCTCCGTGGCTCACTCCAACCGAATACGGTCGTAGTTGTCCCACTGGCTGGTATCGGACAGGATCACCTTGTCGCCAACCTTCAGCCCGCGCAGAACCTGCACGCGATCGACCGAAGTGGCGCCAATGCGAACCGGCACCCGGGTCGCGGTATCGCCCCCAGGATCGAGGCGGAACAGGCTGAGGTCGCCATCGGCCTTGGCCAGCGCGGGGCGTCCCACCGACAGCACATCGTGCAGTTCCGCAATGCGGATGCGCCCGTCGACGGAGAGATCAGGGCGCGCGCCCGGCGGCAGCTTGCCGGTCAAACTCACGTCTACCCGCACGCTGCCGTCGCGCACAGCCGGATCGATACGCTCGACTTTGCCGTCGACTAGGCCGTTGTGGGTGTCCACGCTCACCGGCATGCCCAGGACCACGTCCTTGGCCTGGACTTCGGGCACCTGCAGGCGGGCGATCAATACATCGGGCACAGCCACGCGTGCCAGGTTCGCACCGGCAGCCACCTGTGCACCCTCCTGCACGGGCACGTCCTGCAGCACGCCCTTGATGCCGGCCTTCACCTGCAGCGCATCGGCTTGCCGCTGGCGCAGGGCAAGGTTGCTTCGTTGCTGCAGCAGCGCCGCCTGCACCGCCGCCATCTGCGCCTTCATGTTGTCGACAAATGCCGTCACGCGCTGCCGCTCGATTCCTGTCCTGAGCGCGAGCTGCTTCAGTACGATCTGCTCCTGCTCGTACTGCACGCGTGGAATCAGCTGCATCTTCTCGGCCTTGGCATCAGCCACCGCCTTGACCTTGGCCGAGGCGTAGTCAGACTCGGCCTGGGCCAGGCCGGCGCGCTGGTCGAGCAACTGCGATTCGAGTTCGGCACGCTTGGCCGCCACATCGGCCTCGGCCGCAACGACCTGGGCCTGCGCGTTGCGCAGTGCATCCTCGGTCGCGGGGTCGGACAAGCGCATCAGCACGGTATCCGGCTGCACCTGTGCGCCGGGCCAGACCAGGATCTTCTCCACCGTGGCGGGTGTGGCGGCGGCCAGCCAGCGGATTTCGCGCGGCACCAGGGTGCCGGTGGCACGCACTTCGCGCAGCATGTCGCCCCGCTGCACGCTGTCGATCCACAGGCTGCTGCGGTCGACGGTCGGCAAGGCCGGCCCCAGACGCAGCATCAGCACCAGCAGGACAAGTGCCATGAGCGTGCCCGTGGCGATGCTCCACTGCAGGCGACGACGCTTGCGGATCTTGATCATGGGATTGGCGATATCCATGCATGGCATGCGGCAAATGCCATGCCAACGCCGATCGCTTGCCAATCCCCGTTGAACCCCAGACGTGACGCGAAAGCTCGCATCACGCGGCCCACGCGAGCGTCCGCCAGCGGACAACGCCATCCGCTGGCGGACACTTTGTTCGAGGCGCGGCTCAGCCGGTGTTCTGCAGCCCCTGCGACACGCCGTTGACGCAGGCGACCAGGGCCCGCAGCAGGGTGTCGTCCTCGCCGCCGGTGGCACGCCAGCGGCGCAGCAGGTCGACCTGCAGCAGGCTCATCGGATCGACGTAGGGGTTGCGCAGGCGGATCGACACCGCCAGGCGCGGGTCGTCGCGCAGCAGTTCGCTGCTGCCCTTGAGCCGCAGCAGCCAGTCGCGGGTGCGCACGAATTCGTCACGGATCAGGCCGAAGAATTCCTCGTGCAGCGGGCCGGACAGCTTCGAGAACGCCTCGGCGATATCGAGGTCGCATTTGGCCAGCAGCATCTCGACGTCGTCGAGCGCATTGGCAAGGAACGGCCAGTCACGCGCCATTTCGGCCAGCGCCTTCTCGCCGTATTCGGCCGCGCCCCACTCCAGGGCACTGCCCAGTCCGTACCAGCCGGTGATGATGGCGCGGCACTGGGTCCAGGCGAACACCCACGGGATCGCGCGCAGGTCTTCCACGCCACGCATGCTGCGCCGGCGCGACGGACGCGAGCCCATCGCCATCCGTTCGATCACGTCGATCGGGGTGGCGGTACGGAAGTACTCGATGAAGCCCGGCCGGTCGATCAGTGCACGGTAGGCGTGGCGGCTTCGTGCGGCGAGCCCGCTCATGCGCTCGCGCCAGATGTCCTCGCGCGACTCTTCTTCGCGCGGTCGCAGGCTGGCCCGCAGCACTGCGCTTACGGTCTGTTCCAGGTTGCGCAGCGCCAGCGCGCGGATGCCGTACTTGCGGTGGATCACTTCGCCCTGCTCGGTCACGCGCAGCACGCCGGCCACCGAGCCGCGTGGCGAGGACATCAGCGCGGGCATGATGCGGGCACCGCCGCGACTGGCCGAACCGCCGCGACCATGGAAGAACGAAAGCTGGATGCCCGCTCCAGCGGCTACCTCGAGCAGCTCGACCTGGGCGCGCTGCAGACCCCAGCGCGAAGCCAGCGTGCCGCCGTCCTTGCCGCTGTCCGAATAGCCGAGCATGACCCACTGGCGATCGCCGCGGGCGCGCAGATGCTCGCGATAGACCGGGTCGTCGAGCAGCGCGCGCAGGGTCGCCGGCGCATTCTTCAAGTCGTCCACGGTCTCGAACAGCGGCGCGATGTCCAGCGGCACGCGCGCCGCATCGTCGACCAGCCCGCCGCAGCGGGCCAGCGCCAGCACCGCAAGCACGTCGGCGGCACTGCGCGCCATGCTGATGATGTACAGGCCGGTGGCTTCGATGCCGTAGCGGCGGCGGGCCTCGCCCAGGGTGCGGAACACCGCCTGCAGACGCAGCACGGTCTCGTCGTCGCTGCTCCCGAAACCCTGCTCGCCGCTGGCATAGGGACGCAGCCGGTCGGCCCGCGCCGCGGCATCGCGCTCGTTCCATTGCGGCTCGCCGAGCAGCACCGCCAGCGCGTCGTCGTGCACGCGCGAGTCCTGGCGCACGTCGAGCCGGGCCAGGTGGAAGCCGAAGGTACGCACGCGGCGGATCAGCCGGCGCACGGCGTAGACGCCGGCATGCAGACCGCGATGTCCGATCAGGCTGTCGTCGATCAGCTGCAGGTCGTCGAGCAGCTCGGCGACGCTGGCGTAACCCTCGGGGTGGTGATCCTCGTGGGTGGCCTGCAGCCGCGCGCCGACCAACGTGAGCAGGCAGCGGTAGGGCATGTCGGCATGGCGCGGGCGGATCTGCGCCGCGGCCTGCGGGAAGCGCTCGCGGTAGTCGGCCAGGCGCCGCACCAGGCGCGAATCGACCGCCACCCGGCCTTCGGTCTGGCTGAGCAGGCGCGCCAGCACGGCGACGTCGTCGATGTAGTGCTCGAGCACGTGTGCGCGCTGGCTGGAAAGGCTGGTCTCGATGGTGTCGGCGCCCACGTTGGGGTTGCCGTCCATGTCGCCGCCGACCCAGTTGGCGAAGCTCAGCAGGCGTGGCAGCGGAATATCGAGGTCATAGACCTGCCGCAGCGCGCTGCCCAGCGACTCGTACAGTGCCGGCACGATGCGGTAGATCGGGTTGGCGATGTAGAAGCCGACGTGGTGGTGTTCGTCCTGCACCGTGGGACGGATCGGCGATGCCTCGGCGGTCTGCCAGCCGGACGACAGCGCCATGAAGATGCGGTCGTCATCCTCGGTGCGCTCCTGCGGCGTGCGGGTGGGGTCGAAGTCGTCGACCAGTGCGCGCACGATGGCCTGTTCCTTCTCCAGCAGCGAACGCCGCACGGCTTCGGTGGGGTGCGCGGTGAATACCGGCTCGACCTGCACTTTCGGCAGCCAGTCGAGCAGCTCGTCGGCGGTCACGCCCTGCGCCTTCAGCTGGATCAGCACGTCGAGCAGCGACTCGGGCTGCGCCGCGCCGCTTTCGCGCTGGTAGTCGCGGCGGCGACGGATGCGGTGTACGCGCTCGGCGGTGTTCACTGCCTGGAAATAGGTAGCGAAGGCGCGTGCCAGCGCTTCCGCGTCGTCCGCTTCCAGCCCGGCCAGCGACGCGGCCAGGCCGTCCACCGCCTCGCCGTCGAGGCGCCGGCGGATCGCGGCGGTCCGCACTTGTTCCACCCGCTCGAAGAAGGCCTCGCCCCCCTGTTCGGCCAGCATGCGGCCAACCATCGCGCCGAGTCGGTGCACGTCTTCGCGCAGTGGGCCGTCGTGCGGCAGGAATTCGGGGTCGCGGCTCGCTTCCATCAGTCCCTCCGGTAATTGGATCGTCTACACGTCACCCGGGCAAGCATGACCCCGTCATTCCGGCGGGCGCCGGACTCCGGTGTCTTCAACACGGCGCCAGGGCGCTGGATCCGGGCTTTTGCCGGAATCACGGCCATGCAGGCTCGTCGGGTATCTCCCCTAGCCTACAGAATTTGCGTGATGACGCTGCTTACGAGTTGTCATAACGCTACAATCAACCCTTTCCATCGAGGGGCGCTGCGACCGTGCGCATCACGGCCAGGCTCGGTGGACGCTCAACTTTTCAACGGCGCCCGGTGAGCTGCGACACACTCGCAGACCGACCCGGAGATATTTGATGAACGCTGTTACCCAAGACGCCGCCACGCCGGACTACAAGGTCCGCGACATCGCCCTCGCCGACCTCGGCCGCCGCCGCATCCGCATGGCCGAAGAGGAGATGCCCGGCCTGATGCAGATCCGCGCCCGCTACGCGCCGCAGCAGCCGCTGAAGGGCGTACGCCTGTCCGGCTCGCTGCACATGACCAAGGAAACCGCGGTGCTGATCGAAACACTCAGCGCGCTGGGTGCCTCGGTACGCTGGGCCTCGTGCAACATCTTCTCGACCCAGGATGACTGCGCGGCCGCGATCGCCGCCAGCGGTGTTCCGGTGTTCGCCTGGAAGGGCGAGACGCTGGAGGAATACTGGGATTGCACGCTGGACATGCTGACCCACTCCGGTATGCAGGGTCCCGAACTGATCGTCGACGATGGCGGCGACGCCACCCTGCTGATCCACAAGGGCGTGGAAATGGAAGACGGCTCGGACTGGGTCGACCAGCCCGGCGCCAACCACGAGGAGCAGGTGATCAAGGACCTGCTCAAGCGCACCCGCACGGAGCGTCCCGGCTTCTGGAAGAAGGTCGCGGCCGGCTGGAAGGGCGTGTCCGAGGAGACCACCACCGGCGTGCATCGCCTGTACCAGTTGGCCGAAGCCGGCAAGCTGCTGGTGCCCGCGATCAACGTCAACGACTCGGTGACCAAGAGCAAGTTCGACAACCTGTACGGCTGCCGTGAATCGCTGGCCGACGGCATCAAGCGCGCCACCGACCTGATGGTCGCCGGCAAGGTCGCCGTGGTGTGCGGCTACGGCGATGTGGGCAAGGGCTGCGCGCACTCACTGAAGGGCTTCGGCGCACGCGTGATCGTCACCGAGATCGACCCGATCAACGCGCTGCAGGCGGCAATGGAAGGCTTCGAGGTCACCACCGTCGAGGACACCCTGGGCCGCGCCGACGTCTACGTCACCACCACCGGCAACAAGGACATCATCACCCTGGAACACATGGCGGCGATGAAGAACAACGCACTCGTGTGCAACATCGGCCACTTCGACAACGAGATCCAGATGGATCGCCTGAACACCGCCGCAGGTGTCACCCGCGAGAACATCAAGCCGCAGGTGGACCGCTACACCTTCGCAGGCACGTCGTCCAGGAGTGGCGGCCACAGCATCTACATGCTGGCCGAGGGCCGGCTGGTGAACCTGGGCTGCGCCCACGGCCACCCCAGCTTCGTGATGTCCAACAGCTTCAGCAACCAGACGCTGGCGCAGATCGACCTGTGGGCGAACAAGGACGCATACGAAAAGACCGTCTACCGCCTGCCCAAGAAGCTGGACGAGGAGGTCGCCCGCCTGCACCTGGAGCAGATCGGCGTGAAGCTGACCAAGCTCAGCGCCGAGCAGGCCGCCTACATCGGCGTGCCGGTGGAAGGCCCGTACAAGCCGGAGCATTACCGCTACTGACCGGTGGATCGGCGCTATCGCCACCCATCGCAAAAAGGGCGCCGCAAGGCGCCCTTTTTGCTGGTATCAGTGCTCGGGCTGGATACCGTGATAGTCCATCAGCCCCATGCCCGCCATCCAGCGTGCCAGCAGTTTCGGCCACACCGAAAGCAGGCGATCGTGCTGGCCCAGGCCGGTACCGTGGCCGCCCTCGCGGAACATGTGCAGTTCGGCCGGCACATGGTGGTGCAGCAGCGCCAGGAAATAGTCGACGCTGTTCTCGGGCGGCACGGTGGTGTCGGCAGCGGTGTCGTAGATGAACGCCGGCGGCGTGTCCGCGGTGACCTGGGTCTCGTTGGAAAGGCTCTCGACCAGTGCCGGCGACGGATGCGCACCGATCAGGTTGAGCCGCGAACCCTGGTGGGTCAGGCCCTCCTTCATGCTGATCACCGGATAGGCCAGGATGGTGAAATCAGGCCGCGCGGAAACCTTGCCGATGGCGTCGTGGGTGATCGCCGTGCTCGCGGCGAAGTGGGTCGACACCGTGGACGCGACATGCCCGCCCGCCGAAAAGCCCATGATGCCGATGCGGTGCGGGTCCAGCCCGTATTTCGCCGCGTGGTAGCGCACCCAGCGCATGGCGCGACGACCGTCGTCGATCGGCTGCGGGTAGGCATGCCCGGGACCGTACCGGTACTGCAGTACGAAGGCCGCCACGTGATGCCGGTTGAACCACTGTGCCACCAGCGTGCCCTCCCAGTCGGTGGCCAGGAAGGCATAGCCGCCACCGGGGCAGATCACCACCGCCGTATGGGTGGGATTGCTTGCCGGGATATAGGCCGTGAGAGTCGGCGATGCCTTCTGGCGCGGCCCGTCCGGCGGTGCCCCGCCCGGCCACAACCGGATCACGGGCGCCGCGGCCGGCGTTGCCGTCGGCGCGGCCAGGGCCACACCCGGCAGGGCGATCAACAGTCCCAGAAGAACAAGCAGGTGACAGCTCATCGATCAGGCCTCGCAAACGAGTGGAAAAAACGGATGGTCGCTTTTGTTGCACACTCGCCCGCCCACGTCCAATCCACAAGCCCCGCGCACCCGTCAAAGCTACGACCCTAAATGAAGACGGCGGCTCTGGGGCCGCCGTCGATGCTTCGTTGTACGTCTAGGCAAAACAGGATCAGACCGGCTCCAACCAGCCCCACTTGTCGTGGGTCTTGCCGCTGAACAGGCCGAAGTACAGCTCCTGCAGACGACGGGTCACGCGACCGGCCTTGCCGGCACCGATCTGCTTGCCGTCGATCGAACGGATCGGCGTGATCTCGGCTGCCGTGCCGCACATCAGCACTTCGTCGGCCAGGTACAGGTATTCGCGCGGCAGATCGCGCTCGACCACCTCGATGCCGTCCTCGCGGGCCAGTACCTTGATGGTGTCGCGGGTGATGCCGGTCAGGATGGATGCGCTGGCCGGCGTGGTGTGCAGCACGCCGTCGAAGACCAGGAACAGGTTCTCGCCAGCACCCTCGCTGAGCAGGCCGGTCGAGGCCAGTGCAATGCCTTCGCCGAAACCAAGCCGACGCGCCTCTCGTGCGACCAACTGGCCGGACAGGTAATTGCCACCGGCCTTGGCACCGGCGGGCACGGTGTTCGGCGCGAACCGCTGCCAGCTCGACACGCAGGCGGTAATGCCCTGCTCCAGCGCCTCCGGCCCGAGGTACGGACCCATCGGCCAGGCGGCCACCGCCACGTCGATCGGCGTTTCGGCGGACAGGCCGAAGCCGCCCAGGCCGCGGAACGCCACCGGGCGCAGATAGGCCGCGGTGAGTTCGTTTTTCTTGATCACTTCGCGACAGGCGGCAGCCAGCTCGTCCTGGGTGTACGGCAGCTGCATGTCGTAGATGCGCGCCGACATGTACAGGCGCTTCAGGTGGTCGGTAAGCCGGAAGATCGCCGCGCCGTCGGGCGTGGCATAGCTGCGGATGCCCTCGAAGACCGAGGAGCCGTAATGCAGCGCGTGCGACATCACGTGGGTGGTGGCATCGGCCCACGGCTTGATCGAGCCGTTCTGCCAGATCCAATCAGGGTACTGCTGTGCCATGGCAAATCTCCGTCGGGGACCGCCCATGATACTCGCTCCGTGGGCAACCGGTCTCAGCCCCCGGCCTGCAGCCACAGGCAGCCAGCCTGCGGTACCACTGCGAAATAGCTTTGTCCCGGCTCGCCCAGACCGTTGTCGGAGCCCGTGCTGAGCTGCAGCCCCTGCGGCAATGTGTCCGGCATATCGACCGTGGCCGCAGGTGCCGGATCGCCGCCGGCCACCGTCGTGGCATCCGCCCCGACCACCTGCACGCCCAGCAGCGGGTGCTGCATCAGCCGGCCCAGCGCCAGCATGTCGGCCACCGCTGCCGGCTTCGCATAGCCTTGCCACAGCATCAGGCCAGCCATGCGGTTCGGGTCGTGGTCGGCGAAGGCATCCACCACCCGACGCTTGAGGGTGCCGATGCTGGCCGCGCAATGCTCCAGCGCCGGTGGCGGCTTGAGCGGCGTCCCGGCAACGTTGCTTGCCGGCGACGCGATCACCCGCACCGCATGCATGGCGGCACAGGTGCTGTCGGTGAAGACGGGGTTGCCGTTCGCATCCACGCAATGGTGGATGGCGTCCTGCGCATGCGCGGCGGCAGCACAGCACAACAGAAGCAGCAGGATCAGCGGGCGCATGCACGAAGCATAGCGCCGCGCCCGGAACGCTTCAGTGCAGTCGGTCCAGGATTGCGAGCGTGGTCCGGGCACGGTTCAGCGTATAGAAGTGCAGCCCGGGCGCGCCGCCGTCGAGCAGACGCCGGCATAGCTGCGCCACCACCTCGACGCCCAGCTCGCGGATCGCGGCCGCATCGTCGCCGTGCGCCTGCATGCGCTTGGCGATCCAGCGCGGGATCTCGGCGCCGCACGCATCGGAAAACCGCTTGAGCTGGCTGAAGTTGGAGATCGGCATGATGCCCGGCACGATCGGCACCGCCACGCCCAGCCGCTGCGCATCGTCGACGAAACGGAAATAGGCATCGGGGTTGAAGAAATACTGCGTGATCGCGCCGTTCGCGCCAGCCTCGACCTTGCTCTTGAAATGCCGCAGGTCGGCCAGCGCGTCGTCCGCCTGTGGATGCACCTCGGGATAGGCCGCCACCTCGATATGGAAATGGTCGCCCGAGTACTCGCGGATGAAGCGCACCAGCTCGGCGGCGTAACGGAAGTCGCCCGGCGTAGCCATGCCCGAGGGCAGGTCGCCGCGCAGCGCCACGATGCGCCGGTAGCCCGCGGCGCGGTATTCGTCCAGCAACGCGGCGATCTCGGCGCGGCTGCCGCCCATGCAGGAAAGATGCGGGGCGACGTGGAAACCGTGCTGCTGGTGCAGCCGCTGCACCGTCTCGGCGGTGTAGCTCAGCGTGGAGCCGCCCGCACCGAACGTCACCGAAACATAATCCGGTTCAACCGCCTGCAACGCCGTGGCGGCGCGGTCGAGCTGCGCGCGCTGCTCGTCGGTCTTGGGCGGAAAGAACTCGAGGCTGATCGACGGCATCTGGAAAACCCGTGGCTTGGCGACCGCGCCATTATATATATCTCTTGTTCCGGATGAAGCGATTAAAACTCCTAACCAGCCTGATCCGGCGCCGCATGCAGAGATCGGCCTGCGTGCCGACCGGATCGCCGGCACGCCACGCGCCACCGGCGCACGACCGGCACCACGCCTGCACGCGGCTGACAGGCGCCGCTCAGGTCTGTCATCATCACAGGCTTGTGCCGTCGGGGAGACGGCTTCACTCCTTGGCCACCCGGGAGCCTGCATGTCGCATTCCAATTCGATCCGGCGCGATGTCCGCGCTTTTCCTCTCATGCTTACCGGCCTGGGCTCGATCATCGGCTCCGGCTGGCTGTTCGGTGCCTGGAACGCCGCCAAACTGGCCGGCCCCGGCGCAACCTGGGCCTGGGTGATCGGCGCCGCCGTGATCATGGTGATCGCGCTGACCTACGCCGAGCTGGGCGCGATGTTCCCCGAGTCCGGCGGCATGGTGCGCTACGGCCACTATTCGCACGGCTCGCTGGTCGGCTTCATCGCCGCCTGGGCCAACTGGATCGCCATCGTCTCGGTGATTCCGGTGGAAGCCGAGGCCTCGGTGCAGTACATGTCCGGCTGGAAGTGGCAGTGGGCGCAGAACCTGTACCACGTCACCAACGGCCACGGCGAGCTGGCGCCGGCCGGCCTGATGATCGCCGCGGCGCTGGTGATCATGTACTTCCTGCTCAACTTCTGGAGCGTGAAGCTGTTCGCCCACTCCAACACGGCGATCACCATCTTCAAGCTGATCGTGCCCGCCGCCACCGGCCTGGCACTGATCGCCAGCGGTTTCCACCACTCGAACTTCTCGGTGGGCCTGCACGGCGGCACCCACGTCAGCGACTTCGCGGCGATCCTTACCGCTGTAGCCACCGCGGGCATCGTGTTCAGCTTCAACGGCTTCCAGAGTCCGGTGAACCTGGCCGGCGAAGCACACAATCCCGGCAAGAGCATTCCGTTCGCGGTGATCGGCTCGATCGTGCTGGCCGCCGTGGTCTACCTGATCCTGCAGGTGGCCTACCTGGGCGCGGTACCGCCCGACATGCTGGCCAAGTTCGGCTGGCACGGCATCGACTTCAGCTCGCCGTTCGCCGAGCTGGCGGTGATCCTCAACCTGAACTGGCTGGCCCTGCTGCTGTACGCCGATGCCTTCATCAGCCCCAGCGGCACCGGCATGACCTACACCGCGACGACCGCGCGGATGATCTACGGCATGGAGCGCAACGGCACCCTGCCGAAGATCTTTGGCCGGATCCACCCGAAATGGGGCGTACCGCGTCCGGCGATGTGGCTGGACCTGGTGGTGGCGTTCCTGTTCCTGTTCTTCTTCCGCGGCTGGGGCACGCTGGCGGCGGTGATCTCGGTGGCCACGGTGATCTCCTACCTGACCGGCCCGGTCAGCGTGATGACGCTGCGTCGCACCGCACCGGAACTGAAGCGCCCGCTGCGCCTGATCGGCCTGCCGGTGATCGCCGGCGTGGCCTTCATCATGGCGACCGAGCTGCTGTACTGGGCACGCTGGCCGCTGACCGGCCAGATCATCCTGCTGATGGTGGTGGCGCTGCCGGTGTACCTGTACTACCAGGCGAAAAGTGGCTGGCACGATTTCGGCCGGCAGATGAAGGGCGCCTGGTGGCTGATCTGCTACCTGCCGGTGATGGCGATCGTGTCATGGCTGGGCAGCACCACGTTCGGCGGCCACGGCTACCTGCCCTACGGCTGGGACCTGTTCACGGTCGGCGTGGTGGGTCTGGTGTTCTATGTGTGGGGCGTGCGCGCCGGCTGGCGCACGCCGTCTGTCGAAGCGGCACGCATCGAAGCCCACGACGAGCCCGACGCACCGCTGGTGCCGCCGGACGAGGAAGAGTCGGAGCGCATGACCGGACATTGATCCGGTCGCGCCTGCCATCTCCTGCCCGCCATCGCGCCCGCCCTGCGGCAGGCGCGATCAGGCCAGCGCCAGCACGTCGCCCAGCAGGGCCTGCGCGGTGACGTCCGGGCCGGCACCCGGGCCCTGGATCACCAGCGGCTGGGTGTTGTAGCGGGTAGTGGTGAGCGCGAACTGGTTGTCGGTGCCGTACAGGCGCGTCGCCGGGTGCGTGCTGGCCACTTCCACCAGCCCCACGTGGGCATGTCCGCGCTGGTTGAGCCGGGCCAGGAAGCGGATCGAGCCGCCCCGCGCCTTCGCCGCGGCGTGACGCTCGGCAAGGCTTTCGTCCAGCTCGCCGATGCGTGCAAGAAAGGTCTGCAGGTCCACGCCACGCAGGGCCTCGGGCACCAGCCCCTCCACCGTGACCTCTTCCGGGCGTAGCGCAAAACCGGCGCAACGGGCCAGGATCAGCAGCTTGCGTGCGACATCGCCGCCGGAAAGGTCGTCGCGCGGATCAGGCTCGGTGTAGCCGAGTTCGCGCGCACGAAGCAGCAGCGCCGAGAACGGCTGGCTGCCGTCGTACTGATTGAACAGGTACGAGAGCGAGCCCGAGAACACGCCTTCCAGCGTCAGCAGCGCATCGCCGCAGGCGCGCAGCCGGCGCAGGGTGGAGATCACCGGCAGACCGGCCCCCACGGTGGCCGAATCGCCGTAGCGTGCGCCTCCTGCCAATGCCTCCTGCAGGGCGCGCCAGCCAGGCAGGTCGCCACCGGCCAGCGACTTGTTGGCGGTGACCACGTGATAGCCGCGCGCCAGCCAGGCGGCATGGCGCGAAGCCAGTTCCGCACTGGCGGTGGCATCGACCACCACCTTGTGTCCGGCGCCGCTGGCATCGAGCGCAGCCAGCAGAGCCGCGTCGTCCCGCGGATCGCCGTCGCTCTTCAGACGCTCGCGCAGGTTGCGCGAGGCCAGCTTCTCCGGTTCGACCTGCTGGCGACGCGAATTGGCCGCGCCGACCAGACTGAGATGGGCCGCGGCGGGCGTGTTCAGCAAGCGCAGGAAGGCGCCACCCACCACACCAGTACCCAGCAGCACCATCGCAGTCGCGCTGCCGGCCGCCGGCTGGCCGGCCCTGAGCGCCGGTTTCTGCCGCGCACCGTCTTCCAGCACTGCACTCATGCGCTGACCCTGCGTTTGGATTTGCCTGCAGCCTCGGCGCGTGCCAGTGCGGCATCCAGGTCACGCAGCAGGTCGTCGCCATCCTCGATGCCCACCGACAGGCGCAACAGGGTGTCAGCGATACCCGCCTTGCGACGCGCCTCCGGCGCCATCGCCGCATGCGTCATCGTCGCCGGGTGCGCAACCAGGCTTTCCACCCCGCCCAGCGACTCGGCCAGCGAGAAGTAGTGCAGGCCATCGATGAATGCCTCGATCTCGGCTACCTCGCCTTCCAGCTCGAAGCTGAGCATGGCGCCGAAGCCCTGCTGCTGACGCGCCGCCAGGGCGTGGCCGGGGTGATATTCCAGACCGGGGTAATAGACCTTGCGCACCGCCGCATGGCCATCCAGCCGGCTGGCGATGCGCACCGCGTTTTCCTGATGCTGGCGCAGCCGCACGCTCAGCGTGCGCAGGCCGCGCAGGGTGAGAAAGCTGTCGAACGGCGCACCGGTGAGACCGTTGCAGTTGCCCCACCACTTGATCTGCTCGGCGACCGCCGCCTCGCGCGCCACCACCGCGCCACCGACCACGTCGCTGTGGCCGTTGATGTACTTGGTGGTGGAATGCACCACCACGTCGGCGCCCAGCGCCAGCGGCTGCTGCAATGCCGGTGACAGGAAAGTGTTGTCCACCACCACCAGCGCGCCCACGGCATGCGCCGCCTGCGCCACGTGACGGATGTCAGTGATGCGCAGCAGCGGGTTGGATGGCGTCTCGACCCAGACCAGTGCCGGCTTCTCCACCAGCCCGGCGGCCAGCGCAGCTCGATCGGTGAGGTCGGCGAACTGCACGCGGAAGCGCCCCTTCTTGGCCCAGGCGTCGAGCAGGCGCCAGGTGCCGCCGTAGCAGTCGTGTGCGGCCAGCACCAGGCCACCGGCCGGCACCAGTTCCAGCGCTAGGGCCACTGCGGCCATGCCGCTGGCAGTGACCACCGCGCCGGCGCCCTGCTCCAGCTCGGTCAGCGCTTCGGCCAGCAGGTCGCGGGTGGGATTGCCGCTGCGCGAATAGTCGTACGGCCGCTTGCGACCGAAGCCTTCGAAGCTGTAGTTGGTGGACAGGTGCAGCGGCGGCACCACGGCACCGTGCTGGGTATCGGACTCGATGCCGGCGCGCACGGCACGCGTGGCGGCGGCAGCCTCGGGGGCGAAATCGGCGCTCATGGGATCAGACTCCACAACAACAGGGGATGGCCTGGCGCAGCAGTGGCGCCAGCTTGCCGGTTTCTTTCAGGAATGCATCGTGGCCGTAGGGGGAGTCGACCACCTCCAGCGTGGCCGGTCCGCGCACGCGGCGCTGCAGCTCGCACAGGTCGGCCAGCGGCACCAGCCGGTCGGTAGGGAAACCGATCAACGTGGTCGGCGCCAGCACCGCCTCGGGCGCCACATCGTGCAGGTCGATCGATTCGGAGAGCGACAGGAAGCGTTGCACGTCGAAGCGCTCGACGAAACGGCGACCGGCGTTTTCCAGGTAATCCTCCACCGGAAAGTGGAAACGGCCGTCGCGGAATTCAGCCTCGCCACCGAAGCGGCGCGAGAACTCCTCGCCACCCCGGTAGGTCGTCATCGCCAACTGCCGCGCCAGCGCCAGCGCGTCGTCCGCACGCCCCGTCTCCAGGCCGAGTCGGACGATCTGCCGCTGGATCGAGCGCTGCGCCGTGGACAGCGGATGCGAACGATGCGCGCCCGCCAGCAGCACCAGCCGCTCGATCCTGGCCGGGTGACGTGCCGCGAAGGCCAGACCGACCATCGCGCCATAGGACGAGCCCACGAAAGCGGCAACCTGCCCGATACCCAATGTCTCGACCAGCGCCGCCAGCGCATCGGCCTGGTCCTCGCTGGACACCGTGTTCACGTCGTCGCCGAGCGTGGCTGGGGTCAGCCAGTCGATGCTCAGCACGCGGCAGGCGGCCAGGTCGATGGCGCAGTCCTCGCCGACCAGCTCCGACCACCAACCGGGGGTACCTGTTGCCGTGGTGGCCACATCGCGGTCGGCCGAGATTCCGCCCTGCACGATCACCGTGGGCGCATCCGGCGCACCGCACCAGCGATACGACACTTCCACCTCGCGCACGGCCTGCCCGTAGCGCGGCGACAACATCACCCGACGACTGCTGCGCTGGTCGGTAAGGGCCTGACGCGGAAACAGCGACACGATCACGGCAGTGGGCCGTTCATCGTCGGAGGAGTGGGCATGTGTGGCGGGCATCGGTGGTTCTCCTGTGGCATCGCCCCTGCGGAGAACCTGCAAAGAGGTTGTCGCCAGATCAAACGCGAACGTGCCGCGATGACGACATCCCATCTACCGGTCGGTGCCTAGGCACCCCGCAGGAGTTGGCACCGTTGCAGGCAATGCCTGCAGGTTGCCCCGGCTTCAAAGGGCCTGTCCCTCAGCCGGTCTCGATGAGTGGAAGCAACTCTAACGACACCGGCAAACAGGTGTCAATGGACGTATAGACGTCTAAACGGCTTGAAGGCCTTATGCACACTGCATTCGGCGCTTATGTCCATTCGCCATATGTGCCGAAATGCATGGCTCCCGTCAGCATTCAGGAGATTCACCAGGAGGCCATGCCGTACCCGTGACGACAGGCAACGGGCAGCCAAGGAAGGAAGATGCGCGCAACATCTGAGCCGTGCCCGCGCACATGCAGGCGATCCGCACACGAAAAAGGCCGGAGATCCGATGCACGGATTTCCGGCCCTGGGTGCAGCGTCGCTGCATGATGTCTGGTGCCGCTTGTCAGCATGGAATTACATACATACCTCTATGTTTTGTAACAAATTAAGATAATCTAAATTCATACCTACCGCCAACGTTACCGTCGCTCTTTACTTGCTTACTTTGTCAGCCCGGACCTTATCGTCATCCATGTCGATGTACGGGTGCTCTGCGCTTGAGCTGGACCGGCTTAGCCACGTTCATGAATTTCTTTTCAGGCGGCTTACAGGATGTTGTGGTCAATGCATTCCCGCAACCGAGTCACCATCGACTCCAGAATATGCGAATAGGACCTATTCGCATTGACTTAGAGCGAAGCAACGTGCAAGTATGCGAATGGTTCTCGTTTGCGTATATAAAGGGGTCTCATGACGCGCACTTCGAAAAGGAAGCTATCGGTGTGCCTGCTGGCCGTCGCCGCGACTTACCTCTCCGCCGCAGCAATGGCGGACGAGCCAATCTTTGGATTCCTCAACACAACCGACCTGCTTCCCAAGCATGGTCAGGAGTATGAGCAGTGGTTGACATGGCGCCACCAGAAGGCGGGCGGGCGATTTGATCTGCTGGAGGGAAAGACTGAATATTCCTACGGTGTAACCGACGCCCTGCAGCTCTCAGGCTACCTGGTCTACGACTGGACACAGGCGTATCGCAATGGTCCGGATGGAACGACGACAGCACCGGAACCATATTCGGCCTATTTCCCGAGCCCCTACAGTCACTTCAACAGCACCAAGCTCATCGCAGGTGCATTCGAAGCGATCTGGCGTGTGCGCAGCCCATACACCAACCCAGTGGGTGTCGCCTTCCTGTTCGAGCCGGAAGTTGGACCGCGTTTCCAGGAATTGGCCGTGAAGGCCATCATCCAGAAAAACTACCTGGACGACCGGCTTGTTCTGGTCGGCAACGTCGCGTGGAAACCGGAAATCCGCGAGCTCCCAGGCAACCCTTATGCGGATCCCGGCAGCGGCGAAGATCGCTCCAACACCAATATCGAGACCGACGTGAATTTCGGCGCTGGTGTCTCGTATCGCTTCACTTCTAACTGGTCCGCAGCATGGGAGATTCAGAACGAGCGGGAGATCAACCGATTCGCGCTGCTCGATCACAGCCAGTGGATGGGCAATGTCCTGTACACGGGGCCAACCATCCATTACGCAAACCAACATTTCTTTGCCACGCTCACGTGGTTGCAGCAGCTTCCTGGTGCGCACAACTACATGGACCCCAGCATGGTCGTCCATGGATATGACAATGACGTCGATTTCGAACACACGCGTGTTCGACTGAAGCTCGGTTACTACTTCTGACGGAAGCGAACTATGAAAGCCCAATTCCTGTTGGTGCCCGCCACCGCATTGGTGGCCGTGGCGGCACCTGTGTACGCCAAGGTGTACCTGAGCATCGAGCAAGCACAGCAGTTGATGTTTCCTGGAGCTACGCTCATCCAGCAACCATTGACGTTGACAGCAGGCCAGGTACACGCCATCGAAAAGGCGAGCCATACAGACGTGTTAAGCCGTCAGCTCCGACTGTGGAAAGTGTCCACTGGCGGCTGGTTCATCATCGATCAGGTCGTGGGCAAGCACGCGTTCATTCCCATCGCATTGGGACTAGACGGCACCGGTGCGGTAAAAAGTATCGAGATACTAGAGTATCGCGAAGCTTTCGGCAGCGAGGTACGCAATCCGAAGTGGCTCGCTCAGTTTGACGGCAAGCGCAATGGCGCAACGCTTACCTTGACTAGGGATATCCAGAACATCTCCGGCGCAACCCTATCATCCAAGCACATCACAGACGGCGTGCGCCGGCTCCTAGCGACCTATGCTCTTGCCATCGCACCCCATTGAGAGGGCCAGGCCGCTCCTAGGCACTATTGTCCGCATTCGGATCCAGGGACTACCCTCCGATCTAGCCAACGACGCTATCGATGCAGCCTTTGGCCTCCTCGCCGACATTCATCGCCTGATGAGCTTCCATGAGCCAAGTAGCGAGCTTTCGCACCTGAACAGAAAGGCATCGTACGGCCCAGTCCCAGTCAGTTCGCATACGCAGGCGGTATTGAGTCACGCACTGGAGCTTTCTAGGGTCTCAGGGGGACTGTTCGATCCGACGATCGCCCTGGCTCTCGTTGAAGATGGGTTACTCCCTGCCCTGCCTGGAGTACGGCCCGACCCAGAGGCGGACTGGAACGATGTCACCATATCGCCAGACGGGGTCGTCTCGTTTGCCAAGCCGTTGTGGCTGGATCTGGGCGGCATTGCCAAGGGCTACGCCGTCGATTGTGCGTTCGACTATCTCGCCGCCCGCTCCCCAACCCATCTGTGCGTGGAAGCCGGAGGTGATCTGCGCCTGATGGGACCGGTACCCGAACTCATCTATCTGTCCACTTCCCACAGGGGAAGTGCCATTCCGGCAATCCATCTCGAAAATGCTGCGCTAGCCAGTTCCGGCAGTCAGACATCAATGGTCTGTTCCAATAGCACTAATGACTCGAGGCTCATCTGCCCCCATATCGACCCGCGCTCTGGACAGTCGTGCAAGGCTGATCGGTTTGTTAGCGTCGTTGCTCCCTGCTGCATTGATGCCGACGCGCTCACCAAGGTCGTCATGGCTGCAGGGAAATCAGCTACCCCTGTTCTTGAACGTCACCATGCAATGGCATTCATGATGGACGACAACGCATGGACGTCCATCTGCAGCAACCAGCCCATGCCCATTTCCGTTGATTTTTAAGCCCAATGCGTCTCACTCTACCCATGCGCTTGACGCTCTATGTTGTCGGCCTTGGCTTATGGCTAACCGGCATCCTTTGGCTAATTTTCCACTACTTTCTGATGCAGCAAACGCCGTTCGGGCTAGAGCCGCATCCATTGGAACACTGGTGGCTTTCGCTGCATGGACTTTTCGCCTTCCTTGCACTCTGGGTTTTAGGATGGCTCTGGGGGCGCCACATCATCTGGGGATGGAAGGCAAAGCGGTACCGGCTAACGGGTGGTCTGTTGTTCGTAATTCTTGTAGTGCTCGTGATATCTGGCTATTTCCTGTATTACCCCCCTAACGACAGCGTTCTTCCAATTATCGCAGTGTTGCATTGGTCGATTGGCCTTGCAGTCCTGATTCAGTTCCTTCTACATCGCTACTGGCATCCGTCAAAGAAGCAAGGGTCACCATATCAGCGGTAACAACACCTAAAAACGTGTTTCGCCGCCTAACCTGCTGCAGGCAAGGTAGACTTCTGCATCTCTCCCTATTCTTACTGGGTCATAAATCCCGTCCCATTGGGCGTGCGCAACAGGGACATCGGTCGAGTTGTTGAGCGATGAAGCGTGCTGGCAGGTATCGCAGTGTCAGTGGCGTCTGGAACGTAGCGCTGCATTCGTCTGACAGCCGCGCGGCGTGTAGCTATCGGGTAGGGCAAGCGCTTCTGGCTGAGCGGTGCTTTTTATCGCCTCCACCCTTCGAGCGTTGGGTGAACAGGCTGGCGTGGGTGGCGATACACAACGTCGCGTGATGGCGCCTCGCCCGTCTGATAGGTGCAGACGATCGTGCCATGATTTTTATGACACAGCTTAAGACTAAGCTGACCATATTTTACGGTGCTAATCCATCCATCATGTCTGCACCTACAGTCACACTCGACCGAAGGGATCGCGAGCGCATCGAGCTGACAGACGCAACACTTCAACGGAGCATCAACTCTAGACACGTTAAGACTTGATCTTTTGACTTGCCCTCTTTCTTGACAACGTACCAATCACGCATCTGTCGTGGCGACACTTTGTAACGAGCTTTGAATTGACGGCAAAAGTGCGGAAGCGATGTAAACCCGCATGCATAGGCAATCTCAGAAATCCGATCCGAAGAGCGTCCCAGCATCGCGGCGGCTACGGACAGTCTTGTTTCCATGAGTAGCTGATTGAAGGTCACACCATGCTTCGCACATGTTTTGTGCAGCGTGCTGAGCGAGCAGCCTAGCGACCGCGCGGCCATGGTTGGTGACAAAGCCTCTAATCAGGAGACGACGCGAGCAACATCCGTCGTGACCCGTTCAGAAAGTTGCGCTAAGCTCATAGACGTTCCGAGGGGTGTCCTGCGCGTGCAGGGCTGAGATGGCAGTGGCCGAACCCTTTGAACCTGATCCGGGTCATGCCGGCGAAGGGACGGGAATTCACTAGCTCGCCATCGGCGTGCGCCCAAACTGATCGTCGCCCCGGATCTCCCCATTCTTCAGGAGGAGATCCATGCAAACAACGAGTCATCCACACACAGCTACTCCGGCCACCGTGACTACGGGCGCCATCCGTGGCTCACGCAAGATTTACCTGAGCCCTGCGGGGCATCCGGAACTGCTAGTACCGTTCCGCCAGGTGCTACTGAGCGCCCCCCAGGAGTTACCGCTCAACCTCTACGATGCCTCCGGCCCGTATACCGACGATACGGCTCAGATCAATCTAGCGCATGGCCTGTCACCACTGCGCGAACCATGGCTAGCCAAACGCACGCTGGAGCTCATCCCTGGCCGAACGGTACGACCCGAGGACAATGGTCAACGCGAAGAAGGAGGGGCGCTACCGGCTTGTCCTGCTGCTTTGCGGTTACGTCGCGGAAGTGAGTGCAACTATGTCACCCAGTTGGAATACGCGCGCGCCGGCATCATCACCGAAGAGATGACCTACGCTGCCTTCCGCGAAAACCTTGGTCGCAGCGAAGCACTGGCAGATGCAGCAACAAGGCTCGCCGATGGTGAAGATTTCGACTCAGCCATGCCCGAGTACGTCACTCCCGAGTTCGTGCGACAGGAGATTGCGCTCGGCCGGGCCATCCTGCCGGCCAACATCAACCATCCCGAGCTGGAGCCGATGGTGATCGGTCGCAACTTCCTGGTGAAGGTTAACGCAAACATCGGCAACTCGGCGATCAGCTCCGGCGGTGCCGAGGAGGTGGAGAAGCTGGTATGGGCAATCCGCTGGGGCGCCGACACGGTGATGGACCTGTCCACCGGGCGTAACATCCACAACCTCCGCTCGTGGATCATGCGCAACTCACCGGTGCCGATCGGTACCGTACCGATCTACCAGGCGTTGGAGAAAGTAGGTGGTGATCCCCTCAGGCTCAGCTGGGAGGTGTTCCGCGACACGCTGATCGAGCAGGCCGAGCAAGGTGTGGATTATTTCACCATCCACGCCGGGGTACGGCTGGCGTATGTGCCGCTGACCGCCAGCCGGGTTACCGGCATCGTCAGTCGCGGTGGCTCGATCATGGCCCGCTGGTGCCTGGCCAGACACCGGGAGAGTTTTCTCTACGAACATTTCGCAGAGATCTGTGCGATCTGCCGGCAATACGACGTATCGCTCTCCCTGGGCGATGGCCTGCGTCCGGGCTCAATTGCCGACGCCAACGACGCTGCGCAGTTCGCTGAACTGGAAACCCTCGGCGAACTTACCAGGGTGGCTTGGCAACACGGCTGCCAGGTGATGATCGAAGGCCCCGGCCATGTACCGATGCACAAGATCAAGGCCAACATGGACAAGCAGTTGATCGCCTGCGGCGAAGCGCCGTTCTACACATTGGGCCCGCTGACCACCGACGTATCTCCCGGCTACGATCACATCACCTCGGGCATTGGTGCAGCGATGATCGGCTGGTTCGGTACCGCCATGCTCTGCTACGTGACCCCCAAGGAACACCTGGGTCTTCCCGACAGGGACGACGTCAAGACCGGCGTGATCACATATCGTATCGCCGCACATGCCGCTGACTTGGCCAAGGGACACCCGGCTGCACGCCTGCGCGACGATGCATTGTCGCGCGCGCGCTTCGATTTCCGCTGGGAGGATCAGTTCAATCTGGCACTTGACCCGGATACGGCACGCGCCTATCACGATGCCACCCTGCCCAAGGAAGCCCACAAGGTGGCCCATTTCTGCTCGATGTGCGGGCCAAAGTTCTGTTCGATGAAGATATCCCAGGATCTACGCCAGGATGCCGCGGCGCTGGCCGGTATGGCCGACAAGTCCAAGGAGTTTCTGGCCACCGGTGGCGCGCTCTATGTGCCAACCACTTGAAGGCCGCGCCATTGCAGTAGTCGGTGCCGGCGTAGCCGGCCTGAGCGCGGCCGTGGCATTGGCCGAACGCGGTGCGCGAGTGAGCGTGTATGAGCAAGCCCGCACGCTCGGTCGCGAGTCCTGCTCATGGTTGGCCGGCGGCATGCTGGCACCCGGTTGCGAGCGCGAGTTGGGCGAGCCGCGGGTGGCAGAGCGTGGCGCCTTAGCGCTGGACTGGTGGTCGCAACATGTGCCGGGCGTCAACCGACATGGTTCACTGGTACTGGCGCCCCCCCGCGACCATGTTGAACTGCAGCGCTTCGCCATGCGTACCGGGGGACATCGCATACTGAACGCCGATGCCATCGGCACACTGGAACCTGATCTGGCTGGTCGCTTCGCTACCGGCCTATGGTTTGCCGGCGATGGCCATCTGGATCCACGCCTGGCGCTGCCAGCGTTGGGCGAGCGGCTGAAGGAGTTGGGTGGGTGCCTGTTCCTGGATACCGCGACTGAACCCGCAGCGATATCTCATGGCAGCGTGATTGACTGCCGGGGACTGGCAGCCCGTGAGGCCTTGCCGGCACTGCGCGGCGTACGCGGTGAAATGCTTTTGCTACGCAGCCGTGACCTACATCTGACACGGCCCGTACGATTGCTGCATCCGCGTATCCCACTCTACGTGGTACCACGCACCGACGGCCTGCTGATGCTTGGCGCCACCAGCATCGAGAGCGAGCATGCCGGTCCAGTTAGCGTGCGCTCCTCACTAGAGCTTCTCAACGCAGCCTACATCTTGCATCCGGCGCTGGCCGAGGCGGAGATCGTCGAGTTTGGCGTCGGCGTTCGGCCCGCTCTGCCCGATAACTTGCCGCACCTGCAACACAAAGGTCGAGTAGTGCATTTCAATGGCTTATATAGGCATGGCTTCCTGTTAGCACCATGGTACGCCGAACAGTTGGCCGTCCAAATGGCAACAACCAATAAGGTACTCGCATGACGATCATGGTGAATGACCAGGCCCAGCCACTAGCTTCAAACTTGGCAGAACTTCTGGATCGCATGGCGCTAGGCGATGCCGTGGTGGCTACCGCACTCAACGGCCATTTCGTGACAGTAGGAGAGCGCGTCAACACCTTGCTGGCACCCGGCGACCGGGTGGAAATCCTGGCACCGATGCAAGGAGGCTGAGCGATGGATGAACTTGAATTGTACGGCCAACACTTCGCTTCACGGCTGTTGCTTGGCACGGCTCAGTATCCCTCGCCAAACTGTCTGGCCGAAGCGGTGCGTGCAGGCGGCAGCCAAATCCTCACTGTGTCATTGCGCCGGGAATCGGGTAGCGAACGCAGCGGCCAGCAGTTCTGGCAATTGGTGGCGGGCCTTGATTGCAGCATGCTGCCCAACACCGCCGGCTGCCATTCGGTGAAAGAAGCGGTCATCACGGCGCAGATGGCACGGGAACTGTTCGGCACCCGCTGGATCAAGCTCGAGGTTATTGGCGACAGCGATACGTTGAGGCCTGATGTCTTCGGCCTGGTCGAGGCGGCGCACCAACTCGCCGCGGAAGGCTTCCAGGTGTTTCCCTACACGACGGACGACCTCGGTGTAGCCGAACGCCTGCTGCATGCGGGCTGCCGGGTGCTGATGCCTTGGGCCGCACCGATCGGCAGTGGCCGCGGCTTGAGCCATCCGTATGCTCTACGCAGCCTGCGCGCACATTTTCCCGATGTGCCCCTGGTGATCGATGCCGGCATTGGCCTGCCCTCGCAGGCTGCCGCGGCCATGGAGCTGGGCTACGACGCAGTACTTCTCAATACCGCCGTTGCATGCGCTGGCGACCCGATCGCGATGGCTGGTGCGTTCGGCAAGGCCGTGCAGGCGGGCCGGGCGGCCTACCTGGCTGGACCGATCCTACCTCGCGACATGGCTGCACCCTCCACGCCACTGCTGGGCCAGGCGGTGCTCGAATGACTCTGCTCGACCCGTTCTACCCAGTGGTCCCTGATGTCAGGCGGCTACAACAAATGCTGGCCGGCGGCGCGCGGTTGGTGCAGTTGCGCGCCAAGTCGGAAGACATGAACTGGTTGCGCACGCAGATCGCCGATGCGCTGCAAGCCTGTCGTATGGTTGGTGCGCAGCTGGTGGTCAACGACCATTGGGCGTTGGCGATCGAGCTAGGCGCCGACTTCGTCCATCTCGGTCAGGAGGATCTGCTTCGGGCCGACCTGGTGGCATTGCGCCGGGCCGGGATTAGGTTGGGCATCAGCACCCATGATCCAGCCGAACTGGATCGCGCGCTGGAGGCGCAGGCCGATTACGTCGCACTGGGGCCGATCTGGCCAACCACCCTGAAAGTGATGCCATGGGCATCGCAGGGATTGGATCGAATAGGTGAATGGAAGCGTCGTATCGGTTGCCTTCCGCTGGTGGCCATCGGCGGCATCACCCTACAGCGACTGCCTAAATGCCTGGCCGCCGGTGCCGATGTGGTTGCGGTTGTTAACGATGTGGTCAATCATGCTGACCCACGAGCACGAGCGGCGGCCTGGCTGGCCGCAAGCCAGCGCGCCGTATGAGTCCGCGCTATTGTACCCAGCAAAAGCTGGCGCAGGTCGGTGTGACCGGCCAGCAGCGGCTTGTAGGTGCGCGGGTGTTGGTAGTCGGTGCCGGTGGACTGGGAAGCACGCTGCTGCCGTTGTTGGCGGGCGCCGGTGTGGGCCAATTGCAGCTGGTCGATCCGGATACGGTGGAATTGAGCAACCTACACCGACAGACGCTTTATCGTATGGACGATCTTGGCCAGTCCAAGGTGCAGGCGGCCGTCGCGTCCCTCCATGCGCTCAATCCGCAGGTACAGGTGCACGCCGAACAACAGGCCCTTGATCCGGCCAACGCGCCCGGCTGGGTAGCACAGGCCGACGTGGTGGTGGATGCGGCCGACCAGTTCGCCGTCAGCTACGCGCTGAGCGATGCCTGCCTGGCTACAGGCACGCCGCTGGTGAGCGCTTCGGCACAGGCATTGGACGGGTATGCCGGCGTGTTCTGCGGCGACGCGCCGAGCTATCGGGCCTTGTTTCCACGCTGGCCCGTGCAGGCGGCCGACTGCGCCAGTGCAGGCGTGCTTGGACCGGTGGTGGCGATGATCGGCAGCCTGCAGGCGCAGCTCGTGCTGGCATTGCTTTTGAAGATGACACCTTCGCCATGCGGTCGTTTGTGGCGTTGGGATGGCCAGTCGATGGCGTTCTCTCAATTCAATTTCGGCGAAGCGGAAGAACCAGTCAACTCCTTACCCTTGGTTGGGCACACGCAACTGAAAGAAGACGACCTTCCGATTGACTTGCGGAGCGCTGCAGAAGCACCTCTCACGGTGCGCGAGGATGCCGTTCGCTGCGCACTGCCCGAGTTGCGGCAGATACTGCCTGAGCTACCGCGTGATCAACGGCTGGTATTGACCTGCCGCAGTGGCATGCGCGCGGCACGAGCCGCCGAACAACTTCAGCAGTCCGGCTTCACGCGTCTCGCCTTGCTCGCGATGGGCGAAGTGGACCGTCACCGGTGATCCCCCATGTGCTCAGTGTGGCTGGCAACGACCCTACCGCATGCTCGGGCATCGGCGCCGATTTGAAAACTTTTGCCGCACTGGGTGCCTACGGCATGGCAGTGATCACCGCGCTGACCGTGCAGAACACCCAGGGTGTACGCGCAATCTCTCCAGTCGCCCCCGAATGCGTCGGCGCCCAACTTGATGCCGTACTGGAGGACGTCAGGGTAGATGCGCTCAAACTTGGCATGCTGACCGATACCGGCATCATCTGCGCAGTGGCAACACGACTGGCGAGCCGACCGATATTGCCGGCAGTACTCGATCCGGTAATGCTGGCCAGCAGCGGCGACGCACTGATGACCGGACATGCGTTGGCAGCCCTGCGCGATGTGCTTCTGCCGCGGATTACGGTCCTGACTCCAAATTTGCACGAAGCAGCCACGCTGCTGGATATACCGCCAGCGGGCAACCTGGAACAGATGCATCAGCAGGCCGTGATGCTGCAAGGCTTGGGCCCCTCCTGGGTACTGCTGAAGGGCGGTCATCTGGGCGGTGAGTGTAGCCCTGACGTGCTGGCCGGCCCCTCAGGAGTGCAGACATTTGACGCACCGCGACTGGCCTGCAGCAACAGTCGCGGCACAGGCTGTACGCTTTCTTCTGCGATCGCGGCACTGCTTCCGCGGCATTCAGTGCATGAGTCCGTGGCTATGGCCAAGCGATTCGTGAAGGCGGCCCTAAGCACGTCAGATACGTTGGACGTCGGCGAAGGACCAGGACCGTTAAATCACTTCTGCAGCAACTTAACCTAAGCCTAGGTATTTCGACTCTACCTTTGTCTGCATCCAGTGCGGCCGCTTCACAATCCTGAAACCACCGGCGGAGATCGGGTTCTACCCGGTTTTCACGGACGGTTGTGAAAGGGTGGAGAACTGCAGATCCCACTTCGCCTGTCTCCGCTGCATTCTAAGGTTGTAGAACCGCTCGACGTATTCGATTACATCGGCCGTTGCCGCATTGAGCGTCGGGTGCTTCATGTGATAAATCCGTTCGCGCTTGAGCAGGCCGAAGAAGCCCTCGCACGCCGCGTTGTCGCCGCAGTGACCCACTGCACTCAGTGAGCGCACCAACGCGTTGTCTGCCTGCTCGCGGATTTTGCACGAATTTCTGCCGACCTTCCCTGTTGACGATGCGGCGTTCCATTAGTTGGTCCCGCATGCGGTAGAGCGGTTCGTGAGACCGCGAGCCAGCTCGACAAAAGCACGCAGGTAGTCGATAGCAATGTCTGCTTCGCGCGCGCCCAAGTAGATCTGCTTAGGGATGCCTTGCGGACCTAGCCGCACGGCAACCACTTCCATCCGGGCTGCGTATTCCTCGACCAACCAGCGCGGCATTGCGGCCACGCCACGGCCGCTGGCCACTAACTGCATCATGATATCTGTGGTTTCGATCGCCTTGTGCCGTTTTGGGGTGACGCCGGCAGGCAACAGGAACTGGCTGTAGATGTCCAGCCGCTCGATGTCCACCGGGTAGCTGATCAGGACCTCGCGAGTCAGCTGCTGCGGCTTCACGTAGGCCGACGCCGCCAGTACGTGGCTCTTAGGGACCACGAGCACCTGTTCATAGTCGAAGACCGGCTCGTATTTCAGACCTGGCTTGAACAGTGGGTCGGGTGTGACTAATAGGTCGATCTCGTAGCCGAACAGCGCGCCGATACCACCGAACTGAAATTTCTGCTTGACGTCCACATCCACATCCGGCCATGCAGCCAGATACGGCGACACGACCTTGAGTAGCCACTGGTAGCAGGGATGACATTCCATGCCGATGCGCAGCGTGCCACGCGCTCCCTGTGCAAACTGGCCCAGACGCTCCTCGGCCAAATCCAGCTGTGGCAGCACCCGATTCGCCACCGCCAGCAGGTACTGCCCGGACTGAGTCAGGCGCAGGCTGCGCCCTTCCCGCAGCCAGATGTCGGTACCGAGCTGCTGCTCAAGCTTCTTCATGCTGTGGCTAAGTGCCGACTGGGTCAGGTTCAGCACGCCCGCGGCGGCCGTCAGCGACCCCTGCCGCTCGACCTGCTGCACGATGCTGAGGTGGATGCGCTCAATCACAATAATGAACCTGGCTCATGGATTCGTGAAATATTACCATTTTACGTCATCTGAAGTGGCGGCTAGCATCAAGCCCACATTTGATTGATGCGGGCGTCGTAGCCGATCCAGTAACGGACAGCCGCGGCAGTCCGGATCGATCATCTGCTCATGACATGTATCTGCACGCAGCCGGCTCCCAACCTTCTCACGGTGCCGGACACCTCTCCCCACGCTGAAAACACAAAATGACACGTCCACTCCGCGTCGTTTCCGTCTCCGGCGGGCTGCAACGCCCATCCAAGGCGATAGCCCTAACAGAACACCTTCTGCAGCTGCTTGGCGAGCAGCTGCCGTGCGAGCAGCATCTGGTCGAAGTGGGTCAACTTGCACCGCAGTTCGCCGGAGCGGTCCGGCGCTCGCAAGTGCCTGCCGCGGTAGAGCGCGAACTTGTGGCGGTCGAGCGGGCCGATGTGCTTGTGGTCACGACGCCGGTCTATCGCGGCTCTTACACCGGGTTGTTCAAACACTTCTTCGATCTCATCAAGCAAGACGCCCTGACCGACACGCCTGTCCTTCTCGCTGCTACCGGTGGCAGCGAGCGCCACACCCTGATCATCGACCATCAACTACGGCCACTCTTCAGCTTCTTCCAGGCGCGCACATTGCCGTTGGGCGTCTACGCGACAGACAAGGAATTCGTGGACTTCCGTGTGCACGACGAAGCGCTGCTCCAGCGGGCCAGTCTGGCCGTGCAGCGGGCGTTGCCGCTGCTGGAGCTCAGCCGCCGGGCTGAAACCCACATCGCCGAGGACGTGGCCGTTGCCTGAATCAGCAACAGCCCAGATGCGCCCTCCCCGTTCATCGTCCGATACCGCCGCGCTGTTGCACTCACGCCATCACGCAGGCGAACCGCAGCCTTCAGCCAGCAGCGCAAGAGTGTGAAGGCAGTTGAGCTGCATCACATTCAAGTGCCAGATGCACCACGTGCATCCGGATGTCATCCAGGAAGCCATAGCACCAGGCCACCATGAACAACGACTTTAGTTTCAACATCAAGCGCATCGCCTTCGACGAGAACTACCGGCCCGCTGAAGGAACGCGTATCACCACCAACTTCGCCAATCTGGCCAGAGGAGAGCATCGAAAGGAGAACCTACTCAATACCCTGCGGATGATCGGCAACCGTTTCAACGACCTGGTGCACTGGGACAATCCGAACGCGGATCGCTATCGCGTCGAGCTCGACATCGTCTCTGTCGAGATGCATATCGACGCAAGCGAAGCAGATGATGCGTTCCCGCTAATCGAGATCCTGCAGCCGAGCGTGATCGACACCCGCTCCGGTGCGCGCATCGCCGGCATCCCCGGGAACAATTTCTCGTCCTATGTGCGCGATTACGACTTCAACGTGGTGCTGCCCGAATACAACCAGGACAAGGCCACCTTCGGCGCTCCGGACGATTTCGGCGATCTGCATGGCAAGCTGTTCAGGCACTTCCTGAAGTCGGCGGCCTACGCCGCACAGTTTTCCAAGTCGCCGGTGATCTGCATCAGCGTCTCCAGCAGCAAGATCTATCACCGCACCGAGAACCAGCACCCCATTCTCGGCGTGGAGTACAGGCAGAGCGAGTTTTCCTCGACCGACCAGTACTTCGAGAAGATGGGGCTGCAGGCCCGCTATTTCATGCCGCCCAACAGCGTCGCGCCGCTGGCGTTCTACTTCCAGGGCGACCTGCTGGGCGACTACACGAGCCTGGAGCTGATTGCCACCATCGCCACGATGGAGGCATTCCAGAAGATCTACCGACCGGAGATCTACAACGCAAACTCCGCAGCGGGAGCGATCTATCAACCCAGCCTGACGCACCAAGACTATTCCACGACCCGCATAGTCTACGACCGCGAAGAACGCAGCCAGCTGGCCATCAAGCAAGGCAGGTTCACCGAGCACCATTTCATCAAGCCCTACCGGAGCGTTCTTGATCAGTGGGCCGCCGGCCGCCCTCGCTAATCACCAGGACACACGAAATCTCACCTCATGAAAAAACTATTGCCTACCTCCACCGCCGGTAGCCTACCCAAGCCGTCTTGGCTTGCAGAACCCGAGAAGCTCTGGTCACCCTGGAAACTGCAGGGCAAGGAGCTGACCGAAGGCAAGCGCGATGCGCTGCGCCTGTCGCTGCAGGAGCAACAGCACGCAGGCATCGATATCGTCAGCGAAGGCGAGCAGACGCGCCAGCACTTCGTCACCACGTTCATCGAGCACCTCAGTGGCGTGGATTTCGAGAAGCGCGAGACGGTCAGGATCCGTGATCGCTACGATGCCAGTGTGCCGACCGTGGTCGGCGCGGTAAGCCGCTCGAAACCTGTTTTCGTCGAGGATGCGAAGTTTCTGCGCCAGCAGACCAGTCAGCCGATCAAATGGGCGCTACCGGGCCCGATGACGATGATCGACACGCTCTATGACGCCCATTACAGGAGCCGCGAGAAGCTCGCCTGGGAGTTCGCCACCATCCTCAACCAGGAAGCCAGGGAGCTGGAAGCGGCCGGCGTCGACATCATCCAGTTCGATGAGCCGGCGTTCAACGTGTTCTTCGACGAGGTGAACGATTGGGGCGTTGCCACGCTCGAGCGCGCAATCGAAGGGCTCAAGTGCGAAACTGCGGTGCACATTTGCTATGGCTACGGCATCAAGGCCAACACCGACTGGAAGCAAGCACTGGGATCGGAATGGCGGCAGTACGAGGAGTCGTTCCCGAAACTGCAGAAGTCCAGCATCGACCTGATCTCACTGGAATGCCACAACTCGCATGTGCCTATGGATCTGATCGAACTCGTGCGCGGCAAGAAGGTGATGGTCGGCGCGATCGACGTATCTACCAACAAGGTAGAGACGCCGGAAGAAGTGGCCGATACGTTACGTAAAGCCATGCGATTCGTCGAAATCGATAAGCTGTTTCCAAGCACCAACTGCGGTATGGCGCCACTATCGCGCGATGTTGCGAGAAGTAAGCTCGCCGCCCTCTGCGCAGGTGCAAAAATGATTCGCGACGAGAAATCCACCTAGCGGGCTATTGAGAAACCTCCACGCATCGCCGTGGTCATAGACGCTCTCAATCACTGACCGCCTAATCCGATGCGCAGCCCCGACTTCCAGCAGCTTGGCATGTTTTCGTATGTATCGGTCGATGATCGGGTGCCGCCCGATCATCCGATCCGCAAACTGCGGGTGCTGGTGGACGCGATCCTGGGCGAGCTCGATACGTTGCTGGCGGCACGCTATGCCGCGAGTGGCCGCCCGTCGATACCGCCCGAGCGCATCCTGCGTGCCTCGCTGCTGCAGGTGGTCTACAGCGTGCGCAGCGAGCGGCTGCTGATGGAGCAGCTCAACTACAACCTGCTGTTCCGCTGGTTCGTGGGACTGAACATCGACGATTCGGTGTGGGACCACTCGACGTTCTCTTTCAACCGCCAACGGCTGTTCGACGAGGCGATCGCCCAGCACTTCTTCGAGCACACCGTGCTGCTGGCGCGGCTGCGTGATCTGGTCAGCGACGAGCACTTCTCGGTGGACGGCACGTTGCTGGAGGCGTGGGCTTCGCACAAGAGCTTCCGGCCCAAGGACGGCGACGGTGATGGCGACAACTTCGTGGCCAGTCGCGCAGCAACGAGACGCACGCGTCCACCACCGATCCGGATGCCCGGCTGATCCGCAAGGGCTAAGGCAAGGAGGCCAAGCTGAGCTACCTGGCCAACAGCCTGATGGAGAACCGCCACGGCCTGGTCATCGGCGTGGATGTCCGCCATGCCAGCGGCACCGGCGAACGCGACGGTGCCTTGGATCTGCTCACCGCGGCTGGCGTGTTGCGAGGGGCTACGCTCGGGGCCGACAAGGGCTATGACACGCAGGACTTCGTCGCAGCACTGATGACACGGGGAGTCGTGCCGCATATCGCACGCAACACGGGTAACGGTCGACGCAGCGCCGTGCCGAGCGCAGTGGCACGCACGGGTGACTACGCGATCAGCCAGAAGGTGCGTAAACGGATTGAACAGGGCTTTGGCTGGATCAAGACCATCGGCGGGCTGCGCAAGCTGCCGATGGTCGGCCTCGCCGCGGTGCGTGGCTGGGTGACCTGGACGTTTGCCGCCTACAACCTGATCCGCCTTGGTGGCATCGGGCAGTGGTGGGAACCGTCGCCGACGTGAGCGACGACGGGAGACGTGCGTCCGCAGGATGGAAAATCGTGTCCTGTGGCTGCCGCAAAGCCGATGATCCATAGACCATGGCTATGAAGCCTGACGCAAGATGGTGCTTCTCAACGGCCTGCTAAGCCATTGATTCGCCGATGGCCACACATACCTTGCTCTTCGGCTCCAAGCAAAGTGTGTGAATGACCTGCCTGAGCTGCACTGACTTTGGTTTTCAAAACTGCGCACACGTTGCTGACATGCCCACCTTATCGTCATCCATGTCGATGTACGGGTGCTGTGCGCTTGAGCTGGACCGGCTTAGCCACGTTCATGAATTTCTTTTCAGGCGGCTTACAGGATTCCTTTAGGTTGGGCCGATACCCTCCATCACGATACAACTTTTTCCTCTCCGTAATGGGGCGGGTCACTACAAACCTTTGAGGGGCACGAAATGGTACGCACGGGCATGAAGGTTACGGCCGCGCTGATAGCACTCACGATGGCCGGGGCGGTATTCGCTGAAATGGGGCCGATTGTGATTGGGCCTGGTAGCTACGGCCAGGAGCTGGTTACTCGCGTGATTCATAAAAATCGCAATGTCGATTCACTCACGCTCTACGTCGCTGTTCCTCACACGTCCAACCCGCAGGCCATCGCCTCCACGACAGGCAAGACGGGTACACCAGCCACGGCAACCGCCAAGAAGGTACTGGTGAACGGCAAGGCCCATTTCGACTACGTCGCAGGACAGCTCACGGCGACGATGCCGATGCTAGATGTCTCTGGCAAAAATGCCGGGGTCATGACGATCTCGCTCAAAGGCAGCAGCAGGCAAGAACTCGAACATGAGGCGCTCGCCATCCGTACCTACCTTCAGCGCAATACCTCCTATGCGGCAAACCTGGTTCAGAAAGCACTCTGGGACAAAAACCTTCCCCTGAATTCCTATGCGCAAGATCTCGTCGATGAGACGCTGGCGCGACATCGCGATGTGCTGATCATGGCCATTCACGCCGCGACGCCGAAAAACGCCACGCCCGAGATCCTGGCTTCGAACATCGGTCGCATTGGCAAACCGGACGACAGCGATGACGCCCGAGTGGTGAACCTCGGCAAGACCAACCTGGAAAACAACACCGGTCTGCAACGCTACGAGGTAGAGCTCCCTTTGAACGACTCCACCGGCAAGCGTATCGGTGCACTCGGCGTGGTCTTTCCCCTGACGAAAAACATCGACGAGAAGGCCCGCCATGAGGAGGCTATCCGCATCCGCGATGAGCTCGCCCGCAAAATCCCCTCGGCGGCGAAGCTGGTCGAAACCACATATTGACCCTGATAACAGTACTCCACAGCTATAGGCCCGGGCGCGAAATGGGCCTTACCTGAATCCCAATCGACCGATGGACCAATAACGATGAAACTACGTCAATTTGCCTGGCTCACGAGCTTTGCATTCTCAAGCTTGCTTTCGATGACCACCTTTGCCGCCTCATCGAACGAACCTTTGACTCTACTCGGGCGTACCAACTTCCCAGGCTACAACGGTGATGTTGATCACCTGTTCGCCGACCTCAAGGAGAACAAGCTCTTCGTGGCTGCGGAGGATCACGGCACCGTGGAGGTATTCAATCTCAAGACTGGCAAGCACCTGACGACATTGACGACCTTCAAGACACCACATGCTTTCTTCCTGGTTCCTGGCACGCATCGCCTGATCGTGACTGACGATTCAGGGCCACGGATCATCGACGACCGAAACTACAAAGTGCTCGGATACATCAAAGTGGCCCCTGGCGCCGATACCGAATACTACGACCCATCCACGAAGCATCTATTCATAGTCACCGGCGGCGCAGATGTACATGCGAAGCACTGCTGGCTCAATGAGATCGATCCCTGGACAGGACGTGTGTTACGCACGCATGAGTTCGATTCCGACCACGTCGAGGCACTGCGCGCCGAGGAGCACGGCAACCGGATGTTCATCAATGTAGCCGACAAAAATGAGGTTGACGTGCTCGACAAAAAGACACTCGACGTCATTGCCCACTGGCCGATCATTGGCGCTCGCACCAACCTCGCGATGTCGCTCGACGATGCCCATCACCGATTGTTTGTGGTAACGCGCAATCCAACGAAGATGCTGGTGTTCAACACTCAAAACGGCAAATCAGTCGCCACTCTGGATGTGCCCGCGATCAATGATGGGGTTTCCTTCGATGCCGCCCGTGATCGTATCTATGTCCCTGGAGCGGTGGGCGAACTAGGTGTCTACCAGGAAATTGATCCGGACCACTATCGCGAACTCGCGCGCGTCCCCACCGCACCTGGGGCCAAGAGCGAGACTTATGTCCCGCAACTCAACGAACTATTCCTGGGGATCTCGCCCCAGTACAACAAGCCACCGGTAGCCGGTGTTCTGCGCTTCAAGGCACATTGAGCTGGAACCGGGAAGTTCTCTGGACACCTGCTTCGGTGACTACAGGCTCGGATGTGAGCTTGGCTCCTCTTCACATCCGGGCCTGTGATGAGTCCGGTCTACCTTTGCGACCCGCCGCGTACCCGCCCATACAAGTCCAAAGACATGGCTGGCTATTGCCCACATAGAACAACAAGATATCGCTGTCACATCACCCTGGTTGTTTCGAACTCTCCTCACTGGTGGGTAACTCCAGCACGACGCGCAGCCCCTGACTTTCCACACGGGGCTCGGCGTAAATGCGGCCATTGTGCAACTGGATGACGCTTCGGCAAATAGCGAGACCCAAGCCGCTGCCGCGATCTGCTTCGCCACCTTGATGAAAGCGGACGAAGCGTTCAAAAGCGCGTTCACACTGCTCACGCGTCAGGCCCGGCCCCTCGTCCTCAATGCTCAAGCGCCAGTAGCGCGGCACAAATTCGGAACGCAACGTGATCAGCCCACCTGGCGGGGAAGCCCGCAAGGCATTGGTGAAGATGTTGAGGATGACCTGCCGCAGCCACCGTCTCTCGAACGCAACCCGGCCATGGCCCAGGCAGGTACAGCGTATGCGTCGTCCTTGATGCTCGGCCAGAGCACAGACATCCTGCTCGAAACTCTGCAAAAAACGATGCGGATCCTGCACAACGAGATCCATATGGATACCCTGCGCCTCGGCTCGCGAGAGGAAAAGCAGCTCGTCCACCATCTGATTGATGCGGGCCAGCTCCTCCAGTTGCACCTGGACAGCCTCCTCCTGCGCCGTGTTCAGGGTGCCGTCCGCCAACAATTTTTCGGCATGCAGCCGTACCAGCGAAAGTGGCGTCTTGAGCTCGTGGGACACCTCGGCACTGAATTCACGCACATGGTTGAACGAAGATTCAAGGCGGTCGAACATTTGATTCAGCAGCCGCGCGAGATCCGATATCTCGTCGTCGATGCCACTGACGCTGATGCGCTCTGTGAGGTTGTCTGAACGAATGCGATTGGCCATCTCGCCGATCAGCCGCACCGGTCGTAGCATCAGGCGGGAGAGTCCCAACCCGATCATCATGCTGGCAAGGATCATCCCAAGAAGTAGCGCTAGACTGACCTCGGTATAGGCCACCAAGGCCCGCCGCATCTGTCCCACCGGTGTACCGACGCTGACGTCGAACGGTGGCATCAGGAATTCCGCAATACGCAGCTCGCCTACACCGGGCATGCTGCCGTTGTAGACCCGTTTGCCCTTCACGTCGGGCAGTGCCTTGCCAGCAAGGTTCCTGGAACGGAACAGGTTGCCTTGTTTAGGTACATCAATACTGATGTAGAACAACACCGAGGCATATTCCGTGGTCTGCCGAATACGCTCGTTGATCGTTGCCGAGCTCAGTGCTGCGTAGTCCGGCCCAAGGCGTGCCTTGATCTGGCGGAACTCGGTGGTGTTGAGCAGATCCAGATCACGGATCATGTAGCTCTGCAGCAGATGGTAGCCGGCAATGAACAGACCGGCCAGGGTAAGCGTGACACTCAGTACGAACCAGAAGGTGATGCGCGCACCGATCGATTTCATACAAGCTGGTAGCCGACACCTCGCAGTGTCTTGAACAGTGGCACGGGTTGACCGGCTTCCAGCTTGTTACGTAGCCGACTCATATAGACGTCCAGAAGATTGGTGTCAGTCAGGCCTGGCCATATACGCTCGGAGATGTAGGAGCGTGTAAGCGTTCGTCCCGCGTTCTGCATGAAGATCTCCAGCAGCGCAAATTCCCTGCTGGTAAGGTCTACTGGCTGCTCCTTCAACATGACTGTGTGGCCAAGCAGATCGAGCTTCACGCAACGATGAGTAAGCACTGTCTGCTTGATCGAAGACTGGCGCCGCAACAAGGAGCGCACGTGAGCCAAAAGCTCGTCGAAACTGAAAGGTTTGGGCAAATAGTCGTCGGCCCCGATGTCCAGGCCTTTGATGCGATCTTGCACCGTATCGCGCGCGCTGAGGATCAGTACCGCTTCGTTGAAGCCTGCGCGTCGCCATTCCGCGAGTAGATTCAGGCCATCACCATCAGGCAGGTTCAGGTCGAGGATGATCACGTCATAGTTGGTGTCAGCCAGCGCATCGCTCGCATCTCTACAGGTGCCGACCCAGGACACGGTGTAGGCACATTCGCTAAGCCCCTGCTTCAGAAACTGACCAAGCCGTTGCTGGTCTTCGACGACGAGAATCTTCATAGCGCACCTGACTGTCGAGGTTGCGCAGCGAGTGTATGCCAGCAATGGACATAACCAGTGACGCGACGCACAACATGTATTTGCCGAGTCATTGCCTCGCGGCATGCCTGGAAAACCACGTCCTGTCGACACAGCGATGATCTGAAAAATTTTTAAGGATTCTTACAGGTATCTGTTAGGTGCATACCCTAGGGTACGCGCCAAGCATTTACCGATTTCGTCGATAGGGGACAGGATAAGTCGATGGTTGCCATGCCCTCACCTTTCCGATTCGCACGTCCACGATGGTGTGGCATCCAGACCCTGGCGACCTTGCTTCTTTGCCTGGCTGCACTGTCCACACCGAGTCGCGCAGCAAGCTTCTACCAGCTTCGCTCTGCCGTAACCCTAGCGGGCAAGGCACCGGCATGGGACTACCTGAGCTACGATCCCACGCGCTCCTATCTGTTCATCGGCCGCCGCCACGATGGTGTCACCGTGTTTGACGTGACCACACATAAGGTGGTCACTGACATCACCAATTCCTCGGGCGCCAACAAAGCGATCCTGGTGCCCGAACTGGGCCTCGGTTTCACCGTCAACGGCGACGGCTCGACGACCGAGTTCAAGCTGGCCTCGTTAAAGACAATACGCCGTATCCGCTTTGGCATCAGCGCCGATGCCGGCAGCTATGAACCAGTGACCGGGCAGCTAATCTTCACGATGGGCGACAACAGGAAGGTCGCCTTCATGGATGCTCGCAGCGGCAAGCTGGTGGCCACGTTGCCGATGCGAAGCCACCAGATTGAGGCTTCGGCACCGGACGGTCACGGCAACCTGTTTGTCGCCGAGCGTGACCGCGATGCGGTAGTTCGCATTAATGCCCGCACGCACCGTGTCACTGCTATCTGGCCGACCGCGCCCTGTCACCAGCCCACCGGGTTGGATTACGACGCGAACAGCCGGCGCATTTTTGTCGGCTGCCGTAGCGACCGCCCCCTACTGGTTGTACTCGATGCGGGCAACGGCAAGCTGGTGGCCAGGCAACCGATTGGCCGTGGCAACGATGGCGTGGCCTTCGATCCACTTACACACCGTATCTTCGCCTCCAACGGGCTCGATGCCGACCTGATGGTCATCGACCAGCTAGGCCCCGACAGCTACCGTCTGGAGCAGGCCGTCACCACCCGTCCCATGGCCCGCACATTGGCTCTCGACCCGAAACGTAATCGCGTCTACCTGGTAGCCGCCGAAGGCGGCGTCGATCCCACCAGGAAGGTCGACACAGCCGTAGCACCCTTCTATCCGAACTTCTATTTCGACAACAGTTTCACCGTACTTACGTACCAGGAGAACTGAAGCAAACAACGAGTGGCAAACACCACACGCGGCCTGGGGAATGGATGTCGATGGATGAGGGACGGGGCTCGCTGGGTGAATTGCTAGGGGATTTGACGCGACACTCTGGGGGGGAGACATCACATGCACGACTATCCACGCAAGGCGTTGTTCGGCGCATTGCTTCTTGGGCTGAGCCTGAGTGGCCAATCCATGGCGGCGAAGTCCAGGAACGGAGAGAAAGCCACACCGGCAAAACACAATCCGGCGGCAGCTACTGCA